>CAZWPY010000040.1:0-4415 GCA_964635475.1 uncultured Acidimicrobiia bacterium
GCCGCTGCGCGACCGCATCCCCACCGGCTTTGCGCGCCAAGTGCTGAACTGCGCTCGCTGTACCTCATTTTGGGTCGCGGCGCTCGTTGTGCCCGTCGCTGCGCTCGCAACCGACATGTCGTGGCTGAGCGCCATCGGCGGCGGCGCGCTGGGCACTCTCGCCGCGTGGCTCATGGTCGCAATCGACGACGCCCTGATCCATCTCGCCACCATCGCCGAGCGGGACTGAGCACGCCTCGTGGCGCTGCTGGTGTCAGATTCACGGGGGCGGGTCAGTGAGTACGCGCCTGGCCCGTCCCCGCCAACCTGGGGCGCCCTGCTCGAACGCGTAATTCGCACCGTCGAAGTCTCGGCCGCGGCGGAGGCGAAGGCCTCGCTGTCGGGCGAGTTCGCGAAGGCGAGACCCAACGGCGCCCGCCAAGAGGCCGCGTACCGACACTGGGAACGCGTCGGTGAGGTCATGAACGCGACGCGTTCGGTGGCGCGCCTGGTCGGCAAGGTTCCCCTCGTGGCGCGCCAGGCGATGATGTCGGACTCGGGCGCCACCGTCTACGAGGCCTCTGAGGTTCTTCCCGCGCACGAGTGGGTCCGCGGCTTTGGCTCCGGCGTTGGTGGCCAAGCCGAACTCGCCGAGCGCTTCGCGTCTGAGTTATTCGTCGGTGGCGAGGCCGTCCTCATCGGCTGGAACGACGAGGACCGCGGCGGGCAGTGGCGCGCCGTGTCGCCGCTTGCGTTGCGCTTTCGCGCACCCTGGGTCACCATCGAGGACGGCACCCGCGACCCGCTGCAGCTGCCCGTCGACTCGGTCGTGTGGGGCCATTGCCGCGAGTCGAAGCTCGGGCGTGAGTCGGGAGTCCCGTGGTCTGGCGTGATGGCCGCCGCGCACGTGTGCGACACGATCATTTGCCTAGACCGCCTGCTCGGCGTGATCGCCCAAGTAAACCTGTCGCCGGGGCTCCTGCTGGTCCCCGCCGAAGTCCAGCCGCCGCCGGTGGCAAGCGGGCCAGGCGGCACACAGACGGTGCCGTCGTTGATCGAATGGTTTACGGCCTCGCTTGACCGCGCCATCACGTCTGCCGTCGAACACCCGCGCACGTCGGCCGAGCTCGTGCCGACTGTCGCGACGGTGCCAGGCGAACGCACCGGCGAGTTTCGGCACCTGGCGTTCGAGCGGAAGTACGACGAGCGCGTTTTGCAAGTCCGCACCACGCTCGCTGACTTGCTCCTCGTGTTTCTCGACGTCGAGGCGCGTGCGGTCGATGGCTCGCTTGTTGAGAGCAAGTACGTCAACGGCGAACTAGTGCGCCGTTCGCTCGTCGACTCCTACATTTTGCCCTACTGCAACCGGCTCGCCTCGCTCGCTACCGGGTTCTTGCAGCAGTTCCTTGTGCTGTCTGGCCTGCCGTGGGAGAACCAGATCGTGCGCCCCGACGAAACGGCGCTCGAACCGCCGCCCGACTCTGAGGTCGTGCTCGCCGCGGTTGACGCGCAGATCATCGGCCCGCACGGCGCTCGGGCGTTCTTCCGCTTCCCCGAGGAGTGGGCGCCACAGATAGCGGAACCAACCGCCCCAGCGACGCCCGCGGCCGACGAGCCGGTCAACGCGTCCGAAGCGGAGCCTGACGTAGCCGCCGCCGGTGCTAGGCCGCCTGATCTCAAGAAGCGGTCGGCCATGATCTGCCTGCGGATGCCTGCGACCTGGCGGCCTGCACCGGTGCCCGCCGATTGGCCCAGCGGGACGCCTCTCAACTCTGGATGGCCGGCGGACTTGCCCGAGGATGCCCACATCACGCTCGCGTTCTTGGGCGACGACGTTAGCGATGAGACGTTTGCGGCGGTCGAAGGCGCGGTGGCGCGGGTGGCCGAGACAACCGGACCGATTCCGCTTCGTTTCACCCATCAGTCGCTGCTTGGCCCCGACGGCACGGCGCTCGTTTGGGAGGCCACGTCTCCCGAACTCCACGAACTGCGCCAACGAATCGTGTGGGAGCTAAACCGCGATGGCATTGCGTGGTCGGATCAATACGCGTTCCGACCCCACATGACGCTGCGCTACCTCGAACCTGGTGCAGAGGAGTACTCGGGTCCTATCGACCCGACCGACGTCCTCGTTGGCTCGGGAATCTGCGTCGCTGGCGCGTGGCAGACGCCCGACGAATGGCGTTGCTGGCCGTTTGGCCTAGCTCCGCATCGCTACACGGTGCACGCCGCTGCGACGCCGCCGCGACCCGTGGCGAAGTCGTTGCGCGCAATCAACGATGCCGACCGTCGGCTTAGCGCGGACATCGCCGTCGCGGTAGCGGCGTCGGCCACCGAGGTTGCTCGGGCAGCCGTGCGTCGGGGCCGTGACCTTGCTCGCAAGCGTGGCGCTGCTCTCGATCAGTTCAACCCCGCAGCGCTCGCCGCCGTCGGGGTCGACGTTGACGACGTGGTAGCGCGCACCGTGGCCGATCGCTCAACGGCCGTGCGCCAACGCATCGAGGTCGCGCAGCGCAAGGTGCTCGGCGCGCTCGCTGCGCTTGGTGCCGCGCAGATCGACCCCGCCGAGCTCGACGACTGGACCGTCGCGGCGCTGACCGGCTTCGATGCCGCGACCCGCCGCGCTATCGCCACGGCGCTCGATGACCTTGCCGCCGACGACGACCTAGCGACGATCGAGCCCGACGAGGGCATCGTCCGCACGATCGCTGCCGCTGCTGGCGGCGGCTCGGGCTTGCTCGCGTTCGTGGCCGGACTTGTCGGCTCACGCCTTGTCAGTGCCGGGCTCGAATCCGCCGGCGTAACGCCGCGCTGGCAGTGGATTCACTCCGGCAACCCGAAAGACTTCCCCCCGCACGCCGACCTCGACGGCGTTGAGTTCACGTCGTGGGACGACCCGGTCCTTGAGTCGGCGGGCTCCGGCTTCGAGTGGGTGGGGGACTCGTTTAGTCCGACGAACGGCCCGGGCGGGCCCGATCACAACGGCTGCGGCTGCGTTGCCGTGCTTGTCGAAGGAGGCTCATCGTGAGTCAGGTTGCAATCGCTCGTGCCGCCTTGCGCCGCGCCACTATTCGCCGCGCCATTCATCGCGCAGAGATCGCCGCGGCCGCAGTGACCGAACCGAAGGGCGCGTGCTGCGACGCGTGTGCCCGCTCGGCGTCGATCCCGTCTGTGTTGGCCGCAATCACCGACGGCACGCCATTCGAGGCGCTCATTGCTGTGATCGGTCGCGAAACGGCAGACAAGCGCGAACTCGCCGGACTGGCGTGGGGTGACGCGTACGCGTTCCCGCTGCGGCTGCGTTGGCAACGGGACTCACACGACGGGCACAACGGTGCCGAACTCGTTGGCGAGATCACAGCCATTCGCCAGGAGCCAGACGGGTCGGTGATCGCGTCCGGCCTGCTCGACAACATCGCGGGCCGCTACTTGATCGAGGAGCTTCGCCGCGGAATGCCCTGGGCCTGCTCGCCCGGGATTGGTCGCGTGGACATCGTCAACGACGAGGATAACGAGCCCCCAGTCGACGGGCCTCCGCTGGAGAGCGTCACGCGGTACACGGGCCAACTCATCGAGGTCACCGTCGTGTCGTCGCCCGCGGAGCCCAACACGTGGATTCGTCTGGTGCCCGAGCCCGTCGAGGTGGCACCCGTGCCGGAGCTTCCACCCGACCAGGTCGAGATCGCCGCATCCGCCGCAGCAATCGCCGTGCGCTTGGCTCTGCGCCAGGTGGAGGCCACTGACGTGGCCGCCGCTGCCACGAGCGTCGATCCGCTCGTGTGCCCGCCGGGTGAGTGGTTCGAGCCCTTTGCGGTCGATCACAAGTTCTGGATCGTGCCCGATGGTCCCGAGCGCGGGCGCATCTTCGGCATCGTCGCTGCTTCCGCTTGCCACTTGGGCCTGGGCGGCTCGGGCGCGTGCGTCACACCCACAAGTGACGGCGTGCCGGTCATTCTGCAATCACCGGGCCGGGTCACCACCTTCGGCCAGCTGCGGACGTCGCCAATCATCTCGGGTATCGGCCACAAGCGCTTTGCCACCGCGGCCGAACTGTTCGCGCACTACGCGGACCGCGACGACGCCGTTGGCGCCGACGTTGTCTACCACTGGCAGGCCGACGGTTCACTTGCCGCATTCGGCGCCGTTCGCCCCGGCACCACCGACGAGCAGATCGCCTCGTGGAACGCGAGTGCGATCAGTTACCACCGCACGAAGATTCACCGCGGCCAGGAGTTGTTTCCCGGCACCTTCGCCGATCGAGACGGCTGGCTGATGGCTGGCGCGTGCCTCGTCGGCATCGGCGGCCAGGGTGCCCCCGGCTCGATGCTCGTGCGCCCACAGATCGCCGCCGGCGTCATCGGTGGCCCGTGGATCGAGGAGACGCCCAGGCTCTGGTCGCTCATCGACGCCACGCACGGCTTGCCGGAGTTCTGCCC
>CAZWPY010000040.1:4515-10257 GCA_964635475.1 uncultured Acidimicrobiia bacterium
GAGGCCACTGCGGCCCCCGCGACACGGCCCGCGAAAAAGGCCTCGGCCGGACGTCGCGGAACGTGCGACGAGTGCTTCGAATATCGCGACCTGGTGCCCGCCCGCGACAGCAGCGGAATCAACGGGATGGTCTGTCGCCGTTGCGCCGCTCTCGCGCCCCACGGATTGAGCTTCGCGTGAGCACACCGAAGTCGGGCGCCGAGCGGGCGCGCGCATTTCGGGCCAGGAAGAAGGCGGGCGAGTCGGGGGCGAAGATCGGGCGCCCCCGCTCGGCGCCCGATCACGGCTCCCCCGAGGGGTATCGGCGGCACCTAGCGGCCGGTACGCCCGCGTGTGGTGAGTGCCTGGCCGCGTGGGCGCAAGACGTGCGAGTCAGACGGCTCAAGAAAAATCAGTCGTAGGTCTTGACGGCCGAGGGCCGTCTGTGCTACCAAAAGCCCACAACTGAAAAACCGAGGAAAGTCAGTCGCCGGGCGTGATGTCGGACTGGCCACTCGTTGGGAAGCGTGATGCGGACCTCCGGGGCTCTCAATGAGCCGCACAGCTGGTGCTGTGCAGGAGGTACACCGCTGTGTCCAAGGACACCACTTCCGCGCCCGTTGTCGAGGATGCCACTGCCGAGACGGCCACTGAGCAGCCCCAAGTCACCGAGCAAACCACGGCCGATCCAGCCACTGCCGATCAGGCCCCGGCGAGCGTCGATTACGCCACCGCCACCGACGAAGCCCTCGCCACTGTCCGTTCTGAGGCTGAGGCAATCCTCACCGAACACCTTGGCGCAGGGTTCAGCGACCTGGATGAGGCCGCGTTTAACGCGGCGGTTGACGCCCTTGGCGACAACGTTGAGGCGCTAGCCGCCGTCGTCACAGCGCTCGACACGTTCTCCGGCGCCAGTGGCGAGATTGCATCGCGCGAGGCGAAGGCGGCCGCAGCCAAGGCCGAAGCCATCGAGCGAGCGAAGTCGCTACGCCCCGCGGCACTACGCCCCGCGGCTGCACCGATCGCCGCGTCGGTGGCCCCCAGCCCGCGCACAACGGGCAACGCCGCCGAACTCGCTCGCATGCTCGGTGTCGGCTCCACCGACCCCGCACCCGCTCCGGCGTTGTCCGTCGGCGGCCGTCGGGTCAAGGCGCCCACCACGATCACGATGGGCACCACCTTCGGCGGCCACGTCGCTGGCTCAAAGATCGCATCGGCTGACGTTGCGGCCACGGTCTCAGGCCTGTCCAAGGGCCTGATCAGTGCGGGCCATCGCCAGGTCGTGCTCTCGGTCGCGCCGGACTTCGAGCGGATCGAGGCATCGCGCACAGATATCGCCGCGGGCATCGCGTGTGAACCCGCCGAGCCCGATTTCGCCGTCTACGAGTGCGGTTCGATGGCCTCGCAGTGGGAACTGGCGTTCGAGGTCACGAACGGCAATCGCCCCGAGCAGTTCCGCCCGGCCATGTCGGGCTCGATCGCGGTCAACGAGTGGGACGGCGTCTCCGACAAGACGTGCGTGAGTGACGACTGCGAGCCGTTCATCACGCCGCCATCGCGAACGATCTACCAGTGCTTGACGATCAAGAACGAGGACGAATGGGGGAGCCCCGAGACCGTCGAGGCGTTCATTCGTCGGGCCGAACGTGGCTGGATTTCGTCGGCCAACGGCCGCGCCTGGGAGTTCGTCAAGGCGAACTCAACGCAGTGGACGAACACAAACGCGAACAACCGCCCGGTGTCGGCGTTGTTCGCCTCGCACTTCGGCGCCGACCTTGCGTTCATGCTCGACCAATTGCGCGAGGACAACGTGAACGGCCTGACGGTGCTGGTCGATCGCCTGCTGCTGTGGGGCATTGCGACTGACGGCGTCCTGCGCGATCTCGGGCCGGGCAACGTCGCCCAGGCTGAGGTGGACGCGCTGCGGATCATCTCGCGCCTTGCTCCAGGAGCGAGGGTCGTGCCGATGTGGGACGCGCCAACCACCGCGGGCGGCCCGCTCTACGTCGGCACTGCCCCCACGGGCGGCCCCGGTCCCGAGCTTGCGGGCCAGTCTGGCTCATTCGCCATCTTCCGCACCGGCGACTACCGCCGTCGCACTCTCGGACAACTGGAACTCGGCTTCGACCCCGGCAACCGCTTCCGCGGCAACGACAACGTTGCCGAAAACACGGCGCAGTGGTTCCAGGAGCTCAAGTACCAGGACCAGTTCCGCGGCTGCTTCAGCGTGTGGCACACCGTGGACATCTGCGTTAACGGCGCATGGCCTGGGCCCTACGACGCTGTGTCATCGTGCAACGTCGACGGCGTGCAGCCGTAGCCGGTGTCGCGCCAGCACTTCACCCCTTCGGGGTTCGCCCCGCGCTCTGGCGGCTTGCTCGCGGCCTTCCCCCCGCGACCATTGCCGTCAGAGCCGGGCGCGGCTATGGCGCCGGGCTTTCGCTTCGGCGTCACCGGTCGCGCTCCGCTGTGCGTTCGGCCCCAACGCTGGGCTCGCCGCTGCCAAGACTCGGTTGACACCGGGCTCAAGAATCTCGACCAAGCAGACGCGTCCGACCTCACCGCGGACCCGATCGGGCTCTACGTCGGGCTGACATCTGACTGTCTTGACGGCGGCGACCCAACGGCTGCGCTGAGCGAGCTCGGCGCAGAGGTCGTGCGAGCGCAGTTGTCCGACGCGTTAGAGCGCGAGTTGTGGGGCCTTGACCCGCTTCACGATCCGGCCTTCAGCGTCGTGCCGTCGGCGAACGATCACAACCTCACCGGCGTGGGCCCGCACCTCACCGACGATGGCGTCGCCACGGTCGTGGGCACTGGCCCGCTTGGTGCCGGGCTTGCGTTCGCGCAACTCCAACAGGCGTGGGCCGATTGCGCCGGTGGGCGCCGCATGATCGTGCTTGCCCCGTCGTGGGTCGTCACCGAGCTGCGCGCGGCCAAGATCGTGGGCGAGTCGTCCACAACCCCCGGCGTGTACCAGGCGGGCGCCGCCGCCTTGGTCGTCGAGGGTTCCGGCTTTTGGGGCGTTGCCCCGATCGTCGGCGGCTCGCCCGCTTCCACCTCACGCAACTGGATGTTCGCGGTCGCGGGCCTTGACACGTTCACGTCGCCGCAGTTCCGGCTTTCCGCGCCGAACACGACCACCAACGAGTTCGCCGCAGTCGTTGAGCAGTTCGGCATGGCGGTGTTCTCGCGCTGCTGCGTCCTTGCTGTCGAGGTCAACGTCGCCGGGTTCGCCGATGGCGACAACCTCAACGTGACGATCACGAACCCGTCGCTACCGGTGACCGTGACCTCCGCCGCTGATCTCGTCGTGTCTCAGGTGGGGTGTCCCTGATGGCGAACCAGATCAACCTCACCGGCCCGCTTCGGGTCGAGCGCTGCACGCCGCTTCCGGCTGTCGCTGCCGGGCTGCACCGGCTCGATTCCGCGGCGCCGGTGTTGGTGCTGCCAACCGCCGGCGGGCTCCAGTCGTTGACGGTCACTGTCGTCACCGCGGATGCGTCCAACCCGGTCACTGTCGACTGGGCTGCGACGACCGGACCCCGCAGCATCATCGACTCAGGCGTCTCGCTTTCGTGGGCCGTCGACGGTGACGACGACCCGATGCTTTCGGGCCTCGTGACCTTGACCGCGACCGGCACTGCCGTCGCCTACGTCGCGTGGACGGAGCATTGATGGCGACATCGGGCTCGATCTCGGCCCACGCTGTCGCTGGGCTCTGGGCCTCCGCGCCCTTGCTCGAAGTGCTTGGCCCACTCACCGGCCCCGCGCCCGAGCACCCAACGCCGGACCCGCCGCGGTTCATCGGCCACGACGAACTCGCTGCCTACTGGCCCGCGGGCCTGCCCGCGGCAATCCTCGCCGCAAGTCCTGAGCTTCACCTGCTGCGCTACAAGCGCGCTAAGCGCGGCGCGGTCGGCTCTCCGAATCGTCGCGGGCGTCGCTGGGTGCATCCGTCGCATCTCAATGGCGCAGCCCATCTTGGTGACTCCGTTGGTGGCGGCACCCACCAGGGCCCGAGCGGCGCCCTGATCGTCGACCCGCGCTCTAGCGAGTGGGCCGTATCGCCCACATTGGCGCCGTTTGAGCGCGTCAGCGTCGGCGGCTTTCAACGCTGGTGGCTCGCCGGTTCGGGCGCGTGCGAGTGGCCACTCACCGAGTGGACCGACCGCGGGCAGCACCGACCGAGCCGCAATCGCAAAGACGTGCCGCGCCAGTTCTTTCGGCTGGTGCTCACGGCCGTTGTTGACGGCACGCGCCAGCCGGTGAGCGACCCGTCAGAGACGTTCATCGCCACACCCTGGCCGAACCCGGACTGGGCCGACGTGTCGGTGCAGGACCACACGGAGCCGTTTGCGGCACGGACCCGCACGGTCACGCCACGGACGTTGTGCCGCCTCTATATCGGCGGTGTCACCGGCGCTCCTCGTCGGGGGTCGTCGCTGTGAGCCGCGTCGAGTGCGCGGGATGTTCCGCGGTGTGGGCCAGCCGTTCGCGGTTGCTGTCCATCGGTGTGGTTCGGCCGTTCGCGGCTGTTCCGCGGTGTGGAGCGCCCCGCGGACTCGACGCTGCAAAGGAGCGGCCATGACCTACCCCGCGATTGCCGACACGACCAAGGCCGTGCAGCAGGCGCTCGTGGCGCTCGGTTGGCCGATCACCGTCGACGGTGCATACGGGCCGCGCACGTTCGATGCCGTGACCGATTTCCAGCGGATGTACTGCGCCGCAGCGCTGGCCCCTGACGGGTGGGCGGGCCCGCAGACTCGTTACGCGCTCGGCGTTTCGGTCGAACTCGACGGCCACGTCTCGCCGCACTACCGCGCCAAGGACTTCGCCTCACTCGGGAATCGCTGGATTCGTTCGCATCGTGAACTAATCGCCGGGCTAGAGCGGTTGTGCACGTTGCTTGGCCGGAAGGCGCGCATCACCTCGGCGTACCGCGATCCCGCGCACAACGCACGCGTGGGCGGTGCCAAGAGCTCGCAGCACCTCTACGGCCTCGCTGTCGACATTGACGAGCGTGACCGGCTTCCGACGCCCACCGTTGAGGCGTTGCGCGTGTTCTCCGGCCTCGGGTCGCTCGGGCCGAACGTTCTGCACGTCGATGTTCGCCACGTCGACCCAAAGACCAACACGACCCGCGGACGCACTGACCACCCCACGAAGTGGAGCTACTAATGGCCGCGCTGCGTCGCATCTTCTCTGCCCAGGGTTCGAGCGCGATTCGTGCGCTGATCCGCCAGAGCGTCGGCTTTGCCGTCGGCGTCGGGCTGCTCTCGCTTTCGGGCGAACAGCAGGCCGCTTTCGCCGCCATTGTCGAGGCGCTCGTGTACCTCGTGCAGGTCGGGCTTAACGCTCCGATCGAACTCGGTCGCACTGAGGAGGGCGTCGAGTGATCGCCGTCGAGGTAACCGTCGCTTCCGCGGGCGCTGCTATCGGGCTCCTGCTCGGCCTGTCCGCGTTGTTGACCAAGGTCGGGCGGATCCTGCGCAAGGTCCAGCGCGTCCACGACGACGTGCTTGGCGACCCGACGGCGCCCGATGGTGACCCACGCCGCGAACCCTTGCGCCACGTCGTTGGCGACATCGGGGAGAAGGTCGACGCCGCGTCGGCTTCCGCCGAGCGAGCGCGTGAGGAATCGCGGC
The DNA here is from genome assembly GCA_964635475.1 of uncultured Acidimicrobiia bacterium. GTDB lineage: Bacteria > Actinomycetota > Acidimicrobiia > Acidimicrobiales > CAZWPY01 > CAZWPY01. The sequence continues at coordinate 10,140 of CAZWPY010000040.1, forward strand.
TGTCACGCGAGGAGAACTCGGCCCAGCACGCCGTTGTGAGCGAGCGGCTAGACGCCCTCGGCACCAAGGTCGACCAACTCATCGAGTCGTCTCGGCCGGTCACTGTCTCGAACGCGCC
>CAZWPY010000040.1:10357-23925 GCA_964635475.1 uncultured Acidimicrobiia bacterium
ACCCCGGCCGAGTTGGCCGCCGCCCAGTCGCTCCTCGATGCGACCAACCCACCCCCGGGCACGATCACCGTCGTTAACACGATTTCGCATGACGCGGCGTTCTCCGGCGGGACGGTCACCCTCAACACGGACGGCAACCTTCCCCAGGAACAGTTTTGGCGAGCACTGAGCCTGCCGGCTGTCCCGCTGTGCGCGACCGGGCCCAACGTCACCCTCGACCTTTCGGCCGACCTGACCATCTCTGGGACTGTCGGAAGCCCGCAGGGGTTCGTCGCTGTACTGGACGCGACCCAGGTTGGCGTTGCCGCCGTGGTTGCTGGTGATGTCAGTGCCCCCCCGGGCAATGGGACATGGACCCTGTCACTCGTTGCCACGGCGCTTGACCTCGCGAAATTCCAAAACGGCGATTACTTCGTCGTGATCGGCTCCGCCGAAACGGGCAACAACGGTCCGGCCGACTTCGCGTGGTCGAACGCGTCCGCGTCGATCACCTACGACGACGCCAACTGTGGCCCCGGTGGTGGCGTCACCGTCTCGCCGTCATCGCTCGAAGTCCCGAGCGGTTGCGTCTGCGAGCCGATCACGCTCACGATCACCAACTCGACCGGCGCGCCGCTCAACGGGCACCTGCTCTCGTTGAGCACGCCCGCGGACTGGAGCACCCGCGCTGCGGTGATGACCTACAGCGGCGGCGCGAGCGGCATCGCCAATGCCCCCGGCGCGTCGTTCGTTGTGTCGACATGGCCCGACGGCGGCGTGGTCACGCTCGCGTGCGAGCTCTGCCCCGGCTGCTCCGACGATGGCGTCTACTCCGTCACCGTCGATGTCACAAGCAACGCCGGCGCGCTCGTTGCATCCGAGCCGGTCAGTGTCGGCCGTGGCGTGCCCGCTCCGCCGATAGCGCCCATCGCGCCACGCGTCGCTGCTCCCCAGGCCGCGCCGGCTAAGGCCGCGGCCAAGACCACCGCGAAGCGCAAGGCGACGAAGTAGCCATGCCGATCGCCCCGCCGCGCCCAAGTTGTGAGCCCGTCGTTGAAGACAGCGACGTGGTTCTCGGCGCGTGCTCGGCGTGGACCGACGCAGACCAAGCCGTGCGCGACGCGGTCATTGCCGCAACCTCGCAACTCATCTGGAGCATGAGCGGCCGCCAGATCGGCGTGTGCAGCTCGACCGTGTGGCCATGCATCGCGGCCGTGTGTGGCTGTGGTTCGTGCGGGCGCCAGCGCCTTGAATCCGGCGACTACCTGCCGCCGCTCTCGGACTGCACGTCGTGTGGCAACGCGTGTGAGTGCGCGAAGCCGTGCGGCTGTGTCGCCTTGCGCTCGCTCGTGCTCGACGGCCCCTACCCGGTGCTTGATATCGGGGCGGTCCGTGTCGGTGGCGTTGTCGTCGACCCGATCCACTACCGCGTCGACGACTGGCGCAACCTCATCCTGCTCGATTCGTTCGCCTGGCCACGCTGCAACGACCTGTCGACGCCAGACGCGGGCATGTCGGTCGAATACCGCTGGGGCAACCCGCCCGACGAGCTCGACCGCATCGCCGCTCGCACCATCGCGCTGGAACTGGTCAAGTCGTTCACCTGCCCCAGTGAGTGCCGCATGGACCCCCGCGTCACAAGCATCACCGGCTACGGCAACACGATCCAGCTTGACGCCGACGCCTTGGAGTGGAGCGTTGCCCAACTGCCGGAGATCAAGGCGTGGCTCTCTGTCCGCAACCCCGGCGAGGTAGCGGGCACGGCATTCGTGTTTGACCGCTCGCGCCGTTCGTCGTTCGTCGGGACGGCGTGACGTGTGTTGCGGCGCTGACAGTTCTCGCGCTCCAAGTCAGGGGCGCGCCAAAAAAGGAGGAGCCGACATGGCGTCTCGCAGAGGCCGACTCGGGTCGGCCTGTCCACAAATCGTGTTTCTCGTCCCCATCGGCGGGAACCCAAAGGGCAAGCGCATCAAAGCAACGCGCACCAACAAGGAGCGCTACGCCGCCGCGATTCGCGACGGCCACGCCGTGATCGAGGTGCCGCCCGCGCCCGCCGAGGAGCAAGTGCCCGCACCCGTTGAGGCCCCGGCCGAAACGGCTTCGACCGACACCAAGACCGCCAAGGCCGCTTCGGCCTCAAAGGAGGGCTGAGCAAATGACCATCTACAAGGACTCTCCTTGTGTCTTTCGCATCACCGAACTGGATCAGTGTTACCCCGTCACGGTCTGCGACGACGCTGACGCCGTTTCGCTGGTGTGCCAGCAGACGATTCGCGGCGAAGTGGGCATGGTGGCGACGACCACCGACGACAAGACCTACACGTTGCCCGCTGACTGCAACGGCACCGTGACTGAGGTTGTCCAGCGCGGCAAGCAACTGAAGTGGGTCGACGTGACCATGAACCTGTGCTCGGTCAACAAAGAAATGGAAGTCTGGCTGAGCGGCCAAAAGGGTTACTACGACGGCGCTGGCGACACAGTCGGCGTCGGTTACGCGGGCACTAGCGGCACGGTTGCCGATCGTCGGTTCATGGTCGAGTGGTGGCAGCCGAAGTTCGATTGCAATGCCGGTGACTGCCCCGACGAGGGCGAGGAAGTCTTCGACCACGTCACGTTCTACTCGGCTCGTGATTTCATCTTCGGAACGCCAACCGTGCAGGGCGGCACGCTCGCTGTCTCTGAACTGACGTTCCGCGGGTACTCGAACCCGAAGATCACGGCGACGACCCTTCCAGCGTTCACCACCGGCGCGTGGAGTGCGGCAACGTACCCCGACGGGGTCGATGTGTTCACCCGCATCGACTCCACCGACGTGCCGTCACTGCCCGGCGAGGGTGCTCGCTGCGCCTGGGTGTCAACGCCGGGGCCGGACCTTTGTGATGTCACGGTGCAGTCCACCATCGGGCCGCTGGCCACGAGCCAGATCACCGCAATCGTGGTCGACGGCGCGACCTACGGCCCGTCGCCGTTCTTCAATGACCCGGCCGGGGTTGAGGCGTTCTTGAACTCAATCCCCGGACTCATCAACTGGGTCGTGACGGCCGTGCCCGGCACGACTACCTACACCGGTCAGGCCAAGTGCGGCTGGCTTACGTCGTTTACGACGACCGCCGGCGTTCGGTCGCTCTCCGAGGCGCCCGTCGTCTGCCCATGAGCTAGTTGGCCGGGCGGGCTTGGGGCTCTTGCCCGCCCGGCCCTAGCACCAGCGCCGCAGCCCCACGGCGCCGGTGCCCAACCCCGACGAAGGGAGGTGGGGCATGGATTGGACTCTCGACCTGCTCGACACCACCCTCGCGTGGGCTACTGACGCGCTCACCGATCTCGACTGCGCGCCCAACAATCCCACCATTTCGCACTGTCGGCCCCTCGGCTGCTGCGTTGACCTTCGCGTTTATCTCGACCCGCTCTCGGTGTTCGATCCGAACGCGAACCCTTTCGACACCTCGTCGTGTTGCGCTGCAGTGGAGTACTGGCGCCTCTGGGTCGAATACTTGCGCCCGTGGTGCGCGCACGTGCGTCTTGATCGCAACCCCACTGCGGAGGAGTACACCGCGGCGACCAACGACGTGCTCGGCTGCTTTGACGACTTTCGCTGCGCGTGGCGCAAGGCGCTTCAGTCGGGCTTGATCCTTCCCACCAAGGACGGCGGTTCATGCGTCTCGCCCGACGCCATCTTCTGGCAACCGCCCGAGATGTTGTGCCCCGACGGCTGCGGCGAAGCCGAATCGGGTGTCGCCGCGGGCTGGCGCGTCGGCGCCCTTATTCGGTACGGAGCCCGGAGGCCCGTATGAGTGTGCAGATCAACGAGGCCGAACTCGCACGGCTATTCGGCGTCGGCGGTCCGGTCCACGCCAAGTTCGCGACCTACGCGCGGCGCATTCAGACCACGGCCCAGCAACTGAACCCAACCAACGCGCGCACGGGCGCCTACCGCGGCGGGTTCTTCAACGAGTCACGCGGCGGCGGCACCGACTGGTCCTACGCGATCGGCAACACAGCCCCGCACTCGACGTTCATCGAGCGCGGCACGCGACCGCACACGATCCGCCCCCGCCGCGGGAAGTTCCTTGTTTTTCAAGGCGCGGACGGCCGCACTGTTTTTGCGCGAGAGGTGCACCACCCCGGCACCGACGCGCACCGAGTTCTCCAGCGAGCGCTGGAAACCACCCCCTACCGATAGGAGCCCACAAATGAGCCAGACCACAAACGTGATTGACATCACCTCACAGTTAGAGCGCCGCAAGCTCACGCCGGTCGCGATCGGCTTTGGCGACGAGGTGTTCCAGTTCGAGCCGGTGATCGACTTCGTCGCCTTGCAGGACAAAGACACCGCGATCGACTGGTACTTCGGCTGGCTGTCCGATCACCTTGTCGAGCGGACCCGCGAGGAACTGCACGACGCCCTGGTGAAGCTCTCACGCGAGCGGGGCATGCAACTCGGTGACGTTCTCCACGTGATGGTCAACGCCTACATCAAGGCCGCTCGTGAACAGGTCGCCGCCGCCGTGGAGGCCGCGGCTGAGCGCCCTACCAAGCCGCGGTCCGGCTCTGGTCGCTCTACAACTCGCGGGGCTCGGAAGTCCGCGGCTGGTTCATCGCTCGTACCGGTCGGTCGCTGAGGGCCATGCCTCTCGCGGACGTGCTCGATGCCGTTGAACGGTTCGCAGTCGAGGAACACCTCGACCTTGTCGAGCACGCCATCGCGCATCCGCTGGCCAACCCGTCCACGAAGAAGGCGCTAGACGGCGCCGACAACATGCGTCGTTGGGCCGAGATTCTTGACGGTCCGCGCAACGCCGTGAGCGCGTGGCTTGCCGATGACCCCACCAAGCCCGCTGTCGTCGAGGTGTCCGAGAACGAGGTCGCGCTCATGGCGCGGTCGTGGCGTGTCTCTCGCGACGAGGCGCGGGCGCGGTTGTTGGCGATGGCCGAAGGGGGTGCCGATGCCGATCGCTGAGGACGTTGTTGTCATCCGGCCGGACTTCTCGCGGTTCTCCTCCGAACTCACGTCGGGCCTCGCGAACCTGCCCGCGGCCGAGATCAAGTTGGAGGCCGACCTCAAGGGGCTCGGTGCCGATCTTGTCGAGCGCATCGGAGAAGCCGCGTCGGAGGCGGGCGCGGTGTTCGCCGAAGCGTTGCTCTCGGCCATCGCGTCCGTGTCGGTTCCGCCGCTCGAAGTCACTGCCGACACGAGCGGTTTCGCCTCGTCGCTGGGTGACTTCGCTCCGATCGACGTTCCGATCCACACCGACACCGAAGCCGCTACCGCCGAGATCGAGGCGCTACTGGCGTCGTTGGCGTCCGAAGCCGCAACGATCGAACTTGACGCGGATTCCGCCGCGGCACTCAGTGCCATCGCGGACGTGGTCGACAACATTCCCGGCGTAGACATCGAGTTGAACGTCGACACGTCGGCGTTCGATGCTGCCATCGAGGACGCGCTTGGTGATGCGCCCGAACTCGAAATCGGCGTTACCGCCGACACCAGTTCACTCGACGGCCTCACAAGTTCGCTTGACTCCGAGTCGGTTGTGATCGGCGTGGAAGCCGATACGTCGGCGGCTGCGTCAGAGATCGACGCCCTACGCGGCTCGGTCGAGGGCGAACCCGTGAAGATGTCGGTTACCGGCACCGAGTCCGCCAACGCCAACCTCAGCCAACTCGTCGGGCTAGCGCAATCGGCCAAGGGCGGCATTTCCGGGGTGACCACTGAACTCGGGACAATGGCGGGCGCTGCTGGTCCTGCTGGCGCGGCTATCGCCGCCGCGGGGGCCGTTGCCGCGGTGTCGTTCGGCGCGGCTCGTGACGCCGCTGTTGTGGCGCGCGAGGCCGTCGCGGTCTTTGGCGACGCGGTCAAAGAACTGGAGACCGTGAGCTTCGATGGCTTCACGGGCTCGCTGCAAGCAGCAGGCGAGGCTCTTGGTGTCGACGACGAGGAACTAAAGCGGTTCGCCACGAGCGTTGGCCGGGTGCTTGAGGGCTCTGGCGTCGCCGCTGAGAAATTCGCCGCAAAGCTCGCGAACATCGCCCCGCAGTTGGCGGCAATCGCCATCGAGGCGGGCTCGTCGCTGAGTCAGGTCGAGTCGTTGATCGAAACCGCCGTCGTTCGCGGCGGTGCCCGCGCTGAGATTGGCCTCAAGAAGCTCAACATCCCGGTCGAGCTCGATGGGCTCGACACTGCCGAGGAACGCGCCAACGCCGTGTTCGCGGCCATTGAGAACAAGGGCGGCGACTCGTTCGAGAACATCTCGACGGCGTCGGAACGCTCGTTTGAGCGCTTCACGGCGAAGCTCGGCAACATCGCCGAAGTCGTCGGGGCCCCGCTCCTTGACATCGGCTCGGCGATAGCGGACTCACTCGGCACAGGGCTAGAGGCCGTAGCTCCTCTCGCGGCTGGTCTCGCCGAACTTGCTGGCCCAGCGCTGAAGGTGGTCGGCATCTTTACCGGCTTTGGCACTGCCACAGCCGGTCTGAAGCTCGCGGCCCCGGCGTTTGAGGCCATCGGCTCGGCAATGGGCACGGTTGCGGACTTCGGAGGCGCAGCGGCCGATGTGGTGGCCGACATCGCCTCTGGCATAGCTGACTTCGCGTCGTCGACGGTTGTCGAATCGCTTGGGTCGGTCCAAGAGTTCTTCTCATCGGTCGCCGACTTCGTGCTTCCAGACGGAATCGGTGATTTCATCAGCGGCATCGGCGACTCAATCGGCGCCGTCGTCGACGTGTTGCAAAGCGCACTGCCTGAAGCGATCGAGCAATTCCAGTCGGCACTGCAAGAGGCGATCGACATCGCTGACAAGGTCGCCGGGCCGTTTGTCAATTTTCCCGACGACGTATTCAACGCGAAGACATCGAAGATGGCGGAGGGTGTCGGCAAGATAAGTGCGGCCGCGGCTGAGGTGTCCAAGTCGGTCATTTCCGTTGAGGTCACCGGCCAGGAGCAACTTGAAGGCCTCACCGGCGCAATCAACTCGATTGCAGAACGCGACCTCGGCAAGATCGAAGCCCGTTTCGGCATCGACATCGACACGACTGCGCTCGACACCGTCGACGAGAAGATCGCAGCCGTGGGCCAGGGAATCGCGGCCAGCGTCGCGCAGAACTTCCCCGACCTGGGCGAGACCTTCAAGGACGTGTTCAGCAAGGACGGCATTCAGTCGCTCGACGAGTTCATTGCCGAGGCCAACCAGCGAGCGGCCGACTTCGCGCAGTTCGGCTCGCGCATCAAGGAGCTAACCGCGGCCGGGTTCGGTGACCTCGCTGGCTTCCTCGCGCAGCAAGGGCCAGCGGCGTTCGAGGCGATGAACCAGTTGTTCGACGAGAACGGCAGCCTGATTATCGCCAACGCCACAAAGTTGGGCGCCGGAATCAACTCAGCGCTGGCCACAACGTTCAACGGCCTCAGCGACTTGGCCAAGGCTGGGATCAGCGGCGTGGAGGATGCCCTTGGTGGTGCCGTCGGTGCCGAGATCGCCGTGAAGCTGGGGCTCGATCAGTCTGAGGTTGTCTCCGACTTCGCCGCAGTGAAGGCCCAGTTTGAGTCAAGCCCGATTCTCGCGAAGGTGTCCGCGGACCTAGACCCCAGTGCACTGGCGCAGTTGCAAACCACCCTCGGAACCGCAGCAATCGAGTTCGACGCCCGCTTTAAGACGGACCCCGAAGCGGCGAAGGCCGAACTAGGGGCCAGCATCGACACCGCCCTTGCGTCGCTGCCTGAAAAGACGTTCAAGACCACCGCAGACCGCGAGGCCGCCAAGCAAACCCTGTTTGATGCCATCACGAGCGCGACTCAGACGGCCCAGCCCGCAGAGATCAAAGCGAAACTCGGCCAACTCGACCCCGCTGGTCTTGAGCAGTTTCAGGCGTACGTCACGGCGCACCCGGTGACAGTTCCTGTCTCGATTCGCTCGGAACTCCGCGGCTGGTTCGGCGCGCAGTCCGAGCAAGTCATCACGGCAAAGGTCGAAGGTGGCGGCGAAGTCGAGAAGCTGCGGGAGCAGATTGACGGGCTGAAAGACCGGAAGGTCGAAGTGACAGTCGACACCGGGCAGGCCGTGGGTGACACGCGCGCCGTGGGCACCGCGCTCGACGGGCTCAAAGACAAGGACGTCGAAGTGACATCGACGGCCGGCGCTGCGGTCAAGGGCGTGAAGGACCTCGCGGACGCGGTCAACGCGCTCCCTACCAGTAAGTCCATCAATATCACCGTGAACAAGGTCGGTGACGCGAACGCGACGGGCGCGTCTAAGGGCGGCATCTTCGAGGCCGTCAACGGCGGCGTGTTCGTGAACCTCGCCGAGGGTGGCTTCCGTGAGGGTGTCATCACGACCGACCCGCGGTACCGCACCCAAATGGAGGCCTATATCCGCCAGTTGGGTTTCGGCCGCGTGCTCGACTTTGGCCCAACGCTCAACGCCGCAACGGCCGCCGCGACGGCCACGGGTTCGGCGCCGTCGTTGAACCTGGCCGGGCTCGGGGCGACCGGCGACTTCAACCTGTACCCCGAAGGGCGCGCGGCTGCGACCTCGTTCGCTGCGGGCGTTGCCGCTGGTGCTCGCCAATCCGCTAGCCCGTTGGCCACAAGGGCCACACCGGCCGAGCTCGGTTACGACGCTGGTTTCGAGGCCGCTACCGGTCTGGCTGAGGCAATCAAGGCCGCGGAACCCGCCGTTGCTGCGGCCGTTGGCAGTCTCGCTACCGCCGTCGGCGGAGGATCGTCGGGAGCGGGCGGGCCTGTAGGTGCGGCATTTGGCTCGCTTGCTGAGCGCGCCCGCGCGGCGGGCGTCACTATCTACGACACCGCGAACGAGATCGCGGTGAAGCTGGGCGTCAAGGTCGGATACCAGAAGGGCAACAAGTTCGCCACGTCGATAACAGCGAACGAACTCGCATCAATCCTCGGCGTCGATGTTGGGGGATACGCAAAGGGTGGCAAGGTCAGTATCAGTACGACCGACAGCGAACTTGCCCGCGCCATTCTCGGCGTGAGCGAGACGCAGCGACAGGACGCAATCGGCAACGACAACAACGCCCTGCGCGAGGCGAACCACGCGGCCCACAACATGGGCGCCGCGGTGCGCGCAGGGTTCTCGGACGGACTCGGCGACGGCTACGGCGCCGGTGCTCGCTACGCCCGCGAGGTCGCCGGCGGCGTGGAGGACTACTGGCAGATCGCCAGCCCGAGCAAGCGGGCAGAGTCCATCGGTCGCAACGTTGCCGCGGGATTCAACGCCGGTGTCGACAAGGGCCTCGACAGCGAACTCCTCGCAGCGATTGCCAGCGACTCGCAGTTCACATCCGCGCTCGCCGCGTCGGCTCGTTCGGAGAGTCAGATACTCGCCACCATTGCCGCGCAGTACCGCGCCTCGCAGTTCACGATGCTCGATCGCCTTGGGCTGACGACGCCGACCACAACAACCAACACGACAGCGAGCACCGCGACAGTCGTAAACAACAGCAACGTCGAGCAAAACGTCACCGTGACGGCGCCCTACGCCGACCCGCGACTCGTGGCACATGAGGTGGTGCGCCAACTCGGCCAACAGGTGCGCCAGCCATCATGAAACCGACACGTGTTTCGCTCGGCGGTTGCGAGATCATCAACACGACGCGTATGGCCGACCTCATGCGGGCGTGTCCGTCGTTGTGTGGCCCCGTAGCGGCGTCCTACGACCCGCTCACGTGTTGGGCCGATCGTTATGCCGGAGAGGGCCTAGCGCCGCGTTACTGGGGTCCTGGCGTCTCTCTGCCGTGGCATCGCGCCAGTGTGCCGGAGTCGTTCGAGTTCATCGACTTCGCGCTCATCGAGTGGACCGAGGGCCAGATGCTGACGCGCTCGCCGCAGCTGGCCGCGAGTGGGGGTTACATCGCCGGACCCGCTGCGCGCAAGGGCCGCGAGATCAGCGTGCGCGTTGTGGCAATGGCGCAGTCGCCCGCGGGGCTGCGCTGGGGCATCGCGTGGCTCACGTCGGTGCTCGAATCACTGCCCAGCTGTGTTGGCGAGTGCATGACGATCCGCACAACGTGCCCGCCCGATGGTGGCGACTGGCGCTCCGGCCTGTGGTCGATGTCGCGGGTTACCGCGCTCGGCGGCGTGACCGAGGAGCCGATCGAGAACTCGCCAAGTTGTTGCATTGCCGAACTCTCGTTTGCGCTCGTCGCGGAGAGTCGTTGGCTGAGCCAGTGCGCGGAGGTGTGCGCTGCCTGGCAAGAGCCGTCTGCAACCTTGTCGGGCCAGTGCTTTGAGGACCAGTTCTGCACGCGCCACCGCGTTTGCTGCGAACTCACGCCCAACGGCGTTGGCCGCGTTGCCACCCGGATCACGCTTCGCACGTTCGACGCTCCCGTTAGCGGGCCGATCTTCGTGCACCGCTACGCCGACCCGAACAACATGGGCTGCCCGCCGCCAGCGGGCAAGACGCCTGACCGTCAGATGATCGTGATGGGTCCGATTCCCGCGCATCACCGCCTCGTGCTCGATGCTTCGGCCGAAACCGTGCTGCTCGTCGATGCACTGGCACAGACCTCCTCCGACGGCTCGGGCCTGCTCTCGGTCGTCGAGGGCGAGGGCTTCGCGTGGATGGAGGCCGACGGTTGTCGGCCGTTCTGCGTCTGCGTCGAGGTGCCGGGCTCGTGTCTGGCATCGAAGTTCGAGGTGCAGATCGAAACGATTCGCCAGCAGGTCGCCGGATGATCGGCTGCGGCTCCTACCTCGTGCGTGTCCAAGAACGCGGCGGCGCGAACCCGCGGGTTGTCCCTGTCGTGAGCGGGCGCTGGGAACGTGTTGTCGACTCGACATCGAGCGCCGAAGTGATTGCGTCGGCGGCGTGTTGCGACCTGCTCGCCGACGTTGACCCGTTTTCGCACGAGCTTGTGATCCTGCGCTCGGTCAGTGGCACGTCGCATCGCGTCGTGTGGCTCGGGCCGATCGAGGAGGTTGCCTTCGACGAAGACCCCGAGACGGCGCAGATTCGCATCACGGCCAATGACCTCACGCAGTGGTGGCGGCTGCGTTTCGTCCACGCGGACTACGACCGCACGATCGAAACTGGCTCGGGGCCGTCACGATTGATCGACCAGGTAGTCGACCTCAACTCCGATGCGCTTGCGCCAGACGCGTCGCCGGGCCTTGTTGTGCTCGACACCACGCCGGGCTCAACGCTCGCGGGAGAACGCAAAATCCTCGCCGCTGAGAACCGCGAGACGAACGGCCCCATATCCGAGCTCGCTCGCGACTCGATCGACTTCGCCGCCCACTCGACGGCGGCGAACCCCCGTGCCGTGCTCGTCGGTGAGCCGCAAATCAACCACAACGCCGGGCTCGTCACGACCCTGCACTCGTCGCACTTCGCACGGGCGCCGCGCGTGCGTCGGATGCGGCCCGTAACGCGGGTGGTCGTGTCAGGTGCAGGCGGCGGCGCGGCAGGCGACGAGGTGGTCGGAATAGCGACCGCGTCCGCTGCCATGCTCGCCCGCTTTGGTCTCATCGAGGCGCGTTACGACGAGCCTCGCATCGAGGACGCAACGAGCGCACAGCAAGCGGCGGGGTACCGGCTGAGCTTGCTTGGCCCGACCGCCGCGGGCCGCGCTCCAACTCGCGTTGAGGACGGGATTCTGGGCCCCTCTGCGCCGGGGGACCTTGACGATTACTACGCGGGCGCGCGCTTTGACATCGCGCTCTCAGGCGATTGCATCAGCTTCGGCGGCCGCTCGGTCCTGACGCGTTTGCAGTGCGCGTTCGACGGCGCGTCTGAGGCGTTAACGGCGGCGTTCACGCCAGCGGCGTTCGTGGAGGCCTCGTGACCGACCACCGCCTGCTGGCGTCCGACGAGGAGGCGTTCCGCTATCGCGCCGAGGTGTGGAACGAGGCCTCGCGCCAAGCGGCTCGCACAACTCCGGGCAACAACGCGCCGACGAGCTTCCCGAAGCTGCGGCTCCCGTTAGAGCTCGTGGACCCCGTCGCGGGCGTGTCGTTTCGTCTGAGCGCGGACACCTCACTTGACCCCGATGGCCAGCTCGTCACCGAGCGCAAAGAGGCCGGGGTGTGGATCGAAATCGAAAGGATTCCCTGATGGCTTGTGATGACTGCGGCGCGAGCGGCTGTCTGTGCATTGAGTCGATTGGACCGGGCTTGTCCTGGGACGGCTCCGAACTCGGCTTCGACGAGAGCGGCCTCGCCGCGGACCTGCTCTCCACCGACGCGTGCCAAGTGCTCACGCTCGGCACCGACGGCAAGCTGTTCACCCGCGAGCGCGCCGCGGGTTGGGGCGTGTCCACCGTTGTGGGCCCGCAATTGTTCAGCGGCGCCGGTATCCCCGCGTCGGGCACGGTGCTCGTCAACCAGACGTTGCCGATCACGAACCCGAGCACGTGCCAAAGCGCCGAGGTGGTCGTGCACCACCGCATCCCGTCAATCTCGATGAACGCCGCGCAGAACAACGCGTGGCGCCTCAACGCGACAACCACGCGGCCGACCGAAACGTCGGCGCCCGTCGCGTGGGTCGATGCCCGCATTGCCGCCTTTGGCGGCGTGTCGATCCGCCAGGCGCACCACGCGGAAGGGTCGCACGTGACGCGGCTCGTGCTCGGGCCCGGCGGCACGGCACTGGCGTCAATCTCGGTCGTGTTCACCCGCGTCGCGTTTGCGGCGAGCGCGTCCAACTCCCTGCTCGTCGGCTCGGCGGGCATCATCGTGCGAGGAGTGTTCAGCACACCATGAGGCACTTCACCAACGGCCGCCAGACCATGAGCGTCGACGGCGCAGACCCGCCAGCGGACTGGCGCGAGATCACTGCCGACGAGGTGGCGTCGATGCATGCCGACATCGCCAAGCAGTGGGCCGCGATCCAAGCCGAAGCCGACAAGCCCCGCGGCAAGGGGGAGGACTAATGGCGCGCGTCGCGTACGCGGGCTGCTTGCACGACGAGGTTCCCGGCACCGCGCTTCAGACCGAGACGACCGGCCCGACGACGGGAGAGCCGATCCTCGTCGGCGCGTTTGCGATCCCTGACGGCGTTGCCACTGCGGTCGGCGCTGGGTTCATCGCTCCCGGAGCCACGATCCCGCAGGCCACGCCGATGATCGTGGCCGCTGCGACGGTGACCTCTCCGGCCGCTGCGGTAGCAACCCGCGGGCGCGTGTGGGCCAACGTTCCACCCATCGACGCCATCCTCGTGGCGGGCGTCGGGGACATCGTGTTCGACCTGCGCCTGCAGTACACGATCGGAGCGACCACGGCCAACCTGTTGCCCGCCCGTCGTTGGGGCTGGAACACCGCAGCGCCCGGCGCCTTCGACTCCTACTTCGACCTGGGCCAGATCGAAACGGCGTGGGCTCCCGTCGCCGCGGGCCAGACGATCACGGCCACGGCGCAGTTGCGATTTTGGGGCACGCACTCGGGTGCGGTGAACATGGGCTCGTTTGGCCCGTCAAGCATCGCCGTGGGCTGGGAGGCGCGGTAAATGGCACGCGTTTCACATCCGTGCGTCGAGATTGAGGGATGCGGTTATGCCGCGTTTACCGAGACTGACCCACTGCACCCACAGTTCGGAAAGTTGATCCTCACTGAGAAGATCAGCGCAGACCCCTGCAAC
>CAZWPY010000041.1:0-23490 GCA_964635475.1 uncultured Acidimicrobiia bacterium
CATTGCGGGTCGGTGAAAAAGTCCATGACAAACTCTCCCTGCTGTCTGTGGGTGGCGCATCCGCCCACAGACAACATCCAACTCTCCGAAGGCCCCGGCCGTCGGCTTCATTGCGGGGGGACGCTGCCTGTGCGCCCGGTGGTGGCGTCACCGTCCTCTCCGACGGTCCCGGCAGTTGGATGTGATCAGCGCCGAGCTGGTGGCCTTGTGTTCAAGCGCACTGGCTTCTGCGAAGCTGGGTGGATGTCGGCGTTGAGAGGTCGGGTGTTGGCGGCGTCGTTGGGGGCCGTGTCGTGGACAGTCCTTGAGTACGGATTACACCGCTTCGCCATGCACGAGATGCGCGGCCGCGGGCTGCCCTCGGTGGAGCATCTGAAGCATCACGCCGACGTCACGTACTTCTCCCCCGCGTCAAAGAAGATCGGCTCGGCCCTCATGACGACCGCTGGCGTCTACCCACTGGCGAGGTTGGTCGTGGGTCCGCAGCGGGCCAAAGCGTTCGTGGCCGGCGTGATCGCCATGTATTACGGCTATGAGATCGCCCATCGCCGCACCCACACCCATCCCCCAAAGGGACGCTATTCGCGCTGGGCGCGCAAGAATCATCTGCACCACCACTTCGGTGCGCCCATGCGGAACTTTGGCGTGACGACTCCGTTGTGGGACACCGTGTTCGGTACCGCGGACGTCGTCGGGACAATCTCAGTACCGCGGCGGATGGCCCCGGTTTGGCTACTCGACGAGCACGGCATGGTCCACCCGAGGTTCGCCGAGGACTACACGGTCAAGGGCCGCGCACTCGCCGCCGCAAACGCCGGGCTCGTCGAACAGGACCGCATCGACGCCTTCGCGAACCGCATCCCCTCCGCCGAGCAGTAGATACCGCAGATACCGCAGATACCGCAGCTGACCCAAGTCGAGCGAGTCCCGGAGGTCAGCCGGGTTGCATGTCGAGGCCGAGGTGGCGCACGGCGTTGTCGTGCAGAACCGCGCGGCGCAACGCCGCATCGCCCTCGGTGGCGATCAACACGCGGGCCAGCGTCAAGGCCTGGTGGTAGAAGGGCCAGTCGGTCCCATAGAGCACGCGGTCGGCGGGCACCGTGTCGAGCACTTGCCGCAGCGCGCCCAGACCAAGGCACGACAACTCGAAATACGTGTTGGGGTAACGCTGCGCGAACCCGAGTGCCGCCTCGTGTTGCAGCGCGCCCGAGTGGCCGAGCACGAACGTCGTCTCAGGGTTCTCGGCGATCGCTCGCTCGTACCGTTTGACCTGACTGCGGCGCCGAGCGGCCTTTGGCTCGATCCCCACCGGGCCGCAGTGGAACAGCACCGACAACCCGTGCGCGCCACACCGTTGGCACAAGTGCACCGTGCGGCGATGGTCCGGGGCAATGAACTGACCGTTGGGATGAAGCTTGATGCCGCGCGCACCGGCGGCCCGTTGCGCGGCCAAACGTCGGTCGTGATCCCGATCGAGCGGGTGGACCGACCCGAACGGGATCAGAGCGGGGTAACGACGGGTCGCCTCAAGGATGGTGTCGGCGTTGCGAGCTCCGATCGGCAAGTCGAACGGCAGAACCACGCTGTGCACAATCCCGAGCGCGTCCATGTCTCGCAGCAGATTGGGCGCGGTGTGGGTCGTGCGTATGCCCTGCCGGGTGAGCGACAGCACCGACACGTCAGCCTTCATCACGAACAAGGAGGCGTCGTCGAAGTTGACGTTGCTGTACACGTCGAGGTCAACCGGCGAGGTGACCGGCAGGTAGTAGGCAGTCGTCGGGGTCTCGCGGTGGAGGTCGATCCCCAGTGGGCGCAGGAAACTCATCGCCAAGTGGGTGTGGAAGTCGACCACCGGTCCGATCTCCTCGGCGGCCCCGTCGGCGAGCACCAGTCGGTTGCCGCTCTTGACCTCGAACCACGGCAGGCGCGAAAGGTCGAGCACACTGTCGAACCGGGTCGGATAGGTGTTGGTGCTCATCAACCCATCATGGCTGCTCGCCGCGAGACGCCGCACCGGGTCCGAGTCGATCGCGCGCACGTCGCTGCGACGCTCCGGGCAACCGCAAAAGACGACGAGCGTTGGCGTCGAGAGTGGCCGCGAGGCGGGCGTCACCCAAGCTCGGGTCAAGCGCTTGATCCCAGCCTGCAAAGTTGGTACCGCCGACGAGGTGCTCGGTCCCCACGGCCTCGATGAGCGCCCGCAGCGCCTTGGGTCCACCGACGTGGGCGTCCCACCACAGGCGACCCAGCAACGCGCTGATCGCGCCTGCGCCGCCGGGCCCCGCAGTCGACCACGGCCGAGTAGCCGCGGCATGAAGCAGGCGTTCCATGATCCAACTCGTTGCCCCGCCGCCGTGCGACACACAGATGTCGAGTTCCTCATGGCGAGACAGCACTCCACCGAGCACCAGCGTCGACACCGCGAGGGCTTCCTCGTAGGCAAACCCCAGCCACAGGTCGGCATCGAATCGCGCGAGGCGCTCGTCGCGCCGAGGGGCGTCGATGCCGCCGGGTGCCGGGTGGATAAAAAGCGGCACGTCGAGTTCGGCACAGGTCCGGTAGATCGGGTCGAAAACCGGATCATCCAATGGGCGGCCGAGGTCGGTGCCGATGTAGGCGCCGAGCAGCCCCAAGTCCCCCACCGCGCGGCGCAGTTCGCGCTCGGCGGCTCGCGGGTCTTGCATCGGCAATTGCGCGAGCCCGGCCAATTCGTTGGGGTGAGCGGCCACGATGGCGGCCAGCGCGTCGTTGTGTGTTTTGGCGAAGGCCGCTGCCGTCGCGGCGTCGATGTGGTTGAAGAAGGTCAGCGGGTTAGGGGACAGCACCTGGAAATCGATGCCGTGTTCACGCATCTGCTGGAGCCGCAACGCCATATCCATAAACGCGCTGTTGCGGTAGGCCACCCCGACCAGTTCGTAGTTGCCGACGCAGTACCGCGGTGCTCGGCCCGAGGCGATGCCGTCATCGAGTTCTGGGCCGTAGGTTCCCGCTGCGCCCAGAGTCTCCTCGAGCACAACGTGGGCGTGAACGTCGATCACCGGGGAAAAACCACGGGATATCGGCCCCAGTACCCGCGAGTGCTGGCGAGATCGATCGTGGGTGGATCTGACGGGTCGGGCCTCGCGCCGGCGTCGAGTACAGCTCGCAGGGCCACGGGGACGAGGCCATACAGGTGATCGTCGCCCACGTCTCGACCCATCGGATCAAGGCCCGCGGCCAGATCTTGGCCGATACAGGCGTGCATCCCGAGGCCGAAACTCAGACCCCACGGTGCAACCCCTGGCGGCAGCTCACGGTGCGGATCGAACTCGCTGGCGTTGTCGCCAAAGACTTCGGGATCTCGATTGGCGGACATGAGGTCGATGGTCAGGCGCGCCCCGCGGGGAACGTGCACGGGTCCGGGTAGGTCGAGATCGGCAAGAGCCCACCGCATCGCGACGGGGCTCGATGGCTGAAGGCGGACCGTCTCGTGCACGCATCGCTGCAAGAACATCTGGTCGTGACACGCTCGAGCAACGTGGTTGGGGTGGCTTTCCAGAAGCACAAACAGATGGTGCAGAGTCCGCACGAACGCGGTTGCGCTCGTGTGCGCGCCAGCCAGGAGAAAGAAACAGATCTCGCGCAGGACCACGTCGGGCGGGAGGTGCAGGTTGTCCTCGTTGGCCAACAGGGTGCTCAAGACGTCTCGCGGAAGCTCAGCCCCGGAGCCCGACGCGGAACTGGCCGATCCCGCCCCGGTCGTGGCCGGCCCGGCCGACACCGCCCCGGCGGCGCTCGGGTTGTGCGCGGCCAACAAGGCTCGGCGGCGCTCGATCGAGGGTTTCAGAAACTCCTCGTCGAACTCACTCATCGCCCGGGCCACCTCTTCACGTTTGGCCGCACGGTCACCGGTGTAGTGCGCCAGTGTCGCCCCCTGGATGAAGATCATGAGGAACTCATACAGGCGCATCGTCTCGGCGCGGGTACCCAACGGTCGGTCGACACCCGCTGTAAGGGCGGCGAGGTTCATCATCAGTTCGTGGCTCAACGTCACGAGTTCCGCGCGGCCAGCGGCGATATGCGGGGCAAGGGTTGCGGCGACCACGGGCGGGAAGTAGTCGCGCTCGTACAAACGATGCGTGTCCTTACGGAATAGGCGATTTTCCAGCCGCCGCCGAGCCCGGTGGGCATCGCCGTGCAAATTCACCAGCACGTCGGCCATCACGACCTCGCCCTCGTCGTAAAGCGCCTGACGCAGTTCCTTCTGGCGAAAGGCTTCTCGCGCTTGGTGGTACGTGGAGACGGTGATCTCGATGGGTTCAGACACGGGCGCGGCCCTCCTTGCGTGCGTGGGTCAACCACTGGGCGCTGCGCTGCACGACCTGCCGGTGAGCAGCGTGGCTGACGGCGGCGGCGTTGTGGCCAAGCAGATCGGTAACCACTCGGCCCCGACCCACCGAACGTGCCCACAACACCGGGTGGTCGACCCCCTCCCGACGACTGGCGAGCAGCGGGACCAGGTCGGGCGACTGATCGAGTGACTCGTAGATCTCATCGTCGATCATGAACTCGGCCACACCCGCGGTGATCTCGTGTTGCTGTCCGGCTGGAGTGGCAGCAATCGCGGCGCGCCCCAATGGCGGATGGGACGACCTCCCCCACGCCCACGAGGCGCCGACGCACTCCACCCACAGCGGATGGCCGTCGAAGCAGATCACCGCAGTGTGGCACGCGAGCAGGCCCCCACCACTGTGGACGAAGTCGTGAAGCGCCCGCGCCTGTTCGTCTCGAAGCTCAAAGGCCCACTGCTCGCGCAGGTCGCGATAACGCTCGGAGTTCATACTCCAGGCGAGCGCGTTGACGGTGACGAGATCCCACTCGGATGGTCTGGCGAGCAGCTCAGCAAAAGCAGCGTGAGGATCGACGAAGATCGTGGATCGCACACCGACCTCGGCAAGGGCCGTGACCAGCGACTGGCTGCTGGCAGCAAAGTCGTGCAGCGGACCGCCAGAGATCACAAGGTTCGTTATCAAGACGACTCAACATCGCTGTCGGACACCGTGCCTCGCCCTGGGGTGCCCGGCCCGACGGTGCCTAGCCCCACGGTGTCCACTGCTCGCGGCCGCGGGAGGGTGCTGATCACGCTCGACGTAACCCCGCCGTCGACCAAGAGCTCGACGCCGTTGATGTAGGCCGCAGCGTCGGACAACAAGAACAACACGGCCTGCGCGACATCTTCGGACGTGCCAAGGCGACCGAGCGGAACCCGAGTCGCGCGCAGCTGGCGAATTTGAGGATCGGCATAGATGGGCTCCGACATGCCCGCATCAATCAGGCCCGGCGCGACCGCGTTCACGCGAATCCCGTGCGGCCCCCACTCCAGCGCCGCTTGCCGGGTGAGCAACGCAACGGCGGCCTTGGTCGCACCATACGCGCCCGCGTTGGGTCCAGGAGCCACCCCGTTCATGGAGGTCACGGTGACCACCGAGCCCGCCGATCCCGCGGCGATCATGGCCCGCGCGGCGACCCTTGCGGTGATGAAAGTACCGGTCAGATTCGTGTCCACTACGGCGCGCCAGTCGTCGAGGCTGAGCTCGGCCAAGGGCCCGAACCGCACAATGCCGACGTTGGCGACCACACCGTTGGGGGCGGCCGTGTCGGTCGCCCGTGCGAACGCCGCAAAGGCCGCCACCATCTCAGATTCCACCGTCGTGTCGGCCCGAAGCGCTACGGCCGACGCGCCGAGCCGGGCAGCGGTCGACTGTGCGGCCTCGCCGTCTCGATCAACGACGCCAACCACCCAGCCGTTGTGCGCCGCGGCCGCGGCAATGGCAGCGCCAAGACCGCCGCCGGCGCCCGTCACGAGCACGGTGCGGCTCACCGGTGCGCGAGATCCCGCGTGAGCAGCTCGGTGGCCCAGTTGCCGACCTTCTCCCCGGGCAGCGGCTTACGTTGCGGCCATGGCCGGTTGAGGTCGACGGGCCGACCCCTTGAGATGACATGGCGAATCGTTGACCGGTCACCGAGGAGCCCAACGTCGACTGAGGGATCGCCGTCGATCACCACGACATCGGCCTTGGCGCCGGCGCCGAGGAAACCAATCTCGCCCGGCTCCATCCGCAGCGCTCTGGCCCCGTTGTAGGTGGCGCAACGGATGGCTTCCAACGGCGTGAGGCCCACAGCCTCCACGAGGATCTCGATCTCGCGGGCGTGCCAGTGCCCATAAGGCGTTAGCGCAAACCCGCTCTCGGACCCCGCCAAGATAGGGACCCCCGCCTCGTGAGCGACGCGCAGCATCGCGGCAGTTGCCTCGATCTCTCCCCGAAACAGGTCTGCTTGGGTAGCCGAGGTCCCCACCATGGATCCGTAGTCGGCCAGATTTGCCAGAAATGTGAACGTCGGCACGAGAGCACTACCGGCCGCCACAACCGCGTCCAGTGCGGCCTCGTCGAGATAGCTCGCGTGAAGGATCAGATCGACGCCGGCCTCAGCGGCCAAGCGGGTGGAGTGGGCGCTGCGGCAGTGAGCCATCGTGGGCGTGTCGAGCGCGTGCGCCGTGTCGGTGACGGCACGAAGCTCATCGAGCGACCATACGGTCAACTCGCCAGCGCGAGACGGCAGCGACCCGGTGACGTGAATCTTGATCCAGTCGGCGCCGTACTTGATCTGTTGGCGCGTGGTGCGAATCATCTCGTCGCGGCTCGTGACGACATGGGCGTAGCCCACTTTGCCCGAGTCGGGGATCAGTCGCCCGGCCGTTCCTCCCGCAGCGGTGAGCAGTGCGTTCATGCCGGCGGACATCCGCGGACCCTCGACAATTCCGGCCTCGATCGCGTCACGCAGAGCCGGACCGAGGTTCCACAGGCCGTCGGGATCCAGAAAGCCGGTGACGCCGGCCAAGAGGAGCTTGCCCACATTGAAGGCAGCGACGAAGGCTGCCATTGACTGGTCCCGATGAAAGAACAGCTCGTCGTTGCTCGCCGGCTCACCGAACGTGATGTGGCAATGCGCGTCGATTAGCCCAGGCATAACTGTGCAGCCCGTGGCGTCGATGCGTTCGATCGAGCTTCCTGCGGCTTCGGCGGCACGTGCGATCGGTGCCGCCTCGCTACCGATGGCGACGATCGTGTCGCCCTGCAGCAGTACGTCGGTTGGTTCGGTGCGCGGATCGCCCGCTCCGGAAATCACCGAACCCCCGCCGATCAAGATGCCAGAGGCTGAGTTCACCATGGCGCACCGCACTTTGCGAACGCGTCGGCCGTTGGGCGACAGCAGGTCCGCATCGCTGCGGCAGTTGCGCCCGTGGCCCGGTACCGGCGGCGAGAACCGCCGAACAGGACTTCGGCTCGACGGCTTGTCGCCGTCGACGAGTGCGGCCCGACGTCGGCTCGAACTCCGCCGGACCAAGAACACACCTCACTGTCGCGGGCCTCGCGCCAGAGCCGAGTCACCACCGTCGGGTCAGGGAACTCGCCATCTGAGGTTGGTGGGCGATGTGTAACTGTCATGTCGGGCCCCCGAAACAGGCGCCGGTTTCGGCGTTCACCACGGTAGCGACTAGCGGCCGGGCACCGCTTCGGAGGAGACCTGAGCGTGCGCGCGCGAGTCGCGGTGTGCTCCCCTGCAGCGGTCGAACACCGTGTTGGTTTCGGCGGACCGGGGCGCTGTCCCACCCGCTCGTTACTGTGACGATCTCACGAAGGCGAGGTACACATGGCGGGCACTGCAGCAGTTGCAGCCACCGGACTCACTAAGTCCTACAAGGGAAAAGGCGGCCAGGTCGACGCTGTTCGCGGCATCGATCTCAAGGTTGAGCCCGGCGAAGTGTTCGGCTTTCTCGGCCCCAACGGCGCGGGCAAGTCCACCACCGTGCGCATGCTCACCACGCTGCTGTCGATCACGCAGGGGTCGGCGAGAGTCGCGGGAATCGACGTCGCGGGCGATCCAGCCGGGGTGCGAACGAAGATCGGGGTCGCGTTTCAAGAGGCGGGCCTCGATGCTCGCCAGACTGGCCGAGAGTTGCTCACCCTGCAGGGCCGCCTGTTCGACCTCGATGCAGGCCAGGCCGCCACTCGTGCGCAGGAGTTGCTGGAACTCGTCGAGCTCGTCGATGCGGCCGACCGGCCGCTCAAGGGCTACTCGGGCGGAATGAAGCGCCGCCTCGATCTCGCGACAGCGCTGGTCAACCGGCCCGAGGTGCTCTTCCTCGATGAACCCACCACGGGCCTCGACCCTGCCAGTCGTTTGGTGATCTGGGACGAAGTGCGCAAGATCAACCAGCAGGGCACCACGGTGTTTCTCACCACTCAGTACCTCGAGGAGGCCGACCAATTGTGCGGACGGCTCGCGATCATCGACAACGGGCTGATCGTGCGTGAAGGAACCCCGTCTGAGCTCAAATCTGAACTACGGACCCGCCGCGGGCTCGACGCCGACCCGACCCTCGATGACGTCTTTCTCGACGCCACAGGTCGAACCCGAGAACGGCAAGCAGGCGACGTGCAGGAGGTACAAGGATGACAAAGACACTCGTACTCATGAAACGGGCGCTTGTTGAGGGCACACGCTCGCTCGAATCGCTCATGCCGGTGTTCTTTATCCCGTTGTTCTTTTTCGTCGTCAACATTGGGCAGGCCAGCAAGATCTTCCCGAAGGAAGCGACCGACTTTCTCCAGGGTCAGAGTTATGCAGCGTTCTCACTGCCGACCGCGCTGCTCACCGCGGCGTCGTTCGGCACAGCTGCACTGTTCTTGGTCGAGGAGATCGAGGGCGGCTACTTCGACAAACTTCGAGCAACCCCCGTCGGCCGCAGTTCGATCGTGCTGGGGCGACTACTCGCCGAGGCCGTGAAGAGCGTGTTTGTCAGCGCCGTGATCGTGCTCGTCGGTATGGCCTTCGGCGTTCGCATCAAATCGGGCATCGGTGGGTTCTTGCTGCTGGTCGTAATCATGGCCACGTGGGCGACGGTCTTTTCCGGCTTCATGCAGTTGATCGCGATGAAAACTCGCAGCGCCGCCGCCACGAACTCGGCCAGCTTCATCTTCTTTCCGCTGTTGTTCCTCACGCCCAACTTTGTGCCGCGAAATCAGCTCACCCGTGCGATGGAGCTTGCGGCGTCGGTCAACCCCGTCACCTACATCATGGAGGCGGCACGATCGCTCATCCTCAGCGGCTTCGAGTCTGCTGAACTCGGCAAGGCGGCGATCGTGCTCGTCGTCGGCCTCGCCCTTGCTATCGCCCTCAACGTGAGAGCCATCAACAACTATGACTGATTGCCCGTCCACAGTCGGCCGCCTCGCCCGTCATCGATAACGCGCCGCCATGCCGACCAAGCTGGAGAACGTCGGCATAGCGGTGCGCGACATCGAGGCCGCGATTGCGTTTTTCACCGACTTAGGGCTCACTCTGGTGGGGCGCGACACAGTGTCTGGCTCGTGGGCCGACCTGGCTGTCGGCCTCGACGGCAACCACGTCCACATCGCGATGCTGCAGACACCCGACGGCAACGGGTGCATCGAGCTATTCGAATACATCCATCCCGAGGCGATCGACACCGAGCCCACGGTGCCCAATCACATAGGCATGCACCGCGTCGCCTTTTCCGTCGACGACATCGACGCGGCCCTAGCCATCGCCGCCCGCCACGGCTGTTTCCCCTTACGAGGTGTTGCCAACTACCGCGACATCTACAAACTCACCTACGTGCGCGGGCCGAGCGGCATCATCGTCATGCTCGCCCAGCAGTTAAAGCCCAGCCCCGACGAGCACAGCAACTAGCGACCGACTCGGCTGAGCGGGCGGGCGGGCGGCTAGACCTTCAGGCCCGCGGCCTCGGCTTCCGCGGCCAGGCTGAGCCAACGCTCCTCGGCCGCGTCCACTGCCGCGCCGAGCTCGGCAGCGGCGGCGCCCAGTTCGGCCAGTTGGTCCACCTCGCCCGCCGCGACCGCCGCGTCGAACTTCATCACGGCCGCATCATGACGGCGCCGCGCCGCGACCACTGCCTTGTCGGCCTCACGCAGTTCTCGCCCCATCCGCGCACCCGCCTTGCCCGCCGCTCCAGGTCCCGGGGCGCCAGGTCCCGCCGCGCCAGATCCCGCCGCAGCCGCGGCCGCGGGCCCAGTTGGCCCAACCATGGGCGCCACGGTTGCGCGGCGAGCGCCACGACGTAACTGGTGTTCGGTCTCCCACGCCGCATACCCGCCGGGGTGGCGAGCCGCGCGGCCGGCGCCGTCGAGCGCGATCACGTCGGCCACCGTACGTTCGAGCAGCGCGCGGTCGTGACTCACCACCACCAGGGCGCCCGGCCACTCGTCAAGGAAGTCCTCGAGCGCTCGCAGCGTGTCGAGGTCGAGGTCGTTAGTCGGCTCGTCGAGCAATAAAACA
Organism: uncultured Acidimicrobiia bacterium; assembly: GCA_964635475.1. Classification (GTDB taxonomy): domain Bacteria; phylum Actinomycetota; class Acidimicrobiia; order Acidimicrobiales; family CAZWPY01; genus CAZWPY01. The sequence continues at coordinate 10,363 of CAZWPY010000041.1, forward strand.
TTGGGCTTTTGCGCCAACGTCACCAACAACTGCAAGCGCCGCCGCTCCCCACCCGACAACAAACGCACCGGCGCCCACTGCACGTCGGAGTCGAACCAAAACGCCTCCATCAACGCCGCGTCGGCCCAATCGGGCTCCCGGTGCGGCCCAACCACAACGTTGCGCACCCGCGCCTCGGGATCGAGGTCGGCTCCGTGTTGATCGAACACTCCGATACGCGCGGTCGGCCCCACCCGTACCGATCCGGCGCTGGGCGTTATCCGGCCCGACATGACCGACAGCAACGTCGACTTGCCAGCGCCGTTGAGGCCGACGATACCGAGTCGTTCGCGCGGATCGAGCGCCAACGACACGTCGCGGAACAACCACTCCCCGTCTGCGAAGCGATGGCCTACGCCATCGAGCTCAACGACGAAGTCACCGAGGCGTGGGGTGCCGAAGTGCAACGGCAATCCCTCCCCTGCGCGTGCTGCGGCCTTCGGTCGCTCGGCAAGCAACGCCTCGGCCGCCTCGATTCGCGCCCGCGGCTTTGACGTCCGCGCCGGAGCGCCTCGGCGTAACCACTCCAGCTCGCGCCGGGCCAAGTTGCGCCGCACTTCCTCGGCCACCACTCCCCGACGCTCCCGCTCCGCACGCGCCGCGACGTAACTCTCGTAACCGCCGTCGTGCACAAAACTCTCGCCGCGATCGAGCTCCACCAGCCGCGTGCACACGCGGTCCAAGAAGTGGCGGTCGTGGGTGACCATCACCAACGCCCCAGGGAACGACGCGAGCCGTTCCTCGAGCCACGCGACAGCCGCCAAGTCCAAGTGGTTGGTCGGCTCATCGAGCACCAACACGTCGCCCGGATCCACGAGCACAGCCGCCAAGGCAAGGCGTTTGCGCTGCCCGCCCGACAGCGTGGCCGGATCGCGATCGAGCAAGTCGCTCACGCCCAGCCGGTCACACACCGCCGCCAGCTCCCACTCGGCCACACCCGCCGGCCGCACGAACTCGGGCTCCTGCTCGAGCACCACCACCCGCACGCCCCGGGCCCGTGCGACCGACCCCGACTCGGGCTCGACGTCGCCCGTCAGCACCCGCAACAGGGTCGACTTGCCGCAGCCGTTGATGCCGACCACGCCGATGCGATCGCCACGCCGCACGGTGAGCGCCAGCTCCCGGAACAAATCGCGTCCCGGTCGACTGGCGCTCACCCGTTGAGCATCAAGGAGGATGTCGGCCGAACTCACGCCAGCCAGACTCCCACGATCACGAGATCGTGTTGGCGTCCGCCCCTTCGCCATCGTCGCCGTCGATGACGTCGGCATCGCTCGCGTCGGCGCCGCGGGCCGCCCTCGAGCCCGCGACCCCTTGCAACACAGACCCGTCAGCGGCAAGCCACTTGGTGATCACCGCGGCCAGCGCCTCGACTGAGCCACCGCCGCCACTGCTTACCAACACGTCGGGCACGATCTTGATGTGGCCATCGCCCACCGCGCCCGCCACAGCAACCGCTGCCGTCGCATCCGTGCCCAGCGCCGCGGCTTGTGCTTCGTAGCCCTGCGCACGGGCGAGCCCGAGCGCCTCCACGGCCTTGGCTTCCGCGAGACCAAGCGCTTGGCGCTTGTCGGCTTCGGCACGGCCGGTCATCGACACGAAGTTGGCCTCACCTTCAGCCTCGGCGGTGCGCGCAGCAGCCCGAGCCTTTTCGATGTCGATCGACACTTGCGCAGAGGCGAGCGACACCTGCATGTCGGCAGTGCCGCGGGCCTTTTCGAGATCGACACGAACGATCTGTGCGCGCTGTTGCTCCTCGAAGGTCGCCCGTTCCTGATTCGCTATCTCGCGTTGCGTCAGCACCTGAACAAGTTCCGCAGGGAACTCCACGTCTTGGATGTAGACGCCTTTGGTCTCGACCTCATACGCCTCCAGATAGCGACGCACGGCTTGCAGCGCCGTGTCTTGCACCTCGTCACGCGTCTCGATGAATCGCACGGCCTCGAGTCGCTGCAAGGTGTTGCGGAAGTGGTTACCCACCGCCGACTGCAAGACCTCGTTCACGAGATTGCGCATCGTGCCGACCATCGAGATCACTTTCGGCGCACGCGTGTCGGGCACGTGGATCTGCACCTGCAAGTCGATCGTGAACACGAAGCCTTCTCGGCTCTTGCCCTCGATCGGCGACAAGTGCGCGTCGAGGTTGTGCGCTTGGCTCACGGCCTCGGCCCAGTTGAGCGTGAGGATCGAGGTCGGCACGATCTCGGCCGAATAACAACGCGGATTGATCGGGTACTTGCCGGTGCGCAGCGGCTCGGCCCAGATGCCGCGATGGCCGGGGCGCACAATGGAACCGAATTTGAACTCGGCGCCGGACGTGTCGAGCGTCGGCAAGCCTACGTAACTCTTGATGACCGCCACTTCGCCTTGGTTCACCACCAACATCGGCACCAGCTCCACAGTCACCAAGAAGGGATTGAGCAGGTACGCGCCGTACAACAACGGATCGTGCTGCAAACCGATCTTGCCGCCGGCGTCGAGAAAGGCTTGAAAATCTTGGTAGTTGTTGTGCAACGTGTTTTTCGAGCCGAGCAACGCCTCGATGATCTGTGCGTCGGGCACGCCAGCCGTTGCTTCCAACGACTCCACGTCGCGGTACGCGCCGAGACGGCTCGCGATGTCGCCGGCCTCGAGTGGCTCGCCTTCAAGAGTGGTCACCACGCCCACGACGTCCCGATCGCCCTGCGGCGCAATCACAACAACACGTAGCTGGTTCGGCGACAGGCCAAAACTGGCCGGTGTCAGGTTGTCCTGCCCCGCGAACTCCGTGGCAACGGGGATCCCGTAGACCTCCTTGGAGGTGATCACCAAGAACGCGACGGGATGGATCGGAACCAACGTGCCCGGAGGCAACACCGGCCGCTGCACGCCCTTCATGCCCCCGTTGCCCAAGAACGCGCCGAGATCAGAGAAGTTCCCAAACGCCGGGCTGTACGCACCCGATTTCGCGCCAATCGGAAGCGGAGCGCCCGCCTGAGCAACCACAACGCCGATGTCGCCGGCGGGCACTTGCACCCACGGGTGTTTGGCCACCTTGTAGATCGGCCACAATTTGAAACGGAGCCCCGGCATGAGCAACGTGGCTTGATACCCGGCTTCGCCCTCGAATGCGATCGGGTTGTCCTCGGGCAACTTGCGGCCGAGCCGTTTGGTAACGAGCCCGACCTCGGCCGCGCCAATCGACACGAACGACTTATAAATCAACAAAAGAACAAGGGCTGCGACGACCGCTGCCCCTACCAACACTGGCTGGTCCACCGACCTACCTCCTCAATGGCCGCGAAGTCCACGACCAACTTCGCACCATAACCAGGCGCATGGTCACCAGCCGAGGAATATCCTCACAACGTGATCACACACGGGGGAATCGCTCGCCGCCACGGCTGGCGGGCAATCGCTCGCCGCCAGGACTGGCGGGCAATAGCGCTGGCCGCCCTAATCGGCACGGCGGCATCGGCGTGCGGCAACGACTCGCCCACGACCGACCCGAAACAAGCGATCGCCGACGCCGTCAAAGCGTGGAACGACGCCGGCTCGGTGCGGGTAAACGCCACGATGGTTCTCGACGGCGCCGTGTTCGGGGGGGCGATGGAGATGAGCGGGACCGGCACGTTGACCGGCGAGGCCACCTGGTCCGAGTCGCTCGCCTCACGCAGCGCGCTCGACGTCTCGATGGACTCAAGCGAGTCAATCGCGTTCGGGGCTTCCGGCGAAAGTGTCAAACAATCAGGGCCAGAGAAGAGTCGGCTCGAGATGCTGTTCGTCGATGGCGTGATGTATCAGCGCGGCTACGACGAAAACGGTGGCAACGCCGACTTCGCCCTCGACGGAAAGACGTACCCCGTCGAATTGCCAGCGGGCAACAAGTGGGTCGCGGTCGATATCGACTCGCTCGGCGCGAACACCACCGACCCAATTGCCGCGCTCGGCTCGGAGATGCTCGAGAACTTGCCAGACGTCACTTACGCGGGCCGCGACGATCTCGACGGGCTCGCGACTCGCAAGTTCCGCGCCTCGGGTGGGCTCGAAATTCTGGCGGGCGTCATGGGCGGTACTACTGATGGCATGGACCCGCTGGACAGCAGCAGCACGGTGCTGCTGTGGCTCGACAACGACGACCAGCTCGTACAACTCATAGTCGACGCCGAACTCAGCCTCGGCTTCGACGCGTTCGGCGCAGCTTTCGAACAACTCGGCGAGGCGTTGGCTTGCGACAGCGAAGGCAATCCAACCGGCTCGACCGAACCGACAACGACATCGAAGGCCGAACGCAAAGACGATGATGAAAAGAACGTCGGGACGTTCATGTCGATGCGCATGACCGAACGGTTGCGCTTCTCCGATTACGGCACCACCGTCACGATCGAGGCTCCGACTAAGACCACCACGGTCGACAACACCGACACCGTGCGCACCGCGTACCAAGCTGCCAAGGATCTAGCCACGGCCTGCGACGAGCCGGAGCAAAAGTCCGACGGCCAATGAAGGCGCTCCTAGCGCTCGGCCTCGCGTTTGGACTGAGCGGCGTTGCTTGTTGCGCCGAAACCGGACCAACGACTGACCCTGACGTCGCCATCGCGAACGCAATTGCGGCCTGGGACAAAGCAGGCTCAGTCCGCTACGACGGCACGATCCTGATCGACAACTCGTTCTGGGCGGGAGCTATGCGCACGGCTCAATCTGGAACGGTCAGCGGCGCGGCTACCTGGCGCGGCGAGCCTGCTTGGTCCCAGGTCATCAACACGAAATACGACGCGCGGCTCCCGGCCGACGCTTGGGGCAAAGACGCCGACGACGAATCGTCGTACTTTGAGGTGCGCGCGCTTGCCGATGGCCTCTACCAGCGTTTCGACGACGAGACATCGACGTCCAACGCCCCCGGCGTCTTTGGGGCAATGGCAGGCGGGCGATGGGTGATGACTCCGTGGGCCGCAGACCTAACGCCCAGTTCGGAACGCTTTCGCCAAAGCACCGGTTTTGGTCCGGAGCTACTCAAGGAGCTCGGCCGGGTGACCTACGTCGGCCGGGAGGACGTCGGCGGCGTCTCGATGCGGCGATTCCGGGCAAAAGGGGATCCGACAAAGGCCAACGGCTCGAAAACTCCCACGCTTTCGAACGACTTCGGAGTTAACAGCGCAACCGCGATCATCTGGCTTGATGACCATGACGTCATGCAACAACTCGTCCTTGAGGAGCAAACGGGCCTAAGACCACGCGACTGGGCCGCGGCGTTCGCCGCGCTCGGCTCCGCGCGCACGTGCCCCGAGACATTGACCTCTACCACGACTACTTCCACAAGCGCCCGCGACTCGGCCCCAGTCGGCTCCGACGTCTTCCTCCTCGCGATGCGGTCGACGATCCGCCTGCGCCTGTCTGACCACGGCACGCAAGTCAGAATCGAGGCGCCGCCCAAGGACGAGGTCACCGACGGAGGGTCGATGTCTAAGGCGCTCGATGGAATGGCCCGTCGTTTGGGGCAAGCTTTTGTCGACAGCGCATGTGACACTGAAGGAGACGGCTCATGAATCGGACGAAACTTCGCCTCTCAGTCGTCGCCACTGCAGGCCTCGCCGTGGTCGGTGCCTGCAGTGGCGACGGCTCGAAATCCGTTGCCATCGCCGACCCGATGGCGCGCGCCGAAGCCGCCGTGGCAGAGCAGGACTCGGTCAGCGTCGAGATGTCAGTTGACGCGGATCTCACGACGGAGTTCTTGGGGCAAGAGGTCGCCACACACACCACCACTAGCGGCGAGGGCGAGATCCGGCTCAGGCCCACCCAGCAAGGCCACCTCGACATGACCACGACCGTCGATGTCGGCGGATCACCACAACGCCAGAAGGCCGAGATGGTGCTCGACGGGACCGACGCCTACATGAAGATCGGCGGTTTGAGCCTTGCCGAGTTGGGCGCGCCAAACGCGAAGTGGCTGAAGATGGATCTCAGCGAGCTCGGTGCCAGCGGCGGCCAGACGTATCTCGACACCCTGAAAGGGCTCACCGACGTCGACAAGGTGGGCACCGAACGGATTCGCGACACCGACACAATTCATTACAAGGGCAACGTCAACTGGGAGGCGGCCGCAGCCAAAGCCACGACCGACACCGCCCGAAAGCTCATCGAAGCGACGAGCAAGGCCATGCCCAACGCAGCAGTCGACGTGTGGATCGACAGCGACAATCGTCCGCGCCGCATGGTCATGGTGATGGACATGTCGCAACTGGGCGACAACCTCGACGAGATGCTCGACGCGATGGGTATGGGCGAACTCGGCGTGCCGGCCGACGAGATCACCATGTCGGGCATCCAGACAATACAAATCGACTATGTCGAATACGGCGTCGAGGTCGACGTCGAGATCCCCCCGGCCAACGAGGTGCTCGACAAGAGCCTGTCCGAACTCATGTCCGACGCCGCCACCGTCGAGACGGGCGAGGGCGCCAGCTAACCCCGACCGCTAACCCCGACCCCCAGCCGAGCCGGCGAGCGGCCGAGCGGCCGACATTGGCGCGATCTTTTTTCAAACACGTCGGAACCATTCGCGCACCACGGTCGACTAAGACGACCGTGACCGACTCAGGACCTGACACCTCCCCCACCCCTGACGCCTCCCCCACGCCGGGCGCCGACACGTCGACTGCCCCCGCCCTCGACCTTGCGAAATCGCGGCGTTGGCGCTCCGCGTGGCGGGTGCACTTCTACGCGGGGATCTTTGCGATCCCGTTCATCGTCTTGATGGCCCTCACCGGCTTAGTGATCCTCTACACGCAGCCGATCGAAAAGGCGACCCAGCCCGACTTGCGCACGGTCAAGGTCACAGGCGAGGCCCGTCCCTACGACGAGCTCGCGCAAGCTGTCGCGACGGAGTACCCCGACGCCACGGTCACGGGTCTGCGGGTCCCGACCAAAGACTCTGAGTCGGTCCTGTTTACCGTCGCCGACGACCCCGACGACGAAGAGGCGGTGCCGCTCGACGTATTCGTCAACCAGTACAACGGCGAGGTGCTCGGGTCGTCTCGCGAAGGCAGCGGCATCGTCGGGCTGTCGAACCGACTGCACGGATTTCTCAATAACGACAAGGCATCGGTCTCGTTGCCGACCGTCTCGGCGCTGTGGGACCACGGCGCCGTCATGCGGCCCTACGTGATCGGCGACCTCATCCTCGAGGTACTCGGCGTCTGGACCCTCGTGCTCATCGCCACCGGGCTTGTCTTGTGGTATCCCCGGCGCACAAAAGCGACGCAACGCCGAAAGTGGCTGTCGATGCGCTGGTCGAAAGGCGGCAGACCTCGCTGGCGCGACGTCCACGCGATGTCGGGCCTCGGAATGTTCCTCGTGCTCGGGGTCACGATCATCTCGGGCCTTGGCTGGAGCACGTACTGGGGGTCCAACTTCACGGCACTGGCCAACGAAATCTCGCCAAACTCGTGGACCGATGCTCCACCGAGCACGCTGGGGACACGCGGCGATCTCGACCGGTTGGGCAACAAGATCCCGTGGAACACCGGCGATCGGCCGATCCCCGCGAGTTACGCGCCAGCAAGTGACGATGCCCCCGCGCCGCTCAGCCTCGACTCGGTCGTCGGCATCGGTCAGTCGGAGGGAATGAAGCCAGGCTTTTCCGTGATTTTCCCGGCCAACGCGGTCGACGAAGCCACGGGCGACATGACCTACGGCAGCTTCACCCTGTCGAACTCCTGGCCGCGCAAGACCAACGAGGGACGTGACTTGTTCCTCGATCAATTCAGCGGCCAGACGTTGGCCGAGCAAAACGGGTGGGGTTACGGGAGCGTCTCGTACGCAATGGATTCGCTCGTTTCGGCCCACATGGGTACGCAAATGGGAATCATCACTCGCGTCGCAATGACCGCACTGTGCCTGTTCGCCCTGACGTCGGCGTTTGCAGCATCCGCGATGTTCATCCGTCGAGCGCGCCGTTCCCACGTTGCGCCTCGCCGCGAACACGACGTTCGCCTTGACCGGCGGATGGGGATCGTCGCGACGGGGATGGCCGTAGTGTTCCCCGTGTGGGCACTGACCGCCGGCGCCATACTCGCCGTCGACCGGTTCATCATCCGCCGCACGCGATTGCGATTCGCCTTCGGGGAGCGCTGAGACTGCCCGGCACGATCCGGCGCCCGCTCATCGCTGCGCGCCGCGCTGGGCCAGTTCGCGTCGCCGCTTCCGGCGCCGTCCTCGTCCTCGCTCTCGGCGTGGGCGCGTGTTCGAAGTCGGAAGCCAACGAGGTGCGACTGTCGAGCGGCTCGTGGCAAGTGCACCACACTGCCGGCGAGCTCGGGCTTGTCGGCACCCTCACGTCGAAACAGGCGGACCGGATCGTCGGGGTTGCCGTCGACCCTCCCCTGCGCGCTCGAATGGTCGGCGCAACAACTCGGGAAGCCGCTGGCCATCTCGGCCACCTCGACGGCGATGGCGCACACAAAGACCCGACCACGAAGGGGATCGTGCTCGACGCGGGCGACAACGCGATGACCAATCACGGTCCCCACGTGGAGGTGAGCGGGGTGAGTGAGTTGGCGCCCTCAACGATCCGAGTGACGTTTACCTTGGAGTCAGGTGGCGAGGTCGAGGTGGTCGCGCCGGTCGGGCACACGGACCCGGGCAGCTAGCAGAGCCGACCCGTTCGAATCGACGGGTCCGACGACGGCGCGTGCTCAGCCGGCTTCCCACGCACGATTCACGTCCGCGAGCTGTGCGCGCGCTCGCGCCACTCGTGAGCGAACCGTTCCCACCGGACAGCCGAGCGCTTCAGCGGCCTCGACGTAGGACCAGCCCATGAGTCGCGTGAGCACGAAGGCCTCACGCTGCTCACGACCCAAGATGCTCAAGAGCTGGTCGTCGACATCGACCCACGAACTCTCGACCGACGCGGCCACGTTGCGCGGCAAACGTGCCGACGCGAAGGCCCGCAGCGTCCGCCGCGCCTTTCCCGTGCGTCGTAGTTCGTCGGCACACACGTGGCGAGCGATCCCCATCAACCACGTGCGCACGGCGGAGTCACCGCGAAACGCTCCCGCGCCACGTACGGCTCGCAAGTAGGTCTCCTGCACGAGGTCTTCGGCCCCTTGCTCGGTGCCCAGACGCGCGCAGAACCGCAACAACTCGTCGCTCGTTTCGCGCACCAACATCGCGAACGCGTGATCGTCGCCCTCGCTCGCTGCCGCGAGCAGGTCGCGAAGGGGGTCGGGTTGCACGGCCGACATGTTGCTCGATCGAGAGCACCCGTACAATTTCGCCATGGAGCGCCACGACCGCGATCAGAAGCGGCGGCGGCTCGCGACCACGCTCTCTCCGGTTTCTGACGACGTGCCGGGCACTACAGCCCGCTCCGACAACGACTTCGCTGCGGCGACCGGGGCCACCACCACTCCCCTCGACATTGACGACTTCACCCGTCGAGTCGTACAGCTCCGCAACCGCGCCGACCGCAACATTGTCGGCCGCGCGCTGCGGCTCACGCTGGGCGCGGTCGCATTGATCGTTTTCATCCGTGGTTTCAGCAAGGTGGTCGGTAGCGGTGCCGACCACCACGACGTGCATTCCACCCGCCACCTCGGCACCTTTATTGCCGCGTATGCAGTGGCCCTCGCGGCGGTCGTACACCGGCCGAGCCGGGCGCGATCGATCCTGCCCCTCGCGACGTTCGTCGCCTCAACGTTGTTGCTCACCGCCATTTTCGACCTCCTCGAGGACCTCACGCCGTTGTCACGCGAGTTGCTCCACCTTCCGGAGATCGCGGGCGCCGTGCTCGTGTGGCTGATCGCTCGCCGCATAACGGGCACAACAACACCCGCGCGCACTGGCCGCCACGAGCCAACCCTTCGCGCCGTCGAGTAACCCCCGGCGAGGACGACGGCCGCGCCCGCGCCGGCCACGTGCTTCGGCCGAATCGCGGCGCCAACACTCCCACGCCGAACGCGACGCGGGCGACGGCGGCGTTTGACACGGGGGAACCCTCCTGCGACGTTGACGTCGTGGGTGCCGACACCGAAGAGACGGTTCGTTCGCGGCGGCGGGGATTCATGTTGCGTGGTGGCGAACTCTGGCGCGATCCCTGGGACGACTACCGGTGGTTGCGCGACAACGAGCCCGTCCACCGCGGCGTCGATCCGCACTTCGGCGAATACGTGGTTTTGTCACGATTCGAACACGTCTTTGACGCCGTCCGGGACACCACCACGTACTCGTCCGCGCTCGGCCTGACCCTGGACCCAGAGGTCATGCAGATGTTCGACGGGCGCGCAGCACCGATCGTGATGATGGACCCGCCCGACCACACGGCGATGCGACGGCTCGTCGCGGCGCCCATGACACCGAGCCGAGTCGCCGCGTTTGAGCAAGACGTGACCGCGTTTGTCGACAACTGCCTCGACAAAGTGGACGCAACCGACGACCTCGACATCATCGAGATCCTGCTGAAACCGTTACCCAGCTTCGTCGTGGCGCACTACCTCGGGGTGCCAACCAACGACCGCGCACAGTTCGACCGTTGGACCGACGCAATCGTGGCGGCCAACGCGGCTAGCGAGTTCGCCTCCGCGACAGCGGCGTTTTCGTCGATGTTCGGTTATGCCCAGGACCTCATCGCTCGCCGCCGGGCCGAACCCGGCGAGGACCTCGTCTCGCAGCTCGTCACCGACGGCAGTGTCGACGACCAGTGGATCGTCGGCTTCGTCTTCACGATGGTCACCGGCGGCAACGACACCACAACCGGACTGCTCGGCGGTGCGCTCGAACTCATCAACGCCAATCCGGCGCAGCGGCAGATACTGCTCGAACGACCCGCCGCGATCCGGCCCGCCGTCGATGAGTTCCTGCGTCTCACAACACCCGTGCAAAACCTCGCTCGCACGGCCAACCGCGACGTTGTCGTTGCTGGCGAGCCGATCACCAAGGGGCAGAAGGTGATGTTGTTGTACGCCTCGGCCAATCGCGACGAGCGTGAGTTCGGGCCAACAGCAAGCCAGCTCGATGTAACCCGTCGGCCGCAACGCACCGTTGCATTCGCATACGGCGCCCATCACTGTCTCGGCGCGGCGGTCGCTCGCCTGGCGGCGGGGGTCGCCCTGGAACGGCTACTCGCACGATTCCCGAACTACACCGTCGACTCAGCCCGCGGCCGTTTTGCCCCCGGCGCATTTGTCCGCCGTTACGAGTCGCTTCCCTTTGCCGCTCGCGGCTAGCGCGCTCTGTCGGCGCGGCCATCGCGGCCGTCGCGGTTCAGCCCTTGGCGATGGCCTTGATCCGGGCGAGCACCCGATCATCGAGCTTCGCCAGCACGTCCAAAGCGCCCATGTTTTCCGCCACTTGCGCGGGGTTGCTCGCTCCTGTGATCACCGTCGAGACGTTCGGGTTCGAGGCACACCACGCGATCGCCAGCTGCGACAGCGTGCAGTCGAGCTCGGCGGCAACTGCGGCGAGCTCACGCACCTTCGCGTTGCGCACCGGATCGGTCAGCAGATCACGCAGCCACTCGTAGCCCGGCAAGGTCGCCCGACTGCCCTCGGGAACGCCGTCGACGTATTTACCCGAGAGCAGCCCCGACGCGAGCGGGCTCCACGTCGTGAGCCCGAGCCCGATGTCGTCGTAGAGCCGGGCGTATTCGCGCTGCACTTTCTCGCGTTCGAAGAGGTGGTACTGCGGCTGCTCCATCACCGGCTTGTGCAGATGGTGGCGCTCGGCAATGTCCCACGCGGCGCGGATGTCGGCCGCAGACCATTCCGACGTGCCCCAATACAGTGCCTTGCCCGACGAGATGATGTCCGACATCGCCCAGACCGTTTCTTCGATCGGCGTGTTCGGGTCGGGCCGATGGCAAAAGATCAGGTCGAGAAAGTCGAGCCCGAAGCGCTCCAGCGAGCCGTCGATCGCCTGCATCAGGTACTTACGATTCAGCGTGTGGGTCATGTTCCGGGCGCCGCTGAGTCCCCAGTAGAACTTCGATGACACCACAAACTCGTTACGCGGATACCCCAGCTCGGCCAGCGCCGCGCCCATGATCCGCTCCGACTCCCCGCCGGCGTAGGCCTCCGCGTTGTCGAAAAAGTTCACTCCCGCGTCCCAAGCCGCCGCGATGCAGTCACGCGCACGGCCCGTGTCCATCTGCGTCCCGAAGCTCACCCACGAGCCGAACGACAACACACTGACTTGCAGGCCGCTGCGGCCCAATCGCCTGTACTGCATCTGCGTCATGCGTGAACCCTAATGGGACCGACCCGTTCCTCCTCCACGCGATCCGGGCGCGGACACCTCTGACTTTCCTATGTTTTCCTACTGTTTTTCTTCTGGGTTTCTTCGTTAATCCCTTGATACTCGAACATATGTTCGATCCGATGGCGACATGGCAGTGAGGCCTGATCCGGTAGTGGAGCAAACGCTCGATCGTGTCGGGGTCCTGTGCGCGCAACGCCATGCGCTCGATATCGAGCTGTGTGCGAGAAGCTCGCGGTGCTTGCCGACGCTGGTAACCCGCAAGCTGCTGGATTTCGTAGCGTTGCTCAGTGGCTGAGCCTGGCAGGCGGACTCTCGCCGGCTGAAGCCAAGCGGTATGTACGCGTGTCGCGTGAGCTGTCTGGTTTAGGCGACCTTGTCTGCGACGCCCGCGAGGGACGTGTGGGAATCGTTGCGCTCGACTCTGTCGCGAAGGTGATCACCACCGACAACGCCGACAAGCTCACCTGTCTCACGCGGACTTTGGGTGTGGCTGGCTTGGCTAAGGCACTGGGTCTGTATCGCCGTTATCGCGAGACACCGGTCTATCTGGAGAACGAACTCTCTTCTTGGAGTGGGCATCGTCGGCTTGCCAGAGATGCTGGCAAATGCGGTGTCGATGAACGCGGTTGGTATCACCTACGAGCTCGTCTACGGGGAGCTACTGGTGAACTACTGCGTGGAGCTCTTGTGCGTTGTCGTGAGGGAGCCACTGATCTCGACGACGCAGTGAGTCACTTGGCAAGTGCATCACTTGAGCACAACGGTGCCGGTGTTTCACAGGTACTCATCCACGCGGAGCTAAACTGTCGCCCGCCAGTGGCATGGGACCACCTTGAGGTGTGTTGCGCCAGTGTGATG
>CAZWPY010000042.1:0-23409 GCA_964635475.1 uncultured Acidimicrobiia bacterium
GGGCCAGAGGGGTCGGCGGGGCCAGAGGGGCCGGCGGGGCCGGCCGGGACAGCGGGGACATCGGGTGATTGAACCGGGTCGGGACTGGGCCGAGCCAGGGTCGCTGTCGCCCGACGAGGTTACGGTCGCGAGCAACGCCGAGTTGTCCGCGTGGCTTGCAACTCGCCGTGACAAAGCCGAGGGAATCGGCCGTGTGGGTGTGGTTGGCGGTGACCTCGCGCGCACAGTGGGCATCGGGCCGGCCAACGACCCCCGTCGACCGTGGAGCGACGACGCCCGGACATATTCGGCGGATCTGTGCGAGGCGCTCGTGGACGGGCGCCGCTGCGCGTTCGCGTGTCACCTTGTGGCCAGCGCGCCGCGGTCGTGGCGTCGGGGCCGCCGCTTCACCGTGATCGCCAATACGCCGTGGTGGGGCGCCTACAACGTCGCCCCAAAGGCACACCCCAACGATGGCTTGCTCGACGTCGTTGAGTTCGATCTCGGTGCGCGCGAGTGGCGCCCCGTGCGTGCGCGGCTGGCGAGCGGGTCGTTTCTCCCGCATCCGCGTATTCGAATGCGCCGCGACTCGGCCTACAGCGTCGAGTGGTCCGAACCGCGTTCAATTGTGATTGACGACGTCGCGATCGGTCGGGCGCGGCGCATCGCCGTGCGCGTGCAGCCCGACGCGTGGACGTTTGTGGCCTAAGTGGCTACGTCGGGCTTCGCGGCGGCCGGACCACGCTTAGGTGGTCGCACAGCGCGGTCGTGAGTCGCGCGGCCCCGTCCGGGTAGCGTGCTGCGATGTCTGCGGCCGAGCAGTTCACGCCCGAGGAGCGCGCGCTACTCAGTCGTTTCGTGACCAACGTCGACGGCCCCGTCTTTGCTCTGGTCAACTTGCCCGAAGTGGTCAAGGGCGCGTTGTTTGCCCGGTACAGCCGTTCCCCTAAGGATCTGCGGCGGCTTTTCCTCGACGAGTTCGTGCGTGAACTCGACATCGACGCGCCCGTCGAGGCCGTGGTCGGGCTCGCGCGTGCCGAGGAGCTCTACGAACGGGTGTTTGTCGAATATGGCGACGACAGCGTCGCGCAGCTCGGCGGCGTGCACCTCGCGTGCGAGCAGGCATCGAACGTCTTGACCAAGGTGCTCGAGTGGGGCCGGCTCATGTCGTATCTCGAGCAATCCACGCGCTACATCGCGTACGACAGCCGGGTCGGTGGGCGCTACCGCTACCTACGCGAGCCGGGTCTGCTCGATTCGTCCGTCGGGGCGCTCTACGTCGGCGAGCTCGACGCGATGTTCGGGCTCTACGCGCAGACTGTCCCGCGACTTGTCGACTACTTGCGGCAAACAATCCCCAAGGACCCGGCCGACTCCGACTTCGTCTACCGGCAGGCGATCAAGGCCAAAGCGCTCGACGCGGCGCGAGGCATGCTGCCCGCGGCCACCTTGTCCAACGTCGGCATCTACGGCAGCGGGCAGGGTTACGAGCAGTTGTTGATGCGAATGCGGGCGCACCCGTTGCCAGAAGCTCGGTCGTATGCCGACTTGATGTTGATCGAGCTTCGTAAGGTGATTCCGTCGTTCTTGCGTCGAGTCGACATACCCGAACGTGGTGTTGCCTGGAGTCGTTATCTCGAAACGAATCGGCTGGCGATGGACTCGATGGTCGAGCGGCTTTTTGGCGGGCCCCACCTTCCCGACGAGTTGGGCGTCGCGGGACGAGACACGTCGGGGCCGCGGGTAGATCTGGTCGACTTCAGCCCGGGCGAGGAGGAGTTGGTCGCCGCCGCGTTGTACCCACACGTGGCTGTGTCTGAACGCGAGCTGCTCGATCGCGTGAGGGCAATGAGCGTCGAACAACGGCGAGAGATCGTGCGGGCTTACGTCGGTGAGCGGCAGAACCGTCGCCACAAGCCCGGCCGGGCTTTTGAGCGGATCAACTACCGATTCGACATCGTGGCCGACTACGGCGCATTTCGCGATCTGCAGCGGCACCGCCTGTTGACCTGTGAGTGGCAGCCACTGGCGCCGAATCACGGATACGACCTCCCGGCCCTCATCGACGAGGCCGGCTGCCGCGCGCAATTCGTGGAGGCGATGACTCGCTCGGCCTCGTTGTACGACGCGTTGGTCGACCGGTTCCCCGAACGGGCGGCGTACGCAGTCGCGTTGGCCTATCGGGTCAGGTTCGTGCTCGGGCTCAACGCCCGCGAGGCGATGCACTTGATCGAGCTGCGTTCAGCGCCGGCGGGCCACGCGGCGTACCGCTGGGTTGCCCAGGAGATGTACCGACAGATTCGCGATGTCGCACGACACGAGCTCGTTGCCGACGCGATGTCGTTTGTTCATCTAGGGTCAAGCGAGCTGGAGAGGTTGGAAGGGGAGCGGCGTGCACAGGCGCGCCGAGTTGGGAACCGGTAATTCGCACCTCGCGGGTACCGACGACGTCGTCTGTGTGGGTGATGTTGCTGCTGTTGTCAGTGTTGCCACTGTTGTCAAATATGAACATCAGAAGTAGAATCTTCTGATGTCCGAGACGCGTCTTGCGCCGGGTCGGCGCGCGGCCACTAGGGACGCGCCCGGACGGGAACCGAGTTCCGCGCCGCGGCGGCGTGCCGTGCCACAGACTGGGTCGCCACAGACTGGGGCACCACGACGACTCGCCGTATCGGAACCCGCCGCACAGCGGCCATTGGGTTCACGCAGCGTCGGCTCGCGTGACGCTCGTGCGTTGCGCGTCACGGCCAGCCCGCGGACGACGGCACCAGCGGCAGTACCAGCAGCACGCCGGGCCGCCGGGCGTCGATCGGCGTCGCGCGCGGCCGCTCTTCGACCGCGTCCTGCTCCGCCGATCGGCGCGATCGCGGTACGGGTGGTTGCGGCGTTGGTCGGCATCGTGTTGGTTGCCGCGCTCGTGGTTGCGCAGCTGAGCGGTCGCGACGCCCACGCCGACAACACACGTGTCGACGTCGGGTCCGACGCGTCGGCGGGCGAGCCGGCCGGACAGCTCGCAAGTTCCGTCGCTGCGCAGCGGTTGATCCCGACCGCACCTCACGATGCGCTCCTCGATTCGCCCGCAGCGACCTCACTGCTTGTCGCAAACAACGCCGGTGAGCAGTCGAGCGCGCAATCCTCGGCCACGAGTTCGGCCGTGTCGTCGTTTGCCAGTCTGCTCGGCGATTCCGACCAGCTTGCAGGGCAGTCACGAACTCACACGGTCGTGGCGGGCGACACCCTGGCCACCATTGCGACGCGTTACGGCGTGTCGCCGGCGATCTTGGCGCAACTGAATGAACTGGCCGACCCGAGTCACATCCGAGCGGGTCAAGAGCTGGTCATCGCCGAGAAGGTCGTTCCACGAGCAAGCGCGGCGCCGACCGAGGCCAAGGCACTCCCGGTGATTTCGCCGAGCCGCGTGCGCTCGGACCCCGCCCGGATGGCATTGCTGCCCTTATTCCGTAAGTGGGCCTCGGCCAACCGCGTCCCGGTCGATCTGCTGATGGCGATGTGTTGGCAGGAATCGGGTTGGGACAACACGGCGCGATCGTCGGTTGGGGCGATGGGGATCGGCCAGCTCATGCCCGGCACGGTCGAACACGCGCGGCAGTTGATCGAGAAGCCCGACCTCGATCCCGACGTTGCCGATGACAACATTCGGATGTCGGCGCGTTACTTGCGGTATGTATTGGCGCAGTATCAAGGCAACGAAGCGCTGGCCTTGGTCGCGTACTACCAGGGGCCAGAAGCGCTCGCCCGAGACGGCGTCCTGCCCGGTGCCACCGAGTATGTGGAACGCATCACGGCGCTGCGGGTGACCTTCGCTGCGCTGGCCTGAGCAAATCACACGTTTGTAACTGTCACAGCCCTCTGCAAGGGTGACGGGTATGAGTCAGGTGTCCGAGGCGACCGGCGGGGCTGCGAGCGGCGCAGACAACAACGCTGCGGCAACTGAGCACGGTCTTGGCGACGCGTGTCGCATCGTGGCGGAAATCCTCGCTGCCGGCAGCGCCGACAGTGCGGCCGCGCCTAACGCCGGTCATGGATCTGAACTCGACTTCCTCGACAATCCCGCGTTGCGCCCGCTCGTCGCCTCCACTGCGCCGAGTGAAGTGTGGGCTGTCGATGGCGGACAGGCCTACATCGCCGACGCTCGCACAATTGCCGTCGTCGGGGTTCGCGGCGCGTGCGTGAGATGGCGCGACGGCGAGCTGCTCGAAATGCCGGGGCCGATCGAGGTTGTGGTGTTGGGATCGGGCGCAGAGCGGTCGTGGCTCGCTGAGCGCGGCCTGAGTGTCGGCGCCGACACAGCCGTCGACATTGCGCTGTTGCGCGACTGGACCGAGTGGGCCCTGCTGGCCCGCTGCGTCGAACAAGCATCACCCGGGGCGTTAGTCCTGCTCGACGGTGATTTGGCGCCCGACTGGCGGGTTGCGCCCGAGCGTCGTCACGAGTTGCTCGACACCGCGGCGCGGCGAGGGGTGAGTGTGATCGGGGTCACGAAACACTCGTCGTTAGCCCTCGGCGCGGCGCCGATGGTCGGAGTCTTCGAACAACGTGCCCACGACGTGTTTGGTGCCGATGCGTGTTGGTGGAGCGAGGTTGCCGTGGTGCGCCGCGAACAAACGTCGCCGGGGTTACTCGAGTCGCCCGAAGATCGCACGGCGGCGCTCTTGCGGGTCTGTATCGCCCGCCTCGATCGGCTCGCGCCGTTCGCCTTTCGAATCGATGTCGGTGGCGCGGGCGAACCGGAGGAGGTGCTGGCCGCGTTGGCGTGCGTGAGCAACGACGCGGCGTTCCCGGGCTATCCGTTCCCTCTGTCGGTCGTCGACGCCATCGCTGCGTGCTCCGGCTGGGTGCGCTCAGAGCTGTGGGCCGACGTGCGCGACGGCCTCGTCGCTCGCGGCCTGGATCACGCAACGATCAACCGCGCCTTTGCCGATCGACATCACCTAATGGAGCGGGTATGAACGACACACGCGGCGGCAGCGGCGTGACCCGAGCGTCGCGCGGGCGGCTATTCGGCCGTTCGGTGTTGACGGGCATCTTTCGTGCCGGACCGCACGAGGATCTATTTCTCGGCGAGCTGCTCGTCGCCAACGATGAACAGTCGGGGCGGCGCTACCTCTACCGAGTCGTTGATGTCAGTTACGGCACCGACCACCGCGAGCCGGGCTGGGCCGAGCGGATCGCCGGCACGCTGCTGAGCGACGACGCGGCCGGACGCAGTGGCGAACACGTATTGCACGAGGCCGCGCGGCGCATCCACCGCGTCGGCGAGTGCCGCTGCCTTGGTTACATCGATTCGTCGGGGCCGCGACCGGTCTTTCGTAAACCGAAAAGCCTGCCGGCGCAGTTCTCTCGCGTTGATTCGCCCACAGAACACGACCTCGCCTTCCTGCGCGACAAGATGGGCGACCTCCCATTCGGACGGTTGCGCTCCGGCGAGACGGTGCTCGACGTCGCAGTGGGAATCCACTCCGAGCGGCTCGCGAGCCACGTGGGTGTGTTTGCCACCACGGGCATGGGCAAGAGCAACGCGGTGCGTGTGCTCGCGGCTGGCGTGATGGCGAGCAATCGTCCGGTCGCGATGATGATCATCGATCCGCACGGGGAGTTCGCCGCCGAGTTGCGCCGCCATCCCCATGCTGAGGACCGACTAAAGGTGTTCGCTGCTCGTGAGCTCGGTTATGGGTCGCGGCTGCGTCTCGCCTTGGCCGAACTGTCCCTTGAGGACTTGCAAACCGCGTACTCGTGGAGTTCGCCGCAAGTCGAGGCCTTGTACGAACTCGAAAAACACTACGGCCACCACAGCAGCGGACTGAGCTGGCTGGCCGAATTCGCACAGGTGGAACAACTTGCGGAGTTCCGCGACATCGAGTTGAACCGTCGCGTGGCGTTGGCCACGCTCCAAGTCGTGCACCGCCGCGCACGGCGACTCGTGCAGTTGCGCTGTTTGTCGCTGGACTCGTCGCTGTCGGTCGGGCAGAGCGTGTTGCGTGAACTGCGCCGTGGATCGGTAGTTGTTATCGACGTGTCGGGCTTGCAGTCAACCGAGGAACTGCTGGTCGCGTCGAACCTGAGCCGACGAGTGTTCGACGCGTGGCAAGACGCGTATGTGAACCGACGAGAGGAGTTCGCCGCTTTGCCGGTGGTCTCGATCGTGTTGGAGGAGGCGCAACGTGTGCTCGCCAAGTCGCGAGACGGTGACCTCAACGTCTTTCCCCGAATTGCTCGGGAGGGCAGGAAATTTAAGGTCGGGCTGTGCGCGGTCAGTCAGCAGCCGCGGCTGATCGATGACGAGTTGCTCAGTCAGCTGTCGACCTTTCTGATCCTTGGCTTGGCCGACGAGAAGGATCGGGCCGTGTTGCGCGGTTCGGCCAAACGCGACGTGAGCGACTTGGGCCCCGAGATCCAGACGCTGATGGAAGGCGAGGCGCTCCTGGTCAATCTCGACACGCCGTTCGCGTTGCCGACGTTGGTCGACTTCTACGACGATGTGGTTCGCAATACGCCAGCGCCGGCTCGGGCCGCGCGCTCGGCGCCGCCGAGCGTGTCGGGGCTGGTCGACTGATGCGCATCGCCGCAGTGGGGGACCAACATTTGGGCCGCAGCTACTACGCACGTACAACGGCCGACGGTGTCAATCAACGTCAGGCCGACTTCGAAAACACGTTTGCTCGTACGGTCGACGCGATCCTCGCGGCCGACGTCGAGGCCGTTCTGCTGCTCGGCGACCTCTTTGATCACCCGCGACCGACGTTTCGCAGCTACCGCATCGCGCAGGCCGGTCTGCGGCGTTTGACCGACGCCGGGCTCGCGGTCGTGGCGATCACGGGCAACCACGACACGCCCCGTTTGCCCGGCCGCGGGTCGCCCTATAGCCCGCTGGCCGACGCGTTGGGTCAGATCCACTTCGTTTACCGCCTCGACTACGAACGCATCGATCTCCCGGGCTTGGCCGTGCACGCGATTCCGCAGACACTGACCTCCGCGCAAGCACGCGACTGCCTTGAGCGGGCACGCGCCAACACAGTGCTCGACCGGACGAACGTATTGATTACCCATCCGCGCCTTTTGCAGGTGCCGACCACGGTTACCGACATCAACGAGATCGAACTCGACCAACGCGACCTGCGCGACATCGATCTCGTGGTCCTTGGTCACTTCCACAACTTCACGACCATCAGCGAACGTATGTGGTATGCGGGCGCGCCCGACTCCTTCTCCTTCGCCGACGAGCCACAACGCCCTAAGGGGTTCGTCATTGTCGACACCGACACCGGCACCGCAACGCACCAGGTCGTCGCCCCGTCGCGTCCGCTGGTCACGGCGGCCCCGCTGCTCGGTCTCGGGCTCGATTCGGCGCAGTTGACCGACGCGATCGTGACGCGGTTGCTCGCGGCCCCGCCGGGAGCGGTCGTGCGGGTGTTCTGCGAACAAGTGGAGTTTGAGTCCTTTCGTCTGGTGGATCAACGCGTGCTCGCGGCCGCGGCCACCGAACGTGACCTCCTGCACTATCGGCTCGAAACGAGCCTCGACGGCTCGGTCGCCCGAGCCGAGCCGCTGCCGCGGCTCGACGCTTTACCTGCGCAGTGGCGCAAGTTTGTCGCCGAGCAGGAATTGGCGGGCTTTGATCGTTCAGCGATCGTCATGCGCGGCCAGACCTATATCGATTCTGCTATCGAAGCGTCGTTACCATGATCCTGCACCGGCCATGATCCTGCACCGGCCATGATCCTGCACCGGCCATGATCCTGCACCGGCTGCGTATGCAGAACTACCGCGTCTTCGAGGAACTCACCGAAGTCGAGTTCGGCGCTGGTTTGATTGGGATTCACGGCGCCAATGGGGCAGGGAAGTCGAGCCTGATCGGTGCCATTCCGTGGGCGCTCTATGGGCGATCGCCTACCAAGGTGGGCCTCGCGCGGACGACCGGAACGCAGGGGACTTGCGTCGTCGAGCTCGAGTTCGAGCACGAAGGCCACCTCTACCGAGTGGTTCGTGAGGTCGCGGGCGACTTGGGAATGCCACGTACGCAGGCTGCGGCCTACGTCGATGGCCTACAGGTCACCACCGGGACAAAGGCGGTGACCACCTACGTCGAATCGGTTTTGGGGATGTCGGAGTCGGCCTTCTTGGCGTCGGTTTTTACCGAGCAGAAGCAGCTCGCCGCATTTTCGAACCGCCAACCCCGCGAACGTGCCGAACTCGTTGTGCGACTCCTGGGTGTCAAACCGCTCGACACCGCGATCGACGCTGCCCGCGTCGACATGCGCGCCACCGAAGCACATGCCCGCCAGCTCGCGGCCGACGTCGGCGACGTGGAGCCGCTACAGACCCGAGTCGACGCCGCGCGCGACGCACGTGTTGCCGGTGAACGGGTGCTCGAACTCGCCACCACGGCTGCGACGGCCGCGCAAGATGCAGTCGACGCAGCCCAACGCGAACTGAACGACGTCCGTGCTATTGCCATGCAGGTGAACGCCTTGCGCGAGCGGCGAATCGCGGTGGCTCGTGATCTGAGCCGGATAGAACGCCAAGAAGCCGAACTCGGCGCCGAGTTGGCCGAACTCGAGAGCGCTCGTGACGAGCTGGAGAAGTTGGCGCCGCGCGTGGGTGACCTCGCGGCCGCACAGGAGGCGGCGCGGTTGTGGGAGGCGTGGCTCACCGCGCGCGAACGCGTTGCCGCAACGGCGGCTCCGGCCGAACCCGATCACGCCACGTTGCTCGACGCGACCGAACAGGCGCGACGAGCCGACGCCGAGGAGGTGGCAGCTCGGGCTGCTCTGGAGGAGGCCGTGAGCGACGCGAGCTCGGCGCGAGAACGGCAACGGCAACTCGCCGAGATGGTGCGTCGGGTCGCGCAGCTCGACCGGTCTGTGCCGTGCCCGTCGTGTGGGCAAGCCCTCGGCGAATCGTTTGAACAGAGCCGCCGTCACTTTTCGGCCGAGTTAGACCATGCGGCGGCGGCCGCTACCGCGGCGAGTAAACGCGCCGAGGCCGCTCGCACGGCTGCCGCGGTGGCGGCGAAGGCCGCGAGCGCCGCCCGTGAGGCTGCCGCAGCCGCTCGTGCGGCTGCTGAGCGAGCTGCGCTAGTGGCTGAACGCCGCGAGCGCGACGTCGAAGCGCTCACCGCGGCAGCAGCGGCCGTCTCGCAGGCGTGGCTCGAGCAGTGGGGGCCGCGGCCGGCGCTCGGCCTCGACGGCGAGCACCTGAGCGCGGCCGATCCGGCGGTCGACGAACACACCCGACGGTTGCGGCTGTGGGTCGAGGACTTGCAGGTCGCCGATCGCCGTGCGGCGGAGCTGAAGGGGCTACTTGCCAACCGCGAGGTGCGCGTGCGTCAGTTCGCCGAGCTCGGAGAACGGCGCCGGTCGTGTGAGGTTGAGCTTGAACAACTCGACGCCACCGCCGCGCACACGCCCTTCGACGACGACCTGCTCGCCACAGCGCAACGGCGAGCCACGGTCGCGGCACGCGAGCTGGTCGCACGTCGCAGCGAGCTCGACTCAGCTCGCGACGCGGCCGCACGAGCCCGCACCGAACACGACATGGCCCGAGGTGCGCTCGCGCACGCGATCGAGCTGCAGGAACGAGCGGCCGCGGTTGCTCGCGACGCCCGCGAGCTCGTCCGTTTGGTGCAACTGCTGACAGGCTTCAAGAGTTCGGTTGTGGCCTCGATCGGCGAGAGCCTTGCCGCTGAAGCAGCGCAGCTGTTTGCCGAGCTGACCGACGGCGAGTACGAGGGGCTACAAGTCGACCCCAAGACCTACGACATGGAAATCCGTGACGCGGGAGTGTGGCATCCGCTGGAACGGTTCTCCGGCTCTGAACAGGACCTGGCCAACCTCGCGTTGCGCGTCGCGATCTCTGAACACGTGCGTTTTCAGTCGGGCGGGGTCGTCGGCCTGCTGGTGCTCGACGAGGTCTTCGGCTCCCTCGACGCGCAACGCCGTGACGCGATGCTCGTCGCCCTTGAACGGCTGCAGGCCCGTTTTCGGCAGATTCTCGTGGTCACGCACGCCGATGACGTCAAGGATCAACTGCCGTTGTCGATCACCGTGGAGAAGTTGCCGGGCCGTCGGGCCCGCGTGGTGTGAACCCCGGCGACCACGTTGCACCCGCACGCACGGTGCCGCGCTCACCAGCGAGGCGTGGTCACGGTGGCAGTGGGGAAGGAGGTTGCAAATGTGGTTTGCCATCGTTGTGCGGCGAAAAATCCGCGACCTCGTGAGCAGGTCGATTAGCAAAACAACCAGGTCAGAGGCCATATTCTGCGCTTGACCGAGTCCGGCAGACCTGGTGTGATGTCGCCTCATAACGCCTTGAGCCTGGTCGTGGGCTCCCGGCCATTGGCCGGAAGCAGGCGTGGGAAGTGGGCCCGCCGCTCAGTAGACAACTTCGTTCTCGTAACGTTGGACCCAACGGCGGCGGGCCGCTCCCTACCTTCAGAAGTCGATCCACGTGCCATCGCGCGACTAACGCGCCCAGCGGGCTATTGTGCCGCCCGCTTAGCCCCTCGAACGACGTGTGCGACTCAGATGGACGTGACTATGGCCGACGATAACGACATCGATATCGACGAGGAGTTCGACGTCGAGGATCTCGACGAAGACCTCGATGAAGACCTCGACGACGAACTGGTCGAAGAGCTTGACGACGAACTGGTCGACGACATCGACGAAGACCTTGATGACGACGCGGGGGACATTGACGCGGCTGTGGTCGACGTGGCGACTGAGCCGGCGCCGGCCGCTGTCAGCGACACCCGTGCCGACGACGATGACGACGACGACATGGATCTGCACGACGACGAGCTTGAGGCCACCCTCGACGAGATCTTGAAGGAACGGCTGGTTGTTGAGGAGTCCGACGACGAGGACGAGGTCGAGCAGCCCGACCCCGACGATCGTGGCGACCTCGCGTCGAAGGTCGTTCCCCGGCGGCCCGACGAGTTCGTCTGTCAGTCGTGTTTCCTTGTGAAACACCCGAGCCAGCTCGCGGATCCCGAGCGCGGGCTGTGCGCCGATTGCGTCTGATGGACGAACCTGGTCGCCGCCCCGACAACCCTTTGGCTGGCGTGTTGCGCCGCGTGGTCGACAACGCCGTTTACCTGCCGATTGGGGCCGCCGCGCTGCTGCAAGAGCAGCTGCCGTCGCTGGTCGAACGCGGGCGCAACCAGGTGGCGATGGCCAAGATGATCGGCCAGTTCGCCTCTCAGCAGGCCCGCACCGAGCTCGACCGCCGGGTGTCGGCGCTATTCGCTGGCGGCGAGCCAGCCACACCACAGGCCCCGACGCTGCCGCCCGAGCCCGCTGCAGCGACCCCTGTCGCGGCTGCGGCCGAACCGAAGCCAGCGAAACGCCGAGCCGTCGCCCGCACCTCGACGACCAGCGGGGCAGCGCTCGCGATCGACGGTTACGACTCGTTGCCCGCGACCAACGTCTTGGCGTTGCTTGACGGGCTGAGCCGTAAGGAATTGGCCGATGTAGCGGCCTTTGAGTCACAACACCGAGCGCGGCGCACGATCCTGCATCGGATCGACTCGCTGCTCGCGCAGTCCTAGAGCGGGCGCGGCCCCGGGTGACGAGTTCGGCGGGCCAGGAAAGCGTCCGGCTGGCCAGTCACGCCGATGTCGCCAATCTCAAGCGGTTGCGCCACGAACACGTCGCGGAGACGGTCCAACTGCGGGGCGGCGCCCTACTGGAGGCAGAACTACCAGTGCCCGACTGGGTCGCGCTGATAGCGGGTTCCGACAGCTGTGTGTGGCTCGGGTGCCTCGACTCTGTTGTGGTCGCTTACGCGCTGGTGCAACGCAGCGAGGTCGCCGGGCTCGCTCGTATTGCCGAGCTTTTTGTCGAGCACGCGGCCAGGTCGGTCGGAATTGGCGAATTGCTGCGTGGCGCGTGCGTGACCACGGCGCGGGACTGGGGTTGCAGCGGGCTCGACGCCTTTGCCCTTCCCGGCGCGCGCGAAACGAAAAACTTCTTCGAAGCTGGTGGGTTTAAAGCGCGCTTGCTGGTGGTCCACCGCTCGCTCGACTGACGCCGAGCCGCGTCGCATTCAGGGGGCGTGACGCCCTACTGGCCCTTCCACTGGGGCGCTCGCTTTTCGATAAAAGCGGTCAAACCCTCGCTGAAGTCCTGCGTCGAAAACATCTTCATGATTCCCTCGCCCGACATCTTCCAGCCGACCTCGTCGGGCTGGTCGGTCGCTGCGAGCATGATCGCTCGGGACTCGGCTACTGCGAGGGGGGCGTTTTCGGTGATCTTGCCCGCGAGGGCGAGCGCAGCGGTGAGCGCCTCGCCCTCCTCGCACAACTCGTTGACCCAACCGAAGTGATAGGCACGTTCGGCGGGGAAGTCGAGCCGTCCGGTGAGGGCCAGCTCCATTGCGATGTTGCGGGGAAGTTTGCGTGGGAGTCGAAACAAACCGCCGGCGGCGGCCACGAGGTTGCGTTTGACCTCGGGAATACCAAACACTGCCGTACGCGACGCGACAACGAGGTCACATGACAACACCAGCTCCGTGCCACCGGCCAACGCCGGACCGTCGACAGCGGCGATGAGCGGTTTGCTGCGCTCGCGTTGTGTGAGCCCGCCGAATCCGCCGCGCGGCGTGCTCATGCCCCCCGGATCGACACTCATCTGCTTCAGGTCGGCGCCTGCGCTGAAGATGTAACCCTTTTCCGTCCGGGCACCGGTGAGCACGCCCACCCACAGCTCCGGGTCGTTTTCAAGCAGATCGATCGCGGCCTCGATCCCCTGAGCGACGGCGGTATTGACCGCATTGCGTGCGTTGGGGCGATTGATCGTGATCACACCGACACGACCTTGCGTGTCGAACGAAATGGCCTCTGAGGTCTCGATTGACATGGCGAGCAGCCTAGTTGCGCGCCGCGGACGCACTAGGTGTCGCGCCGGTGGCGCACCCCGCTCGCGCCCCTCGTGTAGGCGCGGGAACGAGTTTCGTGTCGGGTCCGAAAAAAAATGCCGCGGACCGTTTAAGTTCCAGGGGCGCGAGTGACGATGTAACAGGCACGTTGCTGATGTTGCTCCTGAGAGGGGATTGCAGTGGAAATTTCAACCGTCGAGATGAACGTTGCCTACGTCGTGCGAAATGCCGAGGGATCCGTGGTCGTGTGCTTCTGGGGCGCGGATGCACCAGATGAGGCGAGCACGTGGCGCGACAAGGGCTACAACGTGGAACTCGTTGTCGAGTCCGCGCTGGTGGGCGCCGCGTAACTACCCGGTAGCCCGGCCGCGCAGCGAGGTCATCGCGAAACGGTCGAAGGCGGCAGCGGCGCTGGAGCGCCTACGAGGTGTGCTGCGTTAGGAGTCGGTGGTGATCGCGTCGGTAGGCGCAGGAGCCGCCGACTCCTCCGCGTTCTCCGTGACAGGCGAGTCCGCGACAGGCGAGTCCGCGACAGGGGAGTCAGAGGCCGGGGGAGTCAGAGCCGGGGAGTCAGAGCCGGGGGAGGCAGACGCCGATGGCTCGGCGTCTTGCGTGTCAACAGCGGCAGCCGGCGCCGGATCGGCCGGGGTGTCGGCGGGAGCCGGCGACGGTTCGGGATCGGCCGCGGCGGCACGGTCACGGACGAACGAGTGCGCGAACTCGGCCGCCTTCGGGTTCGGCGGGGGAGGCAACGCGACGCCGAGCAGCTTCGCGAGGGCTGGGATGTGACCCGTTGCGTCGCCGACCATGGTGGTGAACTCGGCGCTGGCGCCTGCGGGCAGCGCTGCGGGATGAACGTGACGTTTCACCGGTGACAGCAGCGTCGCTTCGAGAACGGCGGCCCAGCGGTCAGCGTTGGTGTCGGCGGTCATCGCCGCTGAGGCAGCGTCGGCCAGTGCCGTGGCGAGGTCGGCGGGTAGGCGAGCGCCGGCATCAGGTGGCCGGGCCGAGTCACGAAGCGCTCGGACAGTGCGGCCATCCGCTAGTGACGCACGCAGTGAGTCGAGCCACTTGCCCCGCTCACGTTCCGAACGGGCCCGGAGTGCGCCGCGCAGCCGATCGGCGAGCGCGCGGCACTCCTCGTCGCGCCCCGCGACGTCGGCGGTATTGATGATCGACCGCAGCTCACGCATCGGCAGTGAGTCGCCGGCCTTCTCTGCGGCCTCGGCGCGGTCACGCCACTCGGCGGCGCGGATCTTCGGCAGCAATTCCTCGGCGAGGGCGAGGATCGCTTCACGATTCGTCGGCGCCTCGGTCGTTGTCGCGGCGGCCGCGGCTTGCTCGTCGAGTCGGGCACGAACCGAGGGGAGTCCGCCGACAAGAAGCAGCTGCGCGATCGGCCGATGCTCTTCAGGCACCGAGGCCAAAACCGCGTCGCGATGGACTCGCCGCACCGTGTGGCGCGGTGCCTTGCCCTTACGATCGCCCTTATCGCGCCAGTCGTTTGTCGGCGTGCGCTCCGGTCGACGCCCGCCGCGCCCGGCCGAGTTGCGGTTATCGCCGACGCGCTGGCCCTGTGGCCGATCGCCCGAGCGAGGAGCGCCCGACGTGTCGCGTGCGCCGTCGCGAGGCGTGCGATCTCGCCCCGGACGGTCACGGCCCGGGCGATCGTTTCGGTCCGCGGGCCGGCGCTCGCCACGGTCGCCCGGGCGTGAGTCACGTCGCGGTTTGCCCACGCGTTCGGCCAGCTGTGCGTAGTCGACGTCGCGCTGCTGGCGTTCGATGCGCTCTACACGGTTCGGATCCGCTTCTCGAGCCGGTGGAGGAGTGACGGACACGACGGTCACTCCATCGATCGAGCTGTGCGCTTCGGCGCGCACAACATGACCGACGGCGGCGCCCGAATAGAGCAGGTCGGATTCCACAATGCCACGCGGCTGCTTCGCGTTCGCGGCGCGCCAGGTCCACGATCCGTCGGGTCGCTGGCTCGTGAGTTCGATGTCGATTCGCATGGGTCGCCCAGGGTACAACTGCGCCGACGGCTCCCACTCACCTCCGAGAGTGTCGGCCTCGGCAATGATCAATCAATGCGTTTCCGCGTTGCCACAGTTAACGCTCAGCACGCACGCTCGTGGACCCGGCGTGTCGATATCGACCAGCTCGCCGCAGGGGTTCGGGCGCTTGATGCCGACGTCGTTGGTTATCAGGAGATCGACAAACGCACGCCGCGAGTTCGCCGTGCCCACCTGCCTGCGGCTTTGGCGAGCGCAACGGGGCACACGGTGAGTTTCGGAAGCGCGGTACGACTGGGGCCGTGGGGGCGTTACGGCATCGCGGTGGGAATCAGGGCTACGGGCTGGCACGCGTGGACCGTGGCGCTGCCGACTCGGCGCGGCCTAGAACCGCGTGTCGCCGTTTTGGCCAATCCGATCGTCGGGTCGATCCCCGTCGTCGTGACCGTCGCGCACCTCTCGCCCGATGACGAGCTCGCGCCGCTTCAGCTGGCCGAAGTCGAACGGCTGACCCGCGCCGCCGGGCCGGGTCCGCACGTGCTGCTCGCCGACGTCAACATGCGCGAGTCACAGTGGCGGCCACAGTTGGCCGAGTGGGGATTCGACGCGGCTACGACAGCCCCGACCTTTCCGTCGTGGCGCCCTCGCCATCGCATCGACATCGTTGCGGTGCGGGGAGGGACCATCGTCGCGGCCTCCACGCGGCGGCTACCGGTCTCCGACCATCGAGCGTTGCTCGCTGACATCGAGGTCCCGTAGTCGCCTCGGAAGTCGGCCAAAGTAGTCGGCCGCGTCTTAACCCTGAGTCCCCGACCACTCTGCGTGGTATGGCCCAGCAGCGGCGGGGAAGTGGCGGGCCGGCCAGAGCGGATCCCGGGCCGTCGCGCGCAGCACGGCGCCGGAAGCTGGCGGACGAGGCGGATCCCGGGCCGGCGCACACGGGCAAAGCGAAGCCGTCACGCACGAGCGCACGCCGGCCCGACGACGTGGCGTGTAGGGCGATACAACGTGTACTGCGATACAACACAGCCCAGGGGCGACACCACGGGAAACGCCGATAATCCTCGTTATGTCAACTCGGGAGGGTGTCAGGATGCTGGTTTGGCCGGGGCCCGACCGGTCATTCATGTCGACCCGCTGCGTGCCCGTACGGAGCGAGCAACCGGTCCCCGATCGGCGATATCACCCGTTGCATGCCGGCATTTCGCCGAGACCTAGTTTGTGCTGCTCCTCCGTTATGTCAACTGCGTAAGCCAACCCAAGTACGGCCGGACCGCGAACGAGCCCGGCGCGAGGCCGGGCTCGTTGCAACTGGCTAGTCGGCAGCGACAATCGCCGGGACTATTTGTCGGGCATAAACGTCGCTTTGAAGGCGTCGGCAAAAGCCATCTTCGGGGCGTCGCTGCGAACGACAGTCGACATGATCTTGTCGGCCAAGGTCTGGCGCTTCGGGTCCCATAGCGGGAACAGGAAGCCGACGAAACAGATCAGGCCGTCGATGATGTGCGCGAAGTAACGGCCGATCGCACGACCCGCGCCGATCGGGCGCTGGTCGGCTTCGCCCACAAGGGCCAAACCCATAACACGTTTGCCGAAGGACTGGCCGGTCTGCCCCGCACGCACCACGTTGTAGATCCCGATCGCGAAGGCGGCGAGCTGGAAGATCAACGAGAGAAATGGTGCACTTCGCGCGAAGAGGTTCGAGAGGATCCCGAACGGCAGACCCGGCAGCACGTCGATCAGGGCGGCGAGCACGCGGGTGATCCAGTCGGCGAGCGGGACGCCAGCAAGCTCGGCCGGACCCGAGCTGTAACCGCCCGGCGGGGGCGGAGGAGGTGGTGGAGGCGGCGGTGGTGGTGGTGGAAGGTTGCTCATATGTGGACCCCCTAGTGGGAAGTGCGCCGAGATGCGATAGCTGCGAAATGTAGTGGTAGCGCGCGGTCGAATGTTGAGCCACGGGGTCGCTACAGATCAATGACGCGCGTTTGTGGGCCGCGCGCAGCACAATAGCTCGATGGTCCGCCGCGCTCGGTTGTCGCGATTCGCGCGAGCAGCGGTATTTGTGGCGCTACTGGGGCTGGTGTGCCTGCTAGCGGCCAAACTGTCCCCGCGAGGCGCCGCTGTCGTCGTCGGCATCGGCCTGGTCGCGACGGTGGCCGTCTGGCGAGTGCGCGGTCGTCCTACCCCACTGCGACCGTGGCTGCTCGCGACCGCGAGCTGTTGCGTGCTGGCAGCGGCGTGGGCGCTGGGCGCTGGTGCCGGCACGGACGAATCGTCGCGCCGGTTGTTGATGGTTGTACTGAGCGCGATCGGCGCGGGCGGCGCGGTTGTTGCCGGCGTCGGTTTGTGCCCGCCGGCGCGCCACCTCGACGACCTCTCCCGGGCCCGCGAGTTGGCCGCCGCGGCTGTGGTGTGCACATTTGCGGCATGGGTCGGTGCGGCCGGGACCCTTGGCGTCTCGACACACCTTGGCGCAGTCGGGCTCGTCGCCTTTTTCGCTCTCGTCGGATGGGTGGGCGCGGGCCTGATCGGCGGCCAAGCGCTGCGTTCGGGTCGCCATCGTTTCGACAGCGCGACGGCCTTCACTGTTGCCGGGATCGCTCAAGCTGCCAGTGCGGCCGCGCTGGCGGGCCACGTGCTTGGCGCTCGCGATGTCGTGTCCACATTCGGCCGCCTCACGGTTGTGGTCGCGGCCACGTCGTGGGCGTGGGCCGGGTGGACCAGCCAGGTCGCGGGCCGCCCTGTGCGCGACGCGAATCCGTCCAAGGGTTGGTGGAGTTCCCTGCCATTGCTCGCGGTGGCGGCGCCCTGTGCCGTGCTGCTGCTTGGCCTGCGCGCCGACACGTTGGGCGAGCGGGTCGGTGTGTTCGTCATCGCGGCCGCAGGCGCCGTTTTGCTCATGTCGGCGTTGTTGTGGGCGTCGAACCGAGCCCGAGCCGGCGTGGAGCACCGGGCGATGCACGACCCACTCACGGGACTTCCCAATCGCAGCTTGTTCCTCGACTTGGTGAAGTACGGATTTGCCCGTGCGCGGCGGGCCCGCACTCGAGCCGCCGTGTTGTTTATCGACCTCGACGGATTCAAGTTGGTCAACGACACGTCTGGTCATGCCGCGGGCGATCAGCTTTTGCGCCACGTGTCCGCGCAACTGCGGTCGGCTGTGCGTGAGGAGGACACGGTGGCTCGTTTGTCGGGCGACGAGTTTGCCGTTTTGTTGCCCGCGGTCCGCGACAGCGCCGACGCCATGGTCGTCGCCGACAAGCTGCTCGCGGCGCTGGCGGTCCCCTGCCAGCTTGGTCGGCAGTCGATCGTGCCCCACGGGAGCATCGGCGTGTCGTTGTTCCCCGACCACGGTGAAACCCCCGACGACGTGTTGGCCGCTGCCGACGCGGCCATGTACGCGGCGAAGCAGGCCGGCCGCAACCGCGCGGTGGTCGCCGCGGCGAACAACGACGCGGCGTCTGCGGTCCATCGTGCCGCCGCGAGCCGGTTGCGTTCGGCGCTCGGGGGTGGCCCCGAGTTGTCGTTGCGCCTGCTGCCGATATTCCTCGACGAGCAGCCGGCGGCTGTCTCGAACCGCGCAACCCACGGCACGCAGAGTCACAGCCGACGGCTTGTCGCCGCTGAGGTGCAAGCGTGGTGGCGCGACGCGGAGGCTGGCTGGGTCTCGCCCTCGGCGTTCCGCCGGGTGGCCGACGAGGCGGGCCTGCGCCCAAAACTCGAATTGTGGCTGCTTGGACAAGCGATTCGCCACGCACCTGCCGCCCGAGCCGGCGACGTGCGACTGGTCGTGCCGATCGGCGGCCGGCTGCTGTGCGACCCTGCGTTTCCTGCGCTGGTCCGCGAGCTCGAGGGCGGAGTCGGCCTCGACTTGGTGCTCGACGGTCGATTCTCGCGACCGGGACCGGCGGCGACGGCGTGTGCCCGCGCCGCTCGGCAGCTCGCGGCTTTCGACGTCGACCTCGGTCTTGTGTGGAATCCCGAACTTGAGTGGCCACTCGCGGAGTTGGTCGGCCTGCCGGTCTCGCGGATCGTGGTTGCTGCGCCGAGCGCGGGTGAGCCGGCGACCGCGGCTGTGATCGGTGCTGCCCGCTCCCGCGGCTGGATTGTGCACGCACGCGGGGTCGGTTCGGCGTTTCACTTTGCCGACGTTCGAGCCGCGCACTGCGAATGGGTGTCGGGTTCACTGTTCGCCCGCGCAGCCGAGCCGCACGCGGTGCTCCCGCCAGCGGCGGGTGGCGTGAGCGAGGCGGCGCGCCCGACGGCGAGCTGAGCGTCACCGCTGTAGGTGCGTTCGTGCCCTGCTCGCAGCAGTGGACCGCGCTCGGCAATGATGGCCCGATGTCCGGGCGCCGCTGGGTCGTTGCTGGTGCGACAGGTGCGACATTGGTCGCGGCCCGGCTGAGCACCGGATTGGGCGGGCCGACGTTGTGTCCATTGCGGCGTCTCACCGGGGTGCCGTGTCCAGTGTGCGGCATGACGCGATCTGTTGGCGCCATGACGCGGCTGCAGTTCTCGGAGGCCGTCGGGTGGCATCCGCTCGGCCCCGTTGTTGTGGTCGCGGCACTCGTTGTGGCCTTCGGCCTCGTGGTGCGAATCGACGTTGTCGGGCCGAGGCTGCGCGTGTGGCGCGATGGCGTGTACCGGGTGGCGGCGCGCCCGTTGCCTCGAGGTATCGCCCTCGTCGCGGTCGCGCTGCTGTGGTGGCGACAAGTGGCCCATTTGCCCTCGTGGGAGGCAGCCCATGGACTCTGAGAACGTGCCGTATTCGACCAACTTCACCGCGCACGTGGGCGAGGCCGAATATGTCATCGACGGGGTGACTCGGGTGCTCGCCGACAATGCGAACCCTTTTACTTTCCGCGGGACGGGGACCTACATCGTCGATGTGGGTCAGGGTCGTTGTGTGGTTGTGGATCCGGGGCCGCGTCGGGTGGCTCACCTCGACGCGCTCGAGACAGCGTTGGCTGGCCGCGAACTGTTGGCGATTCTGATTACCCACACCCACGGCGACCATTCCCCCGCGGCCGCCGAATTACAGCGCCGGTGCGGCGGCGTCACGCTTGGCGCTGGCCCCCACCCGTTGACCGCGCCGCAGGTGGAGTCGTGGCACGCGCGCAACTCGTCGGCCTTCGCCGAACTGCTCGCGCTCGCAGTAGGCAGTGGCCAGAGCAAGAACAGCGGGTTTCTTGCGCCCGGCGTCGAGCTAGATGAGGTGGGCGACTACGAGTTTGCGCCCGACCACGTGGTGGCCGACGGCGACGAGTTCACCTATGGCGACGTGACCTTTTCGACCCTGTTGACCCCGGGGCACATTTCCAATCACGCGTGTTTCGTGTTCGGACGACATCCGCGAGTGGTGTTCTCAGGCGACCACATCATGGGCTGGTCGACCTCGATCATTCCCCCACCCGACGGCGACATGAGCGCGTACCTCAAGAGCCTGCGCGCAGTTGATCGCGTGCAGTCCGACCTCATCATTCCCACCCACGGCGGAGTAGTTGATCGGCCAGGGCCCTACATTGCCGCACTGCTCGCCCACCGAGCCCAGCGGGAGGCGCAGATCCGCGACGCGTTGGCCGTCGGCCCCCGGCGCATCGTCGAGTTGGTGCCGCAGATGTATGGCGGACTCAATCCGCTGCTCTACCCCGCGGCCGGTCAGTCTGTGTTGGCGCAGTTGATCGACTTGTGCCGGCGTGGGGTCGTCGAGGTCAGCGCCGAAAGCGACGAGGCCAGCGAGCCCCTACTCGGCTCGACCTACCGACTTGTCCACTGAGCCCGCCGAGCGTGCGTCGGGCTGCTCCTGCGATCCTACGAACAGACGGCCTTGAGTATCGGGTAGGGATTCGAATACTGCTTCGACGCGGGGTGCACTTCGAAGTGCAGGTGGGCCGGCGTCGCAGCCGCGTCTCCTGTGTTACCGACGTAGCCGAGAACCGTGCCAACGCTCACCGGGCCCGATTCTGCTGCGTACGCGTCGAGGTGGGCGCCGTAGTACTCGACACCGTCGGAACCGGCCAGATAGTACGCAAGTCCGCCCAGGCGGTTCGGGTGCTGTTTAAACACTCCACTCACGTTCGCGACGACGGGCGTGCCTTTGCTCGCGAAGACGTCGGTTCCCTGATGCCAACCCTGGGATCGAGGAGCACCCCACGTGTCGGTGAAAACCGTCGGACCTGCCACCGGGCAAATGAACTCGGCGCCGACGGTGACCGGCGCGCTCGGCGGGATCGACGTCGTGGTCGCCGCGGTCGGGATCGTCGAGGTCACCGATGACTCGCTCGATGTGCTCGCACTGGTGCTCGACGTCGGCGGAACGCTCGTGGTGCTCGGCGCGCTCGACTCCGACAACGGCGGCACCGTCACCCGCGTGGTCGAGCTCGTCGAGGTAGTTGACGCTCTTGTTGAGGGTTTGGTCATTAACGGTGAAGTAGAAGGTGACAGTGATGTCGTAACAGTCGGGGCTGTCGAGTTCACGACCGAACGTGAACTACTGGCCGACGCCGATGCGGAGTTGCTCGGTCGCGCTGTCGACGTATCGTGCGAGGCGCTGCTACTGGCGCTGCTGCTACGTGACGACGACGTCGCACGCGACGCGAGTCGCTCGGCCTTTTCAGCTGCTTGCGCGTTTGCCAACGCCGTCAGACGAGCGAGCTGTTGCTCTAACGCCCGGCTGCTGTCGCGTAAGTCGGCGAGTGCTTGGCGGCGACGGTCGCGTGCACGTTCAATCGCCGCCCGCTGCTGGCGCAACTCTGCCAACGCGTCGACGAGATCCTGCGTGTCGGCACGTTCACGTGCGGCGACGGGGGCCATGAGGCCCCGCGCACGGGCCTCCTTCGCGACGTCCTTGATGCCATCAGGCGTGTACGACGGCGAGCGGCCCACGTAGAGCTGGATCGTTCGGCGCCGGACACGATCCTTCAGCTGTTCGATATGCGCCGACAACACGACCGAGTCGTTGGTATTCGCCGCGAGAGCCTGTTGGGTCAACGCCAGTTCAGTCTCGGCGTCGGCGACGTCGCGCGCCGCTTGCGTGGCTCGTTCCCTCACAGCTGCAAGCTCGTCCTTGGCCCGGGCCGATGCTGGGTCGATCAGCGGTGTGGCGGTCGTGGCCAGCACGGCGGCACAGAGAATGCCAGCCACTTTGACCACACGAATCACTTGCCCATCATATCCCACTGTTGGTGGTTTGACCGCGCGGCTTGTGGTTGCAATTGGGGTGGCAGGCGCCCAAGGTTCGGACGGAATGCTCCCTAGACTGCCGCCCCGTGGGAAGTTCGTCCTCGGTGGCGCAGTCAGAGATGATCGACGTGGTGACCGAGGGTCTACACGTGCTTCGTTCGACGTTGCTGCTCGACGTCTGCGGTTACCTGCACGAGTCGCACCTCGGCGGGGCGACCCTGGTGTGGGAAACGCCTGAACTTGACCCCCTCTCCCCTACTGAGACCTTCGACTTCATGGTCGCGCTCAATGACGCCGCTCGGCGGGCCCGCGATCGTGACGACGTGGTTCACACAGAGTTGTTGCAGTGGCCCGTCACGCTCGTTCCCAGCGCCGGGTCGGCGAGCTCAGGGGCCCACGTCCTTGGTCGCTCTGACCCGTGGAGCGCCGAGGAGATCGACCTGGCGGTACGGCTCGCACGTGGGCTCGCCGCAGGCTTGCACCTCGCCGAACGTTTTGCTCGGCGCGGCGGCCATCGACCGCACGCGCAGCTCACCGGTGACGCGGGCAGCTACACAGCCACCGCCGCGTTGATCGCGGGCGATCGTGAACTGCGCGGCACGAGCGCAGCTGCGCAATGGCGCGTGGCCGTCGCGGGCGCCGTCGTTGCGTGTTTTGGCGAAGACCTCGCCGTCGAGGTCGCGCCGTTTCGATCGGCCGACGCCGACGGCGTCGTCGTGATGGTGGGGACTGAGCCCGACACCGGCGTCGGCGCGGCGACGCTTGCTGGCGGGCGCGACGAAGTGCAGTGTGTCGCCGACGCCGCCGTGCGCGCCTACAACAGTCTGCGTTTCGCGGCACCCGACAGCGAAACCTTTGGTTCCGCGGTATCTGACGGCGAACTCGATGCGCCGGCTCACGCACGGCGAAAGGAAGTGCCCGTCCCCGTTGTCCAGGACTCCCCTGTCGATTCAAGCAGCGCCGAGCCAGGCAGCACTGGGTCGAATAGCACAGCGCCCGGCGACGGCGAACATGAGGTGCCCCCTTTCGACCTCCCGGCACAGCGCGCGGCGATGTAGCCAGACACCACGACTACTGCTTGCCTACTCCTCGGCTCGTTTCCTCAGGACTCCGCCCGCCCGCCTGTCGACCGCGATCTGCCCCACCAAGCAACTACGCGGCGCGCCTCATCCGCCCGGCCGCGGCGGCCTCGAGTAGTCCGGCGATGAACACGTCGAGCGCCAACTGTCCTGCCGGGCGGCTCTGCCAAGGCGACGCCGCTGTAAGCCGCTCTCCCGCGCACTTCGCTCGTGGGGTTCGTCGATTGAAGTGTGGCGGCGCCAACGGCAAGGTCGGATCA
>CAZWPY010000043.1:0-23187 GCA_964635475.1 uncultured Acidimicrobiia bacterium
CCATCGCTCATACCTTTCCAAGGTTTAGAGCCTCCAGGAAACCCAGGCCGATTCAGGGTGTCCCGTTTTGGCGTCGCTGGATCATGTGGACGGCGGTCCGGTTCGCGGCAGGCCCACGCACGTGGTTCGCGCGTGGGCCCGTCCCGTTTCTCAAGATGATCGGGATTGCTCTTCCCGCGTTGGCGATCGTGGCCATCCCGGCGGCAGTGGTGTCCGCCGCACTGGTCGTCGGCGCGGTGATCGAGTGGGTGACCTACGCCGTGTTGCGCGTGGCGCGTCGCGACCAGGCCAAGGCGGTGAACTCGCCGCAACTCGACGACGTGTTCACCTCCAACTGACCCGGTCGCACAGCACGGCCTGACTGTTCTGGGTGGGCTGCCTGTCGGCGGTGGCTCAAGGGCCCGCCCAGCGCGCGATCGCTAGTCGAGCAGGTCGCGAGCGAAGACGTCGTCGATCGTCTCGCGACGCACGATGACCCGTGAGGCTCCCGCCTCGACCCACACCATCGCCGGCCGCGGGACCGCGTTGTAGTTGCTGGCCATGGCGTGGCTGTACGCGCCCGTCGTCGGCAGAACCACGAGGTCGCCCGGCGCGGGTGGCGCCAACTCGACCGAGCCGATGAGCACGTCGCCCGAGTCGCAGTGTTTACCCACCACCGTGCAGATCTCGGCTGAGGTCGGCTCGCTTGTCGCGGCTGTGCAGTCAAGCACCAGCGCGTCTTGCGGGTGGTAGTCCATGACTACCTCAAGGTTGTCGGAGGTCCCACCGTCGAGCCCGACAAAGGTGTTGTGGCTGCCTCGTTTGACCGTCTGCACCTCATAGAGGGTGACTAGCGCACGTGCCGCGATGCTGCGGCCCGGCTCGACGACAACCTCGCAGTCGGGAGTGACGAGCGAGTTGAGTTCGCCGAGCACGACGTCGCAAAACTGCTCAACGCTCGGTACTGGTTGGTCGGCCAAATATGCGGTGCCGAGCCCGCCACCGATGTCGAGGACTCGTGGGGGATCGAGCGCAACGAGACGATCGACCGCCTCGAGGAACGGTTCGAGCCGGGTGATCTGTGAACCCACGTGCGCGTGATAACCAAGGAACTCAAGGCTCGCGTGACGAGCGATCGCGGCACGTGCCGCGGCAAGTTGGCCGAGTTCGATCCCAAACTTCTGTCCGACGTGGGCGGTGGCCATACCCGCGACGGTCGCGGGCGCCACCTCGGGCACGACACGAATAACCACTCGCGCCGGGGCCGCAGGGGTGGCCATGCGCGCCAGTCGCTCGATGTCGTCGTGGTTGTCGACCACGAAGAATCGCACCCCGACCTCAAGGCCGAGGCGCAACTCGGCCATCGACTTCGCGTTGCCGTGTACCAACATGTGCTCGCCGGTGAAACCCGCACGCAACGCCGCGCGGGCCTCGCCTTCAGTCGAGACGTCGACGCCCAAGCCCCGCTCTCGTAAGGCCCGCAAGACGGCGAGAACCGGCAAGCTCTTCGACGCGAAATGAACAGTCGTGCCCGGACGTACGCGGGTCGTATGCGTTCGCCATTGGTCGGCGCTGTGCGCGAGTTGGGAGCCCGACAACACGTACAACGGCGTCCCGTATTCCTCTGCCAGCACCGACAGAGCGACGCCACCAATGGCGAGCCGCTCGACCCCGCCCTCACTGACCAGCGTTGTGTCTCGCGGGAAGTGGATCGCTCCGACAGCTGATCGGTAGTCGCGCACGGTCGAGTGTCGCGCGGGAAATACCCTAGGGGGGTATCATGCCGACATGGACGAGGAAACGGGTTACGCGCCCCGGACCGCGCAGCTCGTCGCGCGGCTACGTCGCATCGAGGGTCAGGTGCGAGGGCTGCAGCGATTGGTCGAGGAACAGACCTACTGCATCGATGTCTTGACCCAGGTTTCGTCGACGACGCGGGCGCTCGAAGCACTGGCGATCGAGTTGGTGCGGGACCACCTGAGTCACTGCGTCGCCGCAGCGGCCGGCGATCCGACGCAGTCGCGCGAACGTGTCGATGAGGCAGTGGTCGCAATAGCGCGGCTGGTGCGCTCGTGAGAGCTCGTTGGCGCAGGGCGGTCGCGTGCGGCCACGATGGCGGCCACTTCCAGACGGCCGTTCGGGCGGCCACTTAAAGATCTATTGAGGCGAACGACATGGCGCATATGGAATGGACTGTCACGGAGATGACCTGTGGCCACTGTGTGAGAGCGGTCAGCGCCGCGGCGCAGTCGGTGCCGGGTGTGAGCTCGGTCGCCGTCGATCTCGAGAGTGCCACGTTGGCGCTCGACATAGCGGGACCCGATTTCGCAGAGGCCGTCGCCGCGCTCGTTGCCGCCGTGCAGGCGCAGGGATATGAACTCAGCTGAACGACCGAGCGGCACTGTCGAGCTCGTCATCGGTGGCATGACCTGCGCGGCATGTGCGGCGCGTGTGCAGCGACGGCTCAACCAGCTCCCGGGCGTGAGCGCGACAGTGAACCTGGTGACCGAGCGGGCCACGCTCGCGCCCGTTGCCCTGGGGGTCGAGGGTCACGGATCCGCTCCTGACGCGGCCACGCTCGCGGCCGGCGGGGTCGACGTCGTGGTGGCCATCGCCGCCGTGGAGTCGATCGGGTACCAAGCTCACCAGCTCTCAAGTGGCCGCACTTCTCTCGATGGCGCGCAGGCCGATGAGGCGGGACGTGGCAGCGGGGTCACCGATGCGCTGGCGCCCGCCGGACCCGGGCTCGAGGCGCGGGCTGTGATTGCGGTGGTTGTGGGTGTTCCCGTGATCGCGGTGTCGATGTTTTCCGGCCTGCGGTTCGACCACTGGCCTTTGGTCGTAGCCGCGCCGGCGCTACTTGTCAGTTTGTGGTGCGGATGGCCCATCCATCGGCGAACACTCGCGGGGGCACGGCACCGCGCGACTTCGATGGACACGTTGATCTCCCTCGGGGTTGCCGCCGCGTTGGCGTTGTCGTTGTGGCGGCTCTCGGCGGCTGATTCGGCATCGGTCGCTGCACCCGAGATGTCCGGGATGTCCGGGATGGGCGCTGGGTCGAACCCGGCGCACGTGTACTTCGAGGTCGCCGTCGCGGTGATCGTGTTCGCCTTGGTCGGCCGACTCCTCGAAGATCGAGCGAAGGGCAAAGCCAGCGCGGCTGTGCGCGGACTGCTGGCGATGGTCCCCGAACGGGCCGTGATCGTCGAGTCCGGCGACGGCGGCGGACACATCGAGCGCTCGGTCGCCGTCGCGGACGTGCAGGTCGGCGATCGGCTTGTGGTGCGCCCGGGCGAGCGATTTGCGACCGATGGAGTGGTCGAAGCCGGCTCTGCGTCGATCGACGTCGCGCTGTTGACGGGCGAGTCGTTGCCGGTCGTCGTCGGCCCGTCCGACACCGTTGCCGGCGGCGCGGTCAACCTCGACGGCTGGCTGACGGTGCGCAGCACGGCACGGGGGGCCGACTCGACGGTCGCGCGGATCGCGAGGCTCGTTGCCGAGGCCCAAGCCGGTAAAGCACCGATCCAGCGTGTGGCAGACCGGGTCTCGGCGGTGTTTGTGCCGGCGGTGATCGGACTTTCGCTCGCGACGTTGGTGATCGGGCTCCTCGCCGGACGCGCCGTCGATCCGGCGGTGTCTGCCGCATTGGCCGTCCTGGTCGTGGCTTGCCCTTGTGCGCTCGGGCTGGCGACACCGGTTGCGCTCGTCGCGGGCACCGGCCGAGCGGCGCGTCTGGGGTTTCTCGTGCGCGGGATCGAGGTGTTGGAGGCCTCACGCAAGGTCGACGTCGTGATCTTCGACAAGACGGGCACTGTGACGACTGGCGTGTTCACGGTGAAGGAGGAAACAGCCGACGGCGTCGACCTCGCCCGGGCGCGCGCGTTGGCCGGTGCACTCGAAGCCGGGTCGCTCCATCCGATCGGCCGTGCGCTGTACGCGCACGCGAACACGCAGGCGAGCACGAATGCGAGCGGCGACCCGAATGCCGCCGGAACCGCTGCGACCGGGCTGGAGACCGGGATCAGCGATTTCACCGACGTCGCGGGTTGGGGTGTTCGCGCCACGGTTGCGGGTAGCGCAGTGGCGCTCGGGCGCCCCGACGGCGTCGAGCCCGGTTCGCCGCTGGCCGACGCCGTGGCACGAGGCGCGCGAGTGGGACTGTCGACAGTGGCGCTGTACCTCGACGATCGGCCCGTCGCGGTGTTTGCCGTCGGCGACACCGAACGCAGCGAGGCCCGCGACGTCGTTACCTCGTTGACCGCCATGGGGATTTCATCCCGCCTCTTGACGGGCGACCAACGCGCAACGGCGACGGCCGTGGCATGTCGGCTCGGCATTGACGACGTCACGGCCGACGTGCGCCCGCACGACAAGGTTGTCGCGCTCGAGCAGGCTCGGGCGCAGGGCGCCGTCGTGGCGATGGTTGGCGACGGGGTGAACGACGCTGCCGCGCTGGCTGCGGCCGACGTGGGGATCGCGATGGCCGGTGGCACCGATGTTGCGGCAGAGGCGGCAGATATCACCCTGCTGCGACCCGACCTACGTCTAGTGCCGCAAGCCATCGAGCTCGCGGCCGCAACGATGCGGGTGATCAAAGGCAACCTGTTTTGGGCCTTCGCCTACAACGTCGTGATGATCCCCTTCGCAATCAGCGGGAGCCTCGACCCGATGTGGGCCGGAGCAGCAATGGCCGCGTCATCGTTGATCGTTGTGCTCAACAGCCTTCGGCTCTTGCGTGTGGGCGTTACCCTGCACTGACACGGGAGAGGGGAGGCGCTGATGTTGCGAATGGAAGGCCAAGACGCCGCGTTCTTTTATGGCGAGACGCCGGAATGGCACATGCACGTGTCGAGTGTCCTGATTGCGGACCCGACCGATGCGCCCAACTTCTCGTTCGACTTGATGAAGCGGCTGCTGCTCGAGCGTTTGCCACAACTTCCGCAGTTTCGTTGGAAGGTTGTCGACATCCCTCTCGGGCTCGACCGCCCCGGGTGGGTGGAGGAAACAAACTTCGACCCCGACTACCACATCCGCCGCGTGGCGGTTCCGTCGCCCGGCGGCCGCGAGGAGCTCGGTGAGCTCGTTGGACGCCTCAGTAGCTACAAGCTCGATCTACGGCGGCCGCTGTGGGAGATGTGGTTCATCGAAGGACTGGCTGGCGGCAAGGTCGCGATCCTGACGAAGATCCACCACGCGATCATCGACGGCGTCTCGGGTGCGGGCCTGGGCGAGATCATCCTCGACCTGACACCTGAGCCGCGAGCAGCCTCAGACGAAGTCGTGCGCTCGGCCTCGGCTGGCGCGGTGCCGTCGACGGCGGAGCTGTTTGCCCGTGGTTTGTGGAACTTTTACGCCCGCACCCCCGTGCGCACGGTGCGTTTCGTCGCGCAGAGCTTGCGGCAAGGGCTGACCGCGGCAGGTTTTGCGCGACGGACCAAGGTGGTCGCGCCGTACTCGGCACCACGTACGTCGATGAACGGACAGCTCACCGCCCACCGTGCGTTTGCGTCGACGAGCATCGAACTAGCGCGGGTAAAACACTTACGCCAGGTGCTCGACGTCAAGGTCAACGACATCGTGTTGGCCATTTGTGCAGGCGCATTACGCGGCTACTTCGACGAACTCGGCGAGGAGGTGTCGGGTCCTCTGGTCGCGCAGTGCCCGGTGTCGCTGCGCAACGACGACGACAAGAGCGCGGTGGGCAACCGAGTCGGGTCGATGTTCACGACGCTGGCAACCGACATCGACGATCCCATCGAGCGGTTGCGCGCGATCCACGAATCGACGCAGAACGCAAAGGAAATGCAACGGGCGCTGTCGGTTCATCGTATGCAAGGCCTAACCGACACCACACCGCCGGGACTGATCGCGCTCGCGGCACGGATGTACTCCGCGGCGGGGCTGTCGCGGGTCGCGCCGCCGCCAGTGAACCTGGTGATCTCGAATGTCCCCGG
Source organism: uncultured Acidimicrobiia bacterium (assembly GCA_964635475.1). Lineage (GTDB taxonomy): Bacteria > Actinomycetota > Acidimicrobiia > Acidimicrobiales > CAZWPY01 > CAZWPY01. The sequence goes on from CAZWPY010000043.1 coordinate 5,934, forward strand.
TCCAACGTTTCGTTTGTACATGGCCGGCGCGCCGGTCGAGGCGATTTTGCCAATGGGCCCGCTGCTTTTCGACATGGGTATGAACATCACGGTGTTGTCCTATTGCGACTCCATCGACTTCGGACTGATGGCGTGCCCATCGTTGGTACCGGACCCGACAAAGATCGCCGACCGCATCCCGGTCGCGCTGCGCGAACTGGAGGCGGCGGCGGGAATCGGCCGACCGGCCTCGACCCAAAGCCGGCGGAAGAAGGCTGCCGCGAGCTAGTTGCCGGGCAAGACGGCGTGCGGACGAACTCAGTCAGGCACTACTCGTGTGCGTGCGCATCGCGGTGAGCTCGTGGCCGTTGTGGTGCAGATGGACCACTCGGACGCCGGGTAGTGCCGCGAACTGCGCGACCACTCCAGGGTCGGCGCGTCCCGCGCACTTGATCGTGGCCACGATCTGCGCGGGCCGCTCCAGCCAACGGGTAAATGCGGCGAGCAGTTTGCGCGGGTCACAGGCCATGTCCGAGACGATCCACGTTGCATCTGCGTGTGGCGTGGCCGAGAGGCCGTTGCCACGTCGAACCGTCACGCGGCCGGCGACGTTCCAGCCACGGGGGTCGAAAGTCGATCGGTCGAGCGCGTCCACGTTGGCACCGAGCCGAGCGAGCAACCACGACCAGCCGCCAGGGAATGCACCGAGATCGACAGCAAGGTCGCCGGCGGCGGGCTGGGTACCAGCGAGCAACATCGCTTCCCACAACTTCAGGTAGGCCCGACTCGGCGGCTCGCTTTGCAGGTCGAGTTCGGGCCGACCCGAGGCAAACGGGCGCGACGTGCGCGGCGCCACCAGCATGAGGTCGGGTGCGACAAGCGTCCAGGCTCCCAAGTGGCCGCTGGCGGCGGATTGACCGAGTGCGAGCGGGGAGCGCCGCAGCCGTGGCAGCCGTTGGGCGATCAAACGCTCACGGGCTGATTGTTCGGCCGGAGCCCAGTTGCGTTGCACCGCCTGGAGCACGCGCGCGGCCTCGCTGATGGAGCCGATGTGAACGACGGTGGCGTCCCACCAGGTCTCCGCAGCCCACTGCGCCTCACTGTCTGACCCTCGAACCACCACAACGGTTCGATTCGGCGAGCGCAGCCGGGTCACTATCTCGACGTTGCGGTGGGTCAGCTCGTCTTCGAGTTCGTTTTCCAGCCCACGAACCGCAACGTGGACGCTGTATGTCGCAGTGTCGCCCAGCGCGGCCCGAGCCCACGCAGCAGCGTCGTCATTTATCGAGCGTTGCGCGGCCACGGTCCTCTACGGTGTCACACGTTTCGCGGCGTCGTTCGCCCGAGGCGCACCACAAAAGGAGCGGGCATGTATTCGGTGATCCAGTGGGGGACCGGCACTGTTGGTGTACATGCTGTTCGGGGGATTCTCGCTCATCCAGATCTCGAGCTCGCGGGGCTATGGGTGCACTCCGAGAGCAAGGTCGGCCGCGATGCCGGCGAATTGGTCGGCGTCGGGCCATGCGGGGTGATGGCGAGCAACGATGCTGGCGTGCTGCTCGGCACCCGCGCGGACTGCATTTCATATATGGCATCGTCCGACATTCGTCCTGGCGAAGTGATCGATGACCTGTGCACGATGTTGGCAGCGGGCTACAACGTCGTGAACACGTCGTTTGTGCCGCTGTTGTTTCCCGACGCGCTGGGCGACGACACCGCACAGCGCCTCGACGCGGCGTGCCTGGCGGGTGGCAGCACGCTCTACACATCGGGGATCGACCCGGGTTACGGCAATGCGGGTGCGGTGATTCCCGCGTTGTCGTTGTGTTCTCGTGTCGATGAGGTCCGCATGATGGAGGTCGTCAACTACGCAACGTGGGATCAAGCGTTCACGATGTTTGAAATCATGGGATTCGGCAAGCCCGATCCGGCACACTCCTTGCTGCTCGCGCCCGGCTCCACCACGCTTGCCTGGGGTCCGGTCGTCGCGCTCGTGGCGCGGGCGCTCGACGTCGAGTTGGAGCGCATGGAGGAGTTTCACGAGGTGATCTACGCGGACGAGCCGATCGAGATCGCATCGGGCACGGTCCCCGTAGGCGGAATCTCCGGCATGCGTTTTGAGATCCGTGGGATTGTCGGCGGTGAGGCACGAATCGTCGTCGAACACGTCACACGGCTGCGTGACTCCGACGCGCCCGAGTGGCCGCACGGTCAGGGCTACCGGATTCTGGTGACCGGGGAGCCACACGTGCGTATCGACCTCACGTTGTCCAGCGATGAGGGTGACCACAACCACGCCGGCTGTTTGGCCACGGCGATGCACGTGGTCAACGCAATCCCCGACGTGGTCGAGGCGCCGCCGGGCGTCGTGACGATGTTGGATTTGCCGGTCTATTCGGGCCGCCACGCGATGGCGGTGCACGCGCCGCCAACTGCGTGACCACCTCGCCGGGGGGCGAGCAGCCAGAACACACGCTCGGGAGCGAGCCGCCAGGTGCCGACCGGCGTGATTGTGAGCGGCGTTGGACACGAAACTCGGCGGCCAATGTCGGGTTGATGTTCTTCTCCACTGGCGTCGCGGTGGTGTTTTCAGCCGCTGCGGGCAAGGCGGCTTACGACGCCACAGGCCGCGAGCTGTACCTGGGCTTGATCGGCTTGGCCGAGTTCCTGCCGCGAGCGTTGCTGGTGTTTGTCACCGGCTCGCTGGCCGACCGCCTCAATCGCGCGTGGATTGTGGTGTCGAGCACAGTGATCGAGGCACTGGTGTGTGGCGGGGTCGCGTTGTACTTGGCGCGTACGAGCGAGGTCTCGGTGGCGGTCCTCATCGCCGCGGCGGGTGTATTCGGCGTCGCGCAGGCGTTTCGCACCCCGGCCGCACGGGCGTTGATGTCGGGCTCGGTTACGGCGGACGTGATGCCGTGGCTCGTGGTGCGCTGGGTGTTCGGCTGGCAGATAGCCGCGATCGGCGCACCGATCGTGATGGGTTATCTGTACGCGCGAGCGCCGTGGTGGGCTTTTGCGTTGGCCGTCGCGTTTGCTGTGGGTGGTGCCGCCGTAGCTCTCGCACTCGTGCGTGCGCCCGGCGCCGTCGAGCGCGAGCGGACCGAGCACGGGCCCGGGTTGCGAGATGCCCTCGCGGGAGTGCGTGTAGTGCGGCGCACGCCAGTGTTGCTCGCGGCCATTTCGTTGGACCTTTTCGCCGTGTTGTTTGGTGGTGCGATCGCGTTGTTGCCCGCGATTGCCGACGAGCGGCTTCACGTCGGGACGACGGGCTTTGGTTGGTTACGCGCCGCGCCGGGAATCGGGTCGTTTGTGATGACCTTGTGGCTCGCGCGGAGACCGATCGAACGCCATGTCGGCCGCTCTCTGTTGTTTGCCGTCGCGGTTTTCGGTGTCGGCCATGTGGTGTTGGGCGTTACGACGTCGTTCGTCGTCGCGTTTGCCGCAGTCCTGGTCGCCGCGGCGGCCGACGGCGTCAGCGTCTTTATCCGGCACACGCTCGTTCCCCTGGTCACACCGCCGGACCTGCGGGGCCGAGTGAACGCGGTCGAGAGCGTGTTTATCGGCGCGTCGAACGAACTGGGCGCGTTCGAGTCGGGAGTCACCGCACAAGCGCTCGGCACGGCTCCGGCGGTCGCGGCCGGCGGCGCGTTGACTTTGGCGGTCGTAGTTGCGTGGTGGAAAGCGTTCCCTGAGCTCGTTGCGCTCGATCGATTTCCGACGCAGGTCGGCGCCAGCGACGCGTCGTTGCTCGCCGCGCACAACACCCTCGCCGCAGGTGACGCCGACCTCGGTCAGAGCTGAGCCGCGGCAGCGCCGCGGCCTGGTAGCTCAGCCGCCGTATCGCCGTGCCCGATAAACCTGCTCGAAGTGGGTCACGCCTGCGGCCGGCACCCCGACTGGGCTTGCCAACGCGCAAGCGAGGCTTGCGACTGGGCTTGCCAACGCGCAAGCGAGGCTTGCGACGTGGGCCGCATGTTCAGCAACTTCGGTCCGAGCCACGGCGTCGGCCACCGTCGCTCCCACACAGACCAGCCCGTGGTGCGCAAGCAGTACGGCCGACCGATCACGCAGGAGCCCGACGGCGGCCGCGGCCAGTTCGGTGGTGCCCGACGGCTCGTACTGCGTGCACTCGACATCGCCGCCGAGCTGCGCAATCGCTTCGTCGATCAGCGCGGGAATTGGTTTGCGACAGGCGGCCCACGCGGTCGCATGGGGAGCGTGGCAGTGCACGACCGCGCCGATCTCGGGGAAGGTCCGCAGGATCGCCGCATGTAGCGCCAGTTCGCTCGACGGCAGCGATGTCCCAACTGGCAAGCTGGTCGCGTCGAGCTCATCCCAACTGAGCGCCACGACGTGATCGGTTCCCAACGTTCGCATCGGTGCTCCGGCGGTGGTGATGCAAAAACCCGTGTCGCTTCGAGCCGAGATATTGCCCGCCGCCGCGGGCGTAAAGCCGAGCTGCGCGATGTGGTGCGCGGCCTCGACGATCGCATCCACCCGACCGCCTCTGGCGGCCGCATCAACCCGACCGCCTCTGGCGGCCGCATCAACTCGACCGCCTCTGGCGGCCGCATCAACTCGACCGCCTCTGGCGGTCACCGTAAACGCCAGTCGATCCGCCGCCCCGAGCTGAACGCGGCTTGACCCTCGGCCAGTGACGCGTCGTTGGTGCCAAGCCCGACAAGGGCCCAGCCCATCCCGAGGGCCTGTGAACGAGATAGCTCCCGTCCGGCCCACAACGAACGAACCGTGCCCTGTACGGCCAGCGCCGGTGCCGACGCAATCGCGGCGGCCGCCCACTGCGCCGCCTCGCGCAGCGAGTCGGGCGCGACCACTTCGCTGACCAGACCGAGCTGATGGGCGCGGGCGGCCGAGAGTCGTTCGTGGCTACCGAGCAAGCTCATCCGCATGACCTCGCCAAACGGCAGCTTTTGCAGCATCTGGATGGGCTCGAAGGTCGCGCACATGCCGTAGGTCACGTGCGGGTCAAAAAATGTCGCGGTGTCGGCCGCGATCACAAACTCGACTTCGCCAAGGAGGTAGAACGCGCCGCCACACGCCATCCCATTGACGGCCGCGATGACCGGTTTCCACAGGTCGTTCGCCTTTGGGCCGACGTAGTCGCCGAGGTCGTCATAGTGAAATGGCGTCGAACCAAAGCCGATGTTGTGTTCGTGCGCGCGTTCGTTCGCCAGCGACTCACCGGAGCTGTCAGCCTCGCCCCCCAGCTGCTCGGTGCGGTCGATCCCGGTCGAGAAGGCCTTGTCGCCTGCGCCGGTGATCACGACGCAACGCACCTCGTCGCGATGGCGCAGCGCTCGCCACACCGTGCGCAGCTCTGTCTGCATCGTTTGGTTCATCGCGTTGTAGACAGCCGGGCGGTTGAGCGTGACCCACGCGACCCCGTCGTGTTCTTCGTAGAGCAGTGTCGAGAAGCTGTTCAGCGCCGAGGAGTCCGGGAGTGCCATGGGTCAAACCTTACGACGCCACTCATTTCGGCCCTGCGCTGCTAGTCGACCCAACGTGTGGGTGGCGGCGGTTTGTCTCCTGCTACACGATCGGCCTCGTCGGTCCCGAGGTAAATCACTGCCGCGATCTCGGTCGAGGTCGAAAAGCCGCACAGCTCCCGCGTGGCAGCGCCGTCACTGCACGGCGGTGACGCCCAAAAACTCGACATTCCTGCGGCGGTCGCGCCGAGGAGCAACGTCTGCACGCCGGCGGCAACGGCGTCACGATCCTCGCGGCGGCGGGTGTCGTCGGCATCCGCAGCCGACTCGCAGCCGACCACTACCACCACGGGCGCGCGGAGGTACTTACGTGCGACAGCCGTCACCTTTGGATCCTCGGGCGCGCGGCCGCCAACCACCAAGTCGGCAGCGAAGGCCTCGCCGAGGCGACGGCGGCCGTGTCCGCGCACCGCGCACACGCGCCACGGTGAGGTCTTGTGGTGATTCGGCGCGGTCGACAAGAGTCCGACGAGCACCTGGAGAGCTGTCGCGGACAGCTCCCGGTCGGGATCGGCGGGCAGTGCCGTGCGTCGTGTCGACGCAAGCCGGGCGAAGTCCCGCAGTGCAGCATCGGCGAAGTCCCGCGGCGCGGCATCGGCGAAATCCATAGGCCAACCCACCCTAGGCACGCCTGCAGCGCGTCGACGCCGTGATTGCTCGGAGCGGGCGACGGCCCCCGGTGAGGATCTGGAGTGAAACGAGGTCCGATTCCAGAATGGCATACTGGTACCGCGACGTTGAGGGAATGTTGCTTCGCAAGACCCCCAGAAGGGCGACCTAGATGGCCTCGATGAGTCACTCAGCGTTTGGCGAACGACCGCTCGGCGACGGTGTGTTTCCTCCCAAACAAGCCCGCAGCGCCGCGACGTTCCAGCGCATTCTTGACGCGACGGACGCACTGTTGCGAGAGCGGGACTTCGAGGAGATTTCTGTTTTCGAGATCTGCGCGACAGCGAAAGTGTCGGTGTCGTCGCTCTACAGCCGCTTCGAGAGCAAACAGGCGATTTTGGCGACGTTATGCGACGAGATGGCTCGCACCTCGATCGAACGAATGCAGTCGACCATTGCCACCGTGGCCGATCATTTCGACCGCACCGGGGAACTCGATTTGATGGCCGTCGCCCGGGTGGCGGTCGACACCTACGCACGGCAACTGCAGGAAAATCGCCGGCTGGTGTCGTCGCTGCAAGCGTTCCCGGCGTTGTGGCGTCGCCACCAACGGCAGAACAACTTTATGGTTCGGGCGGCCGCCGAGCAGTTCTTGCAGCGGCTGCACATCGAGGATCCAGTGTTGGTCGATCGGATCGCGATCCTCGCCGCGGTGCTCGGCCCCGCGTGTCAGCGGATGTTGATCGATGGCACATCGATCAGCGATCTCGGCATCGCCGAGGACGCGTTGCTCGACGAGATGGCGACGATGGCCGCGAGCTACTTCGCGAGCCCCCGCGTCTGACCCGACCAAACGATTCTCGCGGTCTCGCGGGAATCACATGCCGGTGCGGAAGGCGGGATCGTGGCGCCGCAACTCCGCCCGGGCGATCGTCATCTTGTGGACCTCGTCAGGCCCATCCGCGAGTCGAAGTGTGCGGATTCCCGCGTACATCCGTGCGAGTGGAAAGTCGTTGGAGACCCCGCCGCCGCCGTGCACTTGTATGGCCCGATCGATGATCTTGAGCGCAACGTTGGGCGCTGCCACTTTGATGGCGGCGATTTCGGTGCGAGCGCCCTTGTTGCCGACGGTGTCCATCAGCCACGCGGTCTTGAGCGTGAGGAGGCGGATCATCTCGAGTTCGATCCGAGCCTCCGCGATCCAGTCTTGGATGTTGGATCGTTTGGCGATCGCGTGACCAAAGGTCGTGCGCGCCAGGGCGCGCTGACACAACAGCTCCAAGGCCCGTTCCGCGGCACCGATCGTGCGCATGCAGTGGTGTATCCGACCAGGCCCGAGTCGAGCTTGGCTGATCATGAAGCCATCGCCCTCGGCCGAAATGAGGTTTGCGACAGGGACACGAACGTCGGTGAACCGAGTTTCGGCGTGGCCTTCGTGGTCGATGTAACCAAAGACCGGCAAGTTGCGCACGAGCTCGACGCCCGGGGTATCGAGCGGCACCAAAATCTGGCTTTGCTGACGATGGACGGGGCCGTCGGGGTCGGTTTTGCCCATGACGATCAGGATGCGGCAGTTGGGGTGAAAGGCGTTGGACGTCCACCACTTCGTGCCGTTGAGCACGTAGTGGTCGCCGTCACGTTCGATGCGTAAGGAGATGTTGGTCGCGTCCGAACTAGCGACCGCTGGCTCGGTCATGGCGAAGGCCGAGCGAATCTCACCGTCGAGCAAGGGCCGTAACCACTGCTCCTGTTGGTCGGCAGTGCCGAACATCGACAACACCTCCATGTTGCCGGTGTCGGGCGCAGAGCAGTTGCAGACCTCCGACGCGATCGGCGAGCGGCCCATGATTTCAGCCAGCGGCGCATAGTCGAGGTTGGAAAAGCCGTCCCCCCACCAACCCTTGTGCGGCAGGAAAAGGTTCCACAGACCACGCTGTTTCGCCTCGGCCTTCAGCTCGTCGAGTACGGGCGGGACCCGCGACGGGTCGGCCGCATACTGCTCCTCGTAGGTCGACTCGGCGGGCACGATCCGTGCGTCCATGAAGTCGAGCAAACGTTCGCGGAACTCTGTACATCGCGGCGAAGGGGAAAAGTCCATGAGGCTTGTTAGGTCTCGGTGGCGACGTGTGTCAATCTCGGGTCATGAGTGAGAACAACCTCGAACACGGCGCAGTGCTCATTACAGGCGGCGGCAGTGGCATTGGTCTGGCGACGGCTCGTCGCCTCGTCGCGAGTGGGTGGCCGGTGATGATTTGCGGCCGCACGCAGTCACGACTCGACGCGGCGCTCGACGAGTTGCGCGCCGCCGCTTTCGATGCGAGCACGGTCGGGGCTGTCGTGGCCGACATCACCGACGCGGCGCAGATCCGAGCCGCGGGCGACGCAGCGGCAGCGCTGGGAGGTACGCGCGGTGTGGCTGGTTGTTTTGCCAACGCGGGTGGCGCTTTTCACATCGGCGACATCGCGAGTGCCGATCCGGCGGCGGTGCAAGCGACGATCGACCTCAACCTGACCGGGACGATTCTGACCCTGCAGGCGGTGTTGCCGCACATGGGTGCCGGTGGGTCGATCGTGGTGATGTCGTCGGGCGCGGGTCATTTCCCTCACCGCGGGCTATGGGCCTATGGCGCGGCCAAGGCGGGAATCGACATGTTGTGCCGCTACGCGGCCGATGAGTTGGGCGAGCGGCGGATCCGCGTGAACTCGGTTCAGCCGGGCCTGATCGACGATGATCTGACGGCGATGATCACCGCCGGCGGTGCGCTGCTGGAGGACTACCTCGCGGAAACGCCGCTCGGGCGTGTCGGCGACGTAGACGACGTCGCACGACTCGTGGCATTTTTACTCGGTCCCGAGTCGTCGTGGATTTCGGGTGCGTCGATCCCGGTCGACGGGGGACACCACGTCCGGCGTGGGGCGAACTACATGGCGCTGTTCGCGCCGCAGTAGTGGCGGCGCGGGAGGCGCCCGGGCGACACGGCGCAGGAAGCGCCGAGCAGACACAGCGCGGGAGGCGCCGAGCAGACACAGCGCGGGAGGCGCCGAGCAGACACAGCGCTGTTCGCGCCGCAGTAGCAGCGGCGCGGGAGCCGCCCAGAACCGCGCTTCGGCGGTTCTGTTCAGTGGAGCGTGAAGTGCACGACGTCGCCGAGGCGGCACCGTGCGAGCTGGTCGCGGTCGTGGTCGTCGATTACCAGCGGAACGGGGTACCCGCCGGTGAGCGGAGCGTCGACTCCGAGCGCGAGCCCAAGCAACGCTGGCGTCAGCTGGAGGCACCCCGGGAACACGGGGAAACTCGCGAGTACCCCCGACGTCGCTGGCGCTGCGTCGAGACGAGACACGGGGACGAGGCGCACGCCGGCGCGGCTGCCGCCCGCGACTCGCCACGTTGCATCGCACATTGCGTCAGCCAGAGTCACGAGGAGTCCCGGCAGCGTCGAAAGGGGAGCAGCCAGATTCGCATGCGGGCCGGGTGACACTCGGATACTGGCGCCGTCTGACGGCGGCAACAAGAGCGGCACCGGCTCGGTGATCGGCCACGGCGGAGCCGCTCGCGCGGGGCCAACCGTGAGTCGATCGCCAGGTCGCACGGGGGGCGGTCCGATCTGTGCGAGCGTGTCGTACGCGCGGCTACCCAGCACCGTGGGCACGTCGAGCCCGCCCCGGACCGCGAGGTAACGCCGATAGGTCTGCTGCGAGGGCTCGATGGTGAGCTCGTCGCCCGCTTGCGCCGACCAAGCACACGCTGCAGCCTGTTCAAAGGCGCGCGCTCCCCGGCGGATCTTCACAGGTTCGGCGCCGCCGATCGCCGCGAGCCATGCTCCGCCGAGCTCGAGTCGGATGGTCGTGGTGCCGACGATTTCGAACAGCGCCTCATCGCCGTTGTTTCCCACGACGCGGTGGGCAAGTGCCGCGGCCGCGCGATCCGCGTGCCCCGCACGCCCGACGCCGAATCGCCAGCCGTCGGGTCGGCCCCGATCTTGGATCAGAACCTCGCCGGCAACGTCGACAAAGCGCAACCAACAGTGCGTTCCCGGGCTCGGCACAGCTACACCGACCGCTGCGCTCGATCTGTACGCAGCGCCGGTCGCTGTGCATGGAAACGTACGGTGTCGCCGGCGGCGAACAACGCGGGTGATGGCCGCTGCGCGAGGTCGAACACCGACGCGTGTGCGGTACCCAGCAAGTGCCAACCGCCCGGTGAGGCCGCCGGATAGATCCCGCACTGGTCGCTCGCGATCGCCACCGAGTTGGCCGGCACGAGTGGCCGGGGGTTGGCGTGGCGGGGAAGTTCGAGACGTGCGTCGAGGCCACGCATGTAGGGAAACCCGCGGGTGAACCCGAGACAGACGACCTCGTACACAGCGCGGGAGTGGATGTCGACGACCTCAGCGACGCTGAGGTCGGTGCTGCGCGCAACAGCGTCGAGGTCGGCCCCGTCGTACGTGACGTCGATGTCGTGATGGCGTGCAGGCGCATCAGCAGTCGCGTTGTGCGCGCGGTGCTCTACGGCGAGCTGCGCTCGGTGTTCGACCGTGAGCTGCGCCGCGTGGACGGTTGCGCTGTCGACCGGGTCGGCGGTCTCGGCGACAACGCTCGACCAGCCCGGGCGGACCCGCACAAGGCCAAGTCGTGGTGCGGCTGCGGCGAGCGCCGCGCGGGCGGCCGCGACGGAGCCCGGTCCGTCGAGCTCCATCAACATCGCGTGGCTGCCGTAGGCCACTGCCCGAATGACAGTCACGTCAGAACCAGGTGATGGTGACACCCGCGCGTTCCAGTTCCGCTCGTGTGGCCGCTGCTACCTGAACGGCGGCCGGATTGTCGCCATGGACACACAACGTCGTGAAACCGCGTGCGACAAGTTCAAGCGCTTGATTTGCGGCTTGCGCCGGATCGGTGATGAGCGCGTCGGGTTCTGAGCGGGGCAGCAACGTGGTGGGGGTGGCGTAACGACGGTCGATAAATCCCTCGCTGTGCGTTCGCAAGCCCGCGGTCGTCGCGAGTACGTATAACTCGCCTGGCTGCGCCACCACGGCGAGGGCGCTGTGCCACTGCTGGGCGGCGTCGACTAGGGCCGCGGCAACGCGCGGATCAGTTGCGGCGTCGTGATACAGCGCGCCGTGCGGGCGAAGGAACGTGACGTGGCCGCCGACGGTGCGGGCGAGGCCATCGAGTGCGGCAATTTGGTACAGCACGTCGGCCACGAGCTCGTCGGTCGCCAGCGCCATCGACCGGCGGCCAAAACCTCGCAGATCCGGATACGACACCTGCGCCCCGATCGCGATTCCGCGTGCTGTCGCGTGAGCGACTGTTGCGCGCATCACCGAAGGATCGCCCGCGTGGAAGCCACACGCGACGTTGGCCGACGACAAGAAGTCCATGAGCTCGGTGTCGTTGCCAAGCGTCCATCGGCCGAACGACTCACCGACGTCGGCGCCAAGGTTGACCAAGGCAGCGGTCAACCGACGCGCCGATCCAGGAAGGTATTGATCGCGCTCGCGAGCTGACCGGGCATCTCGGTCTCGACGCTATGGCGCGCGCGGGGAAATTCATAGGACTCAACGTCGCGCAGTTGAGAAACCAGCGTCGCCACGCCTGCCTTCATTCCGGCGCCGTTGTCGAGTTCGCCGCGGCCGATCCACACCGGACACGTGATCGAGGCGGTGAGATCGAACAACGAGTGACCGATTTGATCGCCAGCCAGACCCCAGTACATCTGTCGAAAACGGCGGCTGCCACGGTCGCGGTAGTACTGAAATGTTTCGTGCAAGGCCGTCTGCCGCCCCGGAAAGTCGCGGCTATACCAAAAACGCGATTGGGTCCAAGCAGATACCCAAAACGCTGCCGGTCCACCACGCCACAGGCCCGACACGAAACGCCCCAATCTCGGTCGTGCGTGCCACGCACCGGCTGGTCCCCAGGCGGCGACGGCGAGCGTCCGGCTCGGTTCGCGAGCGGCCAGCCGCAGCGCCAAATGTCCGCCGAGGCTTCCGCCCGCCCAGATCACGCGCTCGAGCCCAAAGTGGCTGAGCGCGCCGAGCAGCGTGTCTTCGTACAGCTCAAGTGTCGGCGGCTGCGAGGAGCTGTCGCTCGTCCCACAGCCAGGGCCCTCGACGGCGAGCACAGGTCGTGTCGTCGCGAGCAGCCGGGCGAAGTCGAGCAGCGCTTCGAGCCGTGATGTGTGGCCAGGAATCAACACGACTGTCGCAGCGGTCGGGCGGCGTGTGGCCTTTTCCGGGTCATGGTGAGTCCGCGCGTGGGGCGTCACCTGAAATGAGCGAAGCCGCAACCCGCTGGTCTCGATCGTGGCCCAGTGAGCGGCGGTTGTGTCGGCTGGGTCCACGGCTCGGTCTAAGGGTGGTCGGGGGCGAGTTGGTGGGGCGCAGGTACCGAACGCGGCCGCTACGGGCGTAGTACGGCCTGTGTCTGCGTGGTTTTGCTGACGAGTTTGCCGCCCTCTGCGCGGACTTCGGTCTCGATCACGATGGTGGTGCGGCCGACATGTAACGTGACCGCCCGTGCCCGCACTTTGCCGGAGCGCACCGATCCCATGAGGTTCGTTTTCGACTCAATCGTTGTCGTCCCGACCGCGCCGTCGGGCAAGTTGACGAAGGCGCAGACTGCTCCCGCCGCGTCGGCCAAGGTCATCAACGCACCGCCATGTAGTGCGCCGCCGATCGTGCAACGTTGTTCGGTCCATTCCATCTCTGCGATCACTTCGGCGGGCGACACCGCGATGAATTGCACGCCGGTGGCGGCGGCGAAAGGCATGGAGTCCCGGTACGCGTTGAGTGCGGCCGCGCCTGTCGCTGGGCCGTTGGCTGCGCCTGGCGTTGGATCGGTCATCGGGGCGGGACCTTAGGCCGACGCGATCGGCGAACCAAGGCCGAACGTCGCCGCGAGACCCTCTCCCCAGGTGGCGAACGTCGGGTCGGACAAGGCGAGCGAGCGCAGCTCGTCGGCGGCTTGGCCGCGGCCGAGGCGAAGCTCGACGGCGGCCGGTTCGACGACCCCGCTGGCCATTTGCATCTGGAGCGGTGTCGCGTAGGGCACTCCGTTGAGATAGGAGTAGCTCGACGTCTCGACGGCCATCGGCTCGCCAGCGGCCGCCACGCGAGCGACCCGCAGGCTCATCACCATCTCGCCCTCTCGCTCCCAGCCGAAGGTGACCGCGTCGGTCGTGCGTTGGCAACTCAGCTGCTCGACAGTTTTGGGAAATCCCATCACTTCATTGCCGGCGCGGCACGTGAACTCCTGGTCGACCGGCATCCGGTACACAAAGCTGCCCATCTGATCAGGGCGCTGCCGTTCGGCGACCAGAAATCCAAGGTTGAGTTCGAGGTAATCGCCCCACGGGTTGTCGATGTAGTCGCACGCTGCGAGCACGAATTGTGCACGGCCGGGCTCCACCTCCAACACCACGAAGTCGTCGCCGGGGATGAGGCTTTGTGCGACAGCTGCGTCGGCGGTGAACATCACGGTCGCCACATCCATCGAGTTCACGACCATCGGAAAAGTGATCTCGACCCCGTCGAGCGTGCCCCATACCCGCGTTGGCTGGTCGCCCGCTGCCGGGCTGCTGGGCGCGCCGGTGTCGCCGGTGTCGCCGGTGTCGGGAGGTGTGTGCTCGACTGCGTTGCTCATCAGGGGCCTTTCGTGGCGTGAGTCGTGGTTTACAGGTCGGATGTGCTGTCAGCGCCGAGCGGGTGCCGGCGCGGGCGGCTGGGGTGCGGCAGGGCTGGCCGGGAGTACGGCTGAACGGTTAAACGACGCGAGGAGCTCGGCGAACGCAGCTTCCTCGCGTTGGCGTGCCGCGACGATCGCGTCGACGCGGCCCGCCAGGACGGCCGCCTTGATCGCTCGTAACGCAGCCACGGGGTGCGCCGCGACCTCGTCGGCCAACGATCGTGCGACCGACTCGACTTCGTCGGCCGCAACGCTGCGCAACGCGAGACCGGCCGCTGCCGCCTCCACGCCGGTAAGGAACCGGCCGGTGAACAACGCCTCAGCCGCTCGTTGGGGACCCATCGCCAGTGCGAGGGTGACGCTCGAGCCCGCCTCGGGTGGTACCCCCATCGGCGCGAACGGGGCCCGCAAACGAGCGTCGTCGGCCACCACCACCAAGTCGACGTGGGCCAACATCGTCATGCCGAGGCCGACAGCCGCACCGCGCACCGCCGCGACCATCGGCAAAGGAAAGGCCTGCAGCGTGTCGAGCAGCGAGGGAAAGGCCCGTTGCATGTCGGGCGTCCCTCGTCCAGCGGCCAGTTCGGCCATCTCGTCGAGGTCTTGCCCGGCGCAGAAGTGTCGACCAACGGCTCGGAGCAAAACGACCGCGACGTCGTCGTGTTGCTTGGCGGTTTGCAACGCGTCGCGCAGCCCGTTGTACATCGCGGTGTTGAACGCATTGGCCGCGTCGGGACGATTGAAGGTGACGACCGCGACGGCGCCATCGATTGTGAGCTCGATCGGGTTCGTGTTCATGGCACAGGGACGCCGGGGGAGAGAAAGTCGTCGTACTCGGTAGGGAAGCCAAACAGTTGCCACGGTTCGCTGCGGGCGAGGCTGCTGTAGATCCGACTGTTCCAACGCCACCCGTCGGGGCCGAAGCTCGCGCTGTCGTGGTAGACGCCCTTGGCCACGCTGCGGCCGCCGGCAGTACCGCCTTCTGCGACGTGGCGCCGCTCCTCGATGTACATCCGCGAGCGGCCCGCGCCAGCCCCGACCGACGACGCACGGACCGACAGCGGGACGAACTGAAATGCCTCGAAACGCCGCAGCGCGTCGGCGAGGAACTCGGCCAACTGGTCGCGGCCGACGAGGTTGAGCGGCGCACGATCGCGTAAGTCGAGCCGTACCGACACCTGCGGCGTGACGACGTGGCCCAACTCGTGCCAGGCCTGCCGGTTGACGATGTCGGCGTACGTGTGTGCCAACTCGAGCGCGTCGGCATGGCCGTAAACGGGCCTATTCGGCATGGCCGTAAACGGGCTTACTCAGCAACGCGGCGCAGCGTGTTGCGGTCGGTGTGGGCCATCGAGCGGCCGAGTCGGGCGACGGTGACATGGGTGGTCTCGTCGTAGCTCCACTCGTCGTCACCGATCGTGATGGTGACCTCGTACGCAGTCGTACGAGCTGCAACGAGCAAGTGTTTGTTCGACAAGATGCCGTAGTCGGGCGCGCCGTCGACCGCTGCGAGGGTGAACGTGCGAGCGTCGGGCTCGACCGTTGCGCCCGCGATCAAGACCGAGCCGCGCGGGACCATAAAACAGCGCATGACTTGTTTGTTTGTTGCGTCCCATAGCCAGTAGCCGACTTCGGTATGAAACGGGTCTTCTTCTGACCCGCGCCACGCGGCCATCCGATAGTCGAGGCCGAAAAGTTGTTGTTCGCCATTGTCGACGGGACCGAAAGCGTTCATCACGACACGCTCGCGGTAGGGGGTGTCGGCTACCTCGCCCTCGGCGTTGTGGAAGCTGACATCGAGGCCCTTGGAGCCTTCCCAGATTCCAGCGAGCGCGCCGAGCGGACCGAGGTCGAATAGTTGTGGTGCGGGCATCGTTGAAAAGTAGTGGACTCGGTGCCCAGCTCGCGCTCCAGCCGGTCGATGTTTCCCTTGACGCGATCTCCTCGCGGTGGAGTAGTGTCTGGACAAGTGTCTGGTCCAGTGTCTGCTCAGATGACCGTCCAACGGGTGCGCAACCAACGCCACGCGCCCACGATCGACCGGTTGCTCAACGCGCTGGAGACCGAGCTCGAGACGCAGGGTTATCGCGATGTGACCATGCGAACGGTCGCGCGCCGCGCCGGAGTGAGCCCGGCCACCGCGTACACGTATTTCGGGTCGCTCGAACACATGGTGACCGAGCTGTTTTGCCGCATGGTGCTCGGGCTTGAACCGGGCAAAGTCGATCGGCGACACAACGCCGCGCGGCGAGCGGGGTGTGTGCTGGCCGAGATCGCCCTGTTGGTCGACGGCCGCCCACAGTTGGCCGAGGCAGTGACGGCCGCGTTATTCAGCACCGATCCCGATGTCGCTGGCGTGCGTGAACGGATCGGTCGTGAGTTCGTCGAGCGGATCGACGCTGCCCTGGCGGAGGACTCGACGCCCGCACGTGTCGAGACCCTCAACTTGATTCTGATCGGCGCACTCGTACGTGCGGGGACGGGCCACGGGACTTACGCAAACGTGGCCAGCCGCCTGGAGCGCGCCGCTGCGCTGGTGATGGGAGGCAAAAGTGCCTGAGTCTCGGGCGCCGGAGCGCGGCGACACTTCAGCGGTGCCTGCGGCCGCGGTTGAGTACAACCCGTACTCCTACGAAGCGCACGAGGATCCCTATCCGATCTATGCCCGACTGCGCGCCGAGGCTCCGGTCTATCGCAACGACGAACTCGACTTCTGGGCACTGTCACGTCACCACGACGTGATCGAG
This sequence comes from uncultured Acidimicrobiia bacterium, assembly GCA_964635475.1. Taxonomy (GTDB): domain Bacteria; phylum Actinomycetota; class Acidimicrobiia; order Acidimicrobiales; family CAZWPY01; genus CAZWPY01. The sequence goes on from CAZWPY010000043.1 coordinate 22,465, forward strand.
GGATTTCGCGACGCAACTCGGCTGTCGTCGGCCTACGGCGTGACCCTGGACAAGGCCGCGTGGGGTCCGTGGGCACACAAAACGATGTCGTTTCTTGCAATGGACGAGCCGCGACACGGCCGGATGAGGGCATTGGTCTCACGTGGTTTCACGCCGCGGCGCGTCGCAGAGCTGGAGCCGCGAATCAGAACGATGGCCGTGAACCTCATCGATTCGCTGATGCAGCGCGGCGGCGGCGACCTGATCGCCGACTTCGCCGGCATCTTGCCGATGGACGTGATTTCCGAACTGCTGGGAGTCCCCGTGGCGGATCGGCCGCGCTTGCGGTCGCTGGCCGACCTGATGATCCATCGCGAGGAAGGTGTGCACGATGTGCCGCCCAAAGGGATAGAGGCGGCCTTCGAACTCGCTGGCTACTACGCCGACCTGGTCGCCGCACGACGGGCCCAACCAGCAGATGATCTCGTCTCAGCGCTGACGACCGCAGAGATCGACGGTGACCGCCTCGAGGACAACGAGATCGTGTCGTTTTTGTACTTGATGGTTGTGGCGGGCAACGAGACCACCACGAAGTTGCTCGGCCACGCTTGGTACTGGGCCGACGTGTTCGCCGAACAGCGCCGCGCGGTATGGGATGACCCCGCGCTAGTGGGTTCGTGGGTCGAGGAAACCTTGCGTTACGACACCTCGAGCCAAATGTTGGCCCGGCGCACGACGCAGCCG
>CAZWPY010000044.1:0-23118 GCA_964635475.1 uncultured Acidimicrobiia bacterium
GAGCGCGGTTCGCCCGCCTCGGCGCTGAGCACTGGGTCACCCGACCCGCCGGCGGCGCACCCGCGCCCGAGCCCGCCGCGCTGACCGAGCCCGCCACGCAACCTGGGCCCGCCAGGCAGCCTGAGCAAAGGGCCGACGACCTGTTGCTAACCCTGCGTGCGTCGGAACTTTCACGAGAAGCCGTCGCGCTGTGGTGTTCATTTCCCGAGATGCGAGACGCCGCGCTCGCTGTCGCCAAGGGTGGCGACACCGAGACGTTCGCCCTTGAGCTCGACCAATTACGCCAACAAATCCAACGCCAATCCGGCACACCCTTCGCGATCGCGCTCGGTTTGTTCAACCTGCGCGCCACCGAAGCGGGCGCGACGCTTTGGCTAGAGAAGTCCCCCGCGTCGTTGCCGTTGTGGCAGGCGGCGCCGAGGGCGGTGCGTGTGATTTACGTCGAACGCGCGCCTGAGCAGATCGCAAGCTCGCTCGATTCGCTGCAGCTGCATTCACTATTCGGCCGCTCGGCACCAACCTCGATGGTCGAGCGCGTGCAGCAGGCACAAGCGGCCGACCGCGCTCGCCTCGACGCCTTCCCATCGAATTCAGTTCTCCGGGTCTCACTCGACAGCTGGCGCGTCAACGAGCCCTATGAATACTCACGAATCTGCGAATTCGTCGGCGTGGCACGGAACTTCTAGCCTCACAACGTGGCTCGGACAGCTCTGGTGACGGGCGCCAATCGCGGGATCGGCCTCGCGTGCGCCCGCAGTCTTCGCAGCCAGGGATTCGCTGTCGCGGCCGCCAGCCGCAGCGGCGCCGTGAGTGACGCGGACGACTTCTCCAACGTCACCTGCGACGTCCGTTCGACCTCACAGGTCGAGGCCGCGGCACGCGAGGTCGAGGTCGCGTTTGGTTCGCTCGACGTCGTCGTCGCAAACGCGGGGATCTCCGCTTTGGCCAAGACGCAGCGCATCACCGACCAGGCCCTCGCGCAGGTGATCGACGTCAACTTCGCGGGCGCCTTCCGCCTCGTGCGCGCCGCGCTACCCGGCATGATCGAACGCCGCTTTGGGCGTGTCATTTTGATCTCGTCGTTGTCGGCGCTGTTCGGTTCAGCCGGCAACGCGCACTACGCCGCCTCGAAAGCCGCGCAGATCGGACTGGCGCGCTCGATTGCGCGCGAGGTCGCCAACCGCAACATCACGGTGAACGTGGTCGCGCCCGGCTTTATCGATACGGAAATGACCAGCACCGACCTCGCCCGTTTTCGAGATGCGATCACCGACCGGATTCCTGTGGGCCGGTACGGCCTCGCGCACGAAGTCGGCCAGCTCGTCGCCGCGTTGGCTCACGAGCACGCGGGATACATAACGGGGTCGGTCATCCAGATCGACGGTGGTATGGGAATGGGCTACTGACGGCCACGCCGTCGAGCCAGATCTGGCGACTACTGTGCCAAGGAAGGAGCCGCGCACATGACAGATCGACAGAACTTCAAAGAATTCGCTGCCTTGATCGCCCGGATCCTCGGCGTCGAGGTCGCGAAGGTCACCCGCGACGCACGATTCGCCGACGAACTCGAGGCCGACAGCATCGATCTGCTCGAGGTCGTCGCCGCGTTGGAGACCGAATACGAAGTCACCTTCGATGAGGAACGCGTGTACGACATCGTGACGGTCGGCGAAGCGTTTGATCTCCTACAAAGTGCTGAAGCCGCTGAACAGGAATGAGGCGCGCGCCCGAGTCGTAGTGACCGGAGTGGGATCGATTTGTTCTGCGGGCCGCGGCCCGGCTGCGTTGTGGGACCTCGTGACGTCTGACACCGACGGCCATGTCGAGTCACGAGTCGCTCACCTCGACTTCTCCGACAGGTTTACTGAAAAGCAGCGACGTCGACTCGCTCGTTTTGCGCAGTTCGGCGTCGTCGCCGGGCTCGATGCGGTCGAGCAGGCGAACGCCACAGCCGTCGACCCCGAATGGGCAGCCGTCGTTGTGGGAACCGGACTGGGCGGCACGGCCGAGCTCATCGACGCGGCCCTCGGCGTCGAACGGCGCACGACGCGAGTGGTCAACCCGCTACTTATTCCGTCGGCGCTTCACACCGCGGCGGCCTCGACGTTGTCGATGCGACTGGGTTGGTTCGGGCCATGCGAAACAGTGAGCGCTGCGTGCGCGACGGGAACCGTCGCGATCGGCCGAGCAATGCGACTTATCCAAAATCGCGAGGCCAAGGTAGCGGTCGCGGGCGGAGCAGACGGTGGCGACGCGACCGTTTTGGGCAGGGCACTGCAACGCATGCAGGTCACGTCGAAAAAGGGGGCCGTGCGCCCCTTCGATGTGGCTCGGGACGGCTTTGTCGCCTCGGAAGGTGCGGCCGCGCTGGTGTTGGAGGACGCCGAGCACGCGACAGCTCGCGGCGTTCAGATCCTTGGCGAATTGCTCGGGTTCGCCAGCACCTCAGACGCTTACAGCATCGGCGCCCCTGCACCCGAGGGGACTGGCGCCGCGCGGTGTATTAGCCGGGCGCTGCTCGATGCCGGGATCGACGCCTCGGCCATCCAACACGTGAACTGCCACGGGTCGGCCACTGAGCTGAACGACCTGGCCGAAGCGGCAGCAATCAATTCGCTTTTCGGCACCGATGTGCCGATCACGAGCGTGAAGGGAAACCTCGGCCACTGCGGCGGCGCAGCGGGCGCGCTCGAAGCTCTGTGCGTGCTGCTCGCGTTCCAACACACGGCCTTGCCGGTGACCTCGGGTCACCACACGTTTGATCCTGGGCTCGCATCCGTAAACGTTGTCGCCGCCGCCTCAGCCGACGCTCGCTGCTGGACCCCGGGAGTATCGGTGTCCAATTCGCTTGGGCTCGGCGGCCACAACGCTGCGCTCGTCGTCGCCCCCTACCACGGCTGACGTGCATCGACATCTTCTCGGCGGCGCCCGAGTTGGGCACGGTTCGCCAGTACTTCCGGATGTTGGAGTTCGTCGCGCGCCAACTCGACTCCGGCCAGTTGACTTACTTCGGCCTCCAGCTCCGCCTGCGGTAGTCAACGCACGTCACGACAAACAGCTGCGGCGCACCTACGTCTCGGCGCCTGTGAGGTCGATCAGCACCTTGTCGGGCGCACGTAGTGCCAAGTCGTAGTGCTCGGGCCAGGAAACGTCGACCAATCGCACCGAGGGGTAGTCGCGAGCGAGCACCGCCAACGCCGTTCGTATCTCGATCGTCGCAAGATTCGCGCCCACACAGCGGTGCGAGCCGTGGCCGAACGCGAGGTGCGGGCGATTCGGCCGCTTGCCGGTGTCGCCTGCTTTGCTGGTGTCGCCTGCTTTGCTGGTGTCGCCGGTCTTGCCGGGAAGGTGGAGCGGGTCGCCGGGAAAGTGGCGCGGGTCGCGATTGGCAATCTCGAGGTGCAGCCACAGCAACTGGTTGCGCCGAACCCGCAGACCACCGAGCTCGGTGTCGCGAGTCGCGAGTCGAGCAATCGCCCGGCTCGAGTGGCACAGCCTCAGTCCGACGGTGGTCAGCTCGTCGACGTCGAGATCGGTCCAACGTGTCGGGGCCGGGCCCAGCGCAAGCGCGACGATGCCGGGCAACGTGGCCGCAGTCGACTCGTTCCCCGCGACCAGCAGCTGCTGCAAGATGTCGAGCGTGAGGCCCGACACCGTCTCGCTGTGCGCGCCGTCGAGTCGGCGAGCCAGCGCGTCGAGTAACTGCGGGCGACCCAGCGCGGCCGACTGTTCGCGCGCCACCGCCAAACGCTGAGTGAAGTAATCGTGCACGGCTTGGCGCGCTGCGGTTCCCGCCACGAACTCGTCGCGCGAAACGACCTCCTTGCGCAATAGGAAGATCGCGTGGCTCCACTCGCCGAGTTGCTCCGCGTCGTCGACGGGCAATCCGAGGGCGTGCGTGAGAACCGCCAGCGAGAACGGCTCTGAGAAGTTGGTACGCACATCGATCGGCTGCGGTCGTTGCGCGGCGGCCGCCCACAGCCGACCCGCGAGGTCGTCGAGCTGCGGCCGCAACGACACGAGCCGCTGGGGACTGAACCACTCGCCCAACGCAACGCGGTGCTGGGAGTGCGCGTCACCCTCGGCTTGGATCAACGCCGGCGCATAACCAACCGGACGCGCACGCGTGCGCCGATAGCGGTCGAGCACGTCGGGATCCTCACGAGCGAGCCGGCGCAGCGCCGGACGCGCGAGCGCAGCGACGGCCGGGCCGAAACGCTGGTCGTCGCGCAGCACTTCCCTGATCAAGTCGTAGTCGGTCACCACCACCGCGCCGAGTTCGGCGACCTCGGCGATCGGCGAGGCGAGCACCTCAGCCCAGCGCCGCGGCGCGATCCGTTCGGGCGTAATTCCCACGAACGTCATGACGTGCCCCGCCTGTCTACGTCGAGATCCCCCGCTCCGAGGTCGCCCGCGGCGAGGTCACCCGCGGCGAGGTCGCCGCCGTTGGGATCTCGGCGCGTGAGGTCACCGGTCAGGTCGAACAACTCGGCCGAGGCGCGCCGTAAGGCCCGGGCGGCCGCGCTCGCCTCAATTCGATCGAGCGACGCGGCGGGTGCCGCGGCGGTCGCATGAACTATCCGGTACGTGGCGCGGCCGCTGGCAAGAACGGCGAAACTCGCCGTGTCTGCGGCGCCGACGAAATTCTCGATCGCAGGACCACGCGCTGGGTCGGCGTAGGCCCGAGCCTGTTGCGCGCCAACGGCGCGACGGCTCGCCAGCACGTTGGCGGAGATATCCCTGACGCTGTCGACCCTGAAGCCGACTTGGCCCAGCACCTCGAGCGCCGGATCGAGCAACTCGCTCAGCATCAAGTCGGCATACAACAACCGACCGCCCGAGCGCAGCACTCGACGCGCTTCGAAGTAGAAAGCCGACACGCTCGGATAGAACTGCGACGACTCGACGTTGAGCACGACATCGCAACACGCCGCCTTCAGCGGCAGCTCCTCGGCCGTGCCGACAACAAGCCCACGAGCCGTACTGTTGGACCGGTTGGCCCGGTTGGATCGGTTGGCCCGACGCGCACCGCGCAACGTGCTTTCGACCAGGTCGACTCCGACCACGGCTCGTGGACTGTGGTGGCGTTGCACATGGCTGAGGTTTCCGCCGCGCCCACAGCCGACCTCACAAACCACTTGGTCGGTGAGGTCGGTGTCGCCGATCACCTCGCGGATCAAACGCACCGAGTCGGCGTTGAGCTGCGCGGCCGCGCTCGTATCGCCGACATCTCGATAACCCATGTTGAAGAACCGGACCCATCGGTCGGTGTGGGTCTCAGCAAGTTCCGCGTTGAGCACGTCGAAGTTGGCCCGGTGACGACGCCGTAGTTCGACGGCCTCGGGACTGCGGGCGACGGACTGGTTCATACGAGCGCCGTCACAGCTTGGTGCGCGTGCGCACCGCGGGGAACGGCGGCAACACGCTCGTGGTCGGCGCTGCCGGCGCGGCACAATCCGGGTCGGCGCGTACGCCTGCGTCGAAAAGGATCGATGTCAGCGCCCGCGTCGCCTTGTCGGCGCCCCACACGTTGAAGTGCAGCGCGCTCCAGTACCGGGGATCGGTCAACTCGGCGGGCAACACGACCATGGGTACGCCCATCTCGTCGGCAACGTCGGCAATCGCAGCACGACGGTGCTTGAGCTTTTCGTCATAAGCCGAAAGGTCGTCACCAACAAGGTTGGTCGGCTCCGGTGCGGGCGGATCGAGGACAAAGACGTTCGCGCCACCGCGAAGCGCTGCTGTGATCGAGTCGCGTAACGCTCGACGGCCGTCTGCCTCGGTGAATCCCGGCATTGCGTCGGCGCGGATCTGCTCGTCGGGCACGATGGGCAACACGCCATCGGACGCTTGGGTGAACTCAGGCAACCGCGCCAGCTGCGGGATCGTCCCCCAGTCAGTGATCTCACTAAAACCCGGTCCCGCCGAACTCTGCGGCCCCCAGAACTTGCTCCAGTTCTTGAACACAGTCCGGTAACGCAGAAAGGCCGACAGCGAAGCCGGGCCGCCGGTCCCTTGCGCGTCGCTGACCTCGAGCCGGGCCAGGTCTTGTTGATAGAGCGGTGTCGACGCGCGCGCCGCCCAGTCGAGCCCCGTGTCGACCGACAGCACGAGGTTGCGAGGCTTGAGGTCGCCCATCACGACGTCGGCCACCCACTTCGGCCACACGCCGACGCTGAAGGACTGCAGCGCTGCGTTGTAGGTCGACGGCCGAGGTTCGCCGGGCCAGGCCGCCGCCATCAGTTCGGTATCGATCCCGACGAGCGCATGTGAGCTGCCAACGACGGCAATATCGATGCACTCGCCCTTGGCCGCCCTGTCGAGGATCGCGTCGTAACGGTCGGCGGTCGTGGCGGAGATCGACTGAACGCGTTTGTCGATCGCGGGCTCGGCGATCCGAGCGAGCACCTCCAGTCCAACCAACAACGACACCAGCACGACGCCACGGGTTATCCAGCGGGCCCGCAAGGTCCGCGACAAAGCAGCGTTTCCTTTCACCTTCGCCGCGCCGCGTGCCACGTCTCCAATGTAGGGCGCTGCTGTATACGTGCTCGATGCGCGCAGGCCGGTTGATGACCCGTGGACGGGGCCTCCCGAACACCCCGCATCAACGGTTCCAATGCGCAGCGAGATCAATGGTCGCGACCGCGCCCGAACGATCCAGGAACCGTTCTCAGCTATTGGTAGGGTGGAATGCTGCTGCTCGGTAGCCTCCACGGTCTAAGCAGGAGCCGATTCCTCGTGGCCCCACGCTCATCTGCCATGCGCTCGGCCGATCTGCACGCGACCACGTCGGCCCGCCTTCGATCGTTGGGGCACACGTACCCGACGCGGCGCCGCGAACTCGTCGACATTCTCGAAGCGGCCGAGAAGCCGCTGTCGATTCCCGACATCTTGGATCACAACCGCCGCCTCGCTCAGAGTTCGGTCTATCGAAACCTGGCGATCCTCGAACTCGCCGGCATCGTTCACCGCATCGTCACGAAGGACGAGTTCGCCCGCTTCGAGCTTTCTGAGGCAGTCAGCGGTCGTCACCACCACCACCTCATCTGCTCGTCGTGTGGAGCGGTTGAGGACGTGACCTTGCCGGCAACCCTCGAACGCAGCGTGACCCGCGAACTGGGCAAGCTGGCATCGGATCGAGGTTTCGCGGTGTCGGGCCATCAAATGGACCTGCTCGGGATGTGTTCGATCTGCCAATAGCACGATCGAGCAAACGCTGACTGTTTGCTGGGCGCGACGCCATCGAGACCCGCACACGATCCGGCGCACGCCAAGGTCGGCTACCCCGCGCGACTAAGGCGCCAGCTGAACCCGGGTCGGCCACAGCATTACCGGGGCCGACCGGCGGATCCGGGCGTTTTGACGACAGCGGCCGCCGACGCTTGAATTACGGGAATGAGAATGCGTCTCATCCCCAATAGCTCGCTGAGAGGTCAATCCCAATGAAACTCGCACGACTCACGCTGTCGGTCCTGCTGCTCGCGGGAATCGGCGCGGGCTGCGGCTCCGACTCCGACTCCGACACCGCGGCGGACACCGACTCGTCCACAGCAGCGGCGTGTCCGACCGAACCAGTCTCGGTGGTAGTGACGGTCGACCAGTGGGGCGACATCGTCGAGCAACTCGGTGGTCAGTGCGCCGAGGTGACGACCGTGATCAAGGGATCCTCCGCTGACCCCCACGACTACGAGCCGACGCCGGCTGACACCGCCGAGTTCGGCGACGGCCAACTCGTCGTGTTGAACGGAGTGGACTACGACCCCTGGGCGGAAAAGGCCATCGCAACGCTCGACCGCGAGCCTGTCGTCGTCGACGGAGGAAAGGTCGTCGGGCTCGAGGAGGGGGACAACCCCCACATTTGGTACAGCCCCGCTGACGTTCGCGAGATCGCCGCAGCCGTCACCGACGAGCTGAAGAAGCTCGCCCCCGACGCCGCCGACTACTTCGACGCCCAGCTGAGCACGTGGGGTACGTCGATGAAGCCCTACGACGACGAGATCGCCAAGATCAAGGCTGCGGCCCAGGGCAAAACATACGCAGCGAGCGAGCCGGTCTTCGATTACATGGCCGACGCCGTCGGCCTGACGAGCGCAACACCGCAGGGGTACCAAAACGCGGCGCTCAACGAGACTGACCCCTCCCCGGCCGACATCGCCGAGTTCGAGCAGTCCTTGAAGGACGGCACGATCGACGTGCTCGTGTACAACACGCAAACCGAGGGCCCGACTCCCGAACAGCTTCGCCGCGTAGCCGAGGATGCCGGGGTTCCCGTAGTTGAGGTCACAGAGACGGTGCCACCGGGGACCAGTAGTTTCGTCACGTGGCAAGTGGATCAACTGAAGTCACTGGCCACCGCCCTGGGAGTGTGAGCGCGGCTGTCGTCCTCGACGGGGTCGCGATCGTTCGGCAAGGGCGGACCATCTGGACCGACGGCACGTTCTCGATCCCGCCCGGCGCCGTAGTCGGAGTCATCGGCCCAAATGGGTCGGGGAAGACGACACTGCTCGAGATGTTGCTCGGTCTGCTCAGTCCGAGCGCCGGCCGCATCGAGGTCCTCGGGTCCACCCCTCACCGGGGGAACCCACGAATCGGGTACGTGCCGCAGAACTACACCGCCGCCGTCGGTGAGGCGGTGCGTTGCCGAGATCTGGTGGAGCTCGGCCTTACCGGCACACGCTGGGGACTGCGACGAGGCGGGCGCGAATCGGCGGCGCGCATCGATCGGGCGTTGAGCTCGGTCGACGCGCACGGCTTTGCGCGGCAACGAGTTTCGCGGGTCTCAGGTGGACAACAACAACGCATCGCGATCGCGCAGGGTCTCGTCCATGAGCCCGAGCTGCTGCTCCTCGACGAGCCGCTCGCGAACCTCGACCAACGGGCCCAGCACGACATCGTCGCTCTGCTCGGCTCGCTGGCGCGCTCCACCGCGATGACCATGTTCGTCGTCGCGCACGACCTCAACCCGCTGCTGTCGATACTGACCGGGGCCGTGTACCTGCTCGACGGCCACGCCCACTACGACGAGATCGGCAACGTCGTCGACGAGACTCTGTTGAGCCACCTCTACGGCACGGCGGTCAAAGTCGTGCGGACTCCCCAGGGCGACCTGTTCACGAGGAACGCGTGAGGTGACCGTGCTCGCCGAGATCGGCTATCAGTCCAATTGGCTCGACATTCTCGGGACCAACTTCATGCGCAACGCCTTCATCGGCGGCAGCATCGTCGCATTGGCCTCGGGCCTTGTCGGCTATTTCGTGGTGATCCGTCGCGACGGCTTCGCGGCCCACGCGCTCGCTCACATCGCGTTCCCGGGCGCGACGGGAGCTGTGTTGGTCGGCGCGCCGATCACCGTGGGCCTCGCTGTCTTTTGCACGGCGGGAGCGCTCGCGATTGGGGCGCTTGGCAAACGCGTCGACCGCCGCGAGGTGGCCACCGGCACCATCTTGGCCTTCGCCACCTCCCTCGGCGTGTTGTTCGCCTCGCTCGCATCCAAGAGCGCGAACACCGTCACGAGCGTGTTGTTCGGGAACCTGCTGGCGATCTCGCCCGAGCAGCTGTTGACATTTACTGTCTTTACGGTCGTGCTGTTGATCGCCGTCGCATCGATCGCCCGACCGCTGCTGTTCGCTTCGATCACCCCTCAGGTCGCGGAGGCCAAGGGGCTCCCGGTCAGAGCGCTCGGCATCACGTTTATGGTGCTGCTCGCGCTCGTCGTCACCATGGCCGTCCAGGTTGTGGGGACGCTGCTGCTGTTCGCCCTCGTCGTCTCCCCGGCAGCCACCGCCATCGCCATCACGGCCCGGCCGGCTGCGGTGGTTGCGATCGGCACCGCGATCGCCCTTGGCGCGGTGTGGACGGGCCTGATCGCGTCGGCCATGTTCAACCTGCCGCCGTCGTTTCCGATCATCACGATCGTGTTCGTCGGCTGGCTCGTGACCATCGCCCTCACCCGAGACCACACCCGCGGCAGCGCCTCAGCAGAGCCGGTCCACGACCACCACCACCCACCAGCACCCCCCGACCTCAGCGTCTGACCGCCCATCCCCAGACGAGCGCGTCACAACGTGCGACAGTCGGGCGCTCGGCAGGCACAACGGGCGCGAGGCCGTGGCTAACCACGAGCAATGTCCCGCCGGGGCAACTGCATCGAGCGGAATTGCGACGCCGTGGCCGTCGACGAGTGTTCGGAGAGGGCCATCTACCAACCATCCCAATTCACAGCGCCTGGGATCGATCGACCTCGGACGTCGTACCCGCTACCGAACGCCCGGTTCGTGGTGGACAAGGGTGACGGTGGCGGCGCCACCGGCGGTCTTGACCTCTTTGACGAAGCCCACGCCGGGGGCGTAGTACTTCTCCTCGATGACGTCGGGCTCGAGGGGTGTCCAGTCTCTCGTGACGACCACGTCGTGGTAGGTGTCGTCGCCGACGGTGACGGTGGCGCCGACACCGATGACCTGACCCATATCCTCCGCGCGACCGGCGAAGAACTCCTGACGGTACCCGTTCTCGGTGACGGCGGGATGGGCGAGCATGGCGATGCCGGGCATGGCACCATCGACGCCGGCCTCCCACGACCCGTCGGTACTGGCAACGCCGTCATGGAACGCCGTGGTGTCCTCGCCGAAGTACCAGACGTTGCCGCGCGAGTCTTGGGCGTACCAGTCATAGGTATCCTCGATGACCTCGCCGTCGGCGGTAACCACGTCGTGCACGACGACGGTCTGGACCCCCATGACCTCGCGATGTCCGTCGAGCACCTCAACGGTGATGTCCTCGGTCTCGCCCTGCGCGTCGGTCTCCCGATACTGCCAGCGAGCGCCGGGGCGCAGCGGCAGGTACGAGTTGTCGATGTTCACCGAGAACTCGCCCGGATCAATGACCGGGGTGTATCGGCCACCGTCGCCGGGATCGATGACTGGGGTGCTGTTGGTGGTGGCGTCGTCACGGCCGCACGCGGTCGCGGCACCGATGATGAACAACGCAGTCGTGGTGAGGGCGATGGCGGCCAGTGCGCGCTTCACGAAATGGTCCCGTTCAGTCGATGTCGCCGGGTTCGGCGACGTCGTCGGTAGCGGTGACCACGGCGAAGTCACGGTCGAGTTGGACGTCGATCTGGCGTCCGTCGTCGAAGGTCACCTCCACCTCGTAGTAGCTGTCCTCGTCGCCGACCTCGGTGTCGGTGACTCGACCGCCGCCGAGGAAGTCAAGGGCCACCGCGCTCGCGCGCTCAAGGGCCGGACCGCTGATCGGCGCCTCAGCGTCATCGCCAGTGCCGGCCGCTGCCACACCTAGCCCGATGCCTGCAATGGCCAGGGTCGGGACTCCGACACCGACCACCATCCGTCGCGTTCTGGTGTGCATCGTCAACCTCCTGTTCTCGGACCCCTCACGTGGGAGCCACGCCACAACGATGCGACATCGTCGCTGACCCTGACCTGAACCGACGCCGTCGGTATCGCCTCGACAGTCAGCGCCCGGTCAGCTTCGGGTGGCACGCTTGAGGTGTGAAGGTGTTGCTGGTCGAGGACGACACGAGACTCGCCGCGCTCGTCAAGCGAGGCCTCCACGCGGAGGCGTTCAGCGTCGAGGTCGCTCACGACGGCACCAAGGGCCTGTGGCTAGCGACAGAAGGCACCCACGACCTAATCGTGCTCGACATCATGCTGCCCGGCCGCAACGGCTACGAAATCTGCCGAGATCTTCGAGCCGCGGGCAACTGGACCCCGATCTTGATGCTCACTGCCAAAGACGGCGACCTCGACGAGGCCGAGGCACTCGACACCGGGGCCGACGATTACGTCGTGAAGCCGTTCTCCTTCCCGGTGCTCGTCTCCAGGATCCGCGCCTTGCTTCGCCGTAGCGGCGACCGCAACCCGGCGCCCGTCACGGTCGGCGACCTGCGGATCGAGCCAGCTGCGCGGCGCGTGTGGCGTGGCGCCACCGAGGTCGATTTGACCGCCCGCCAATTCGACGTACTCGAATTCCTGGTCCGCCGCGCCGGCCACGTGATCGCCAAAAACGAGATCCTCAGCGGGGTCTGGCCATACGACTTCGACGGTGACCCCAACATCGTGGAGGTGTACATCCGCCGCCTCCGTCAACGCATCGACGAGCCCTTCGGTCGCCACGACATCGAGACCGTGCGAGGCGCCGGTTACCGCCTCGCAGCGGCCGATCGCGAGTGACAGCCGTGGCGAAGGGCTGGTCGCTCCGGGCCCGGATCACGACCGCGGCCACCGTCCTCGCCGCTGCGCTCCTGGCAACTATCGCCATCGCGCTCGTCGGCGTGCAGCGTCGCGAGCTCGTCGCCAACCTCGACCACACGCTCGAAGTGCGCGCCGATTCGCTGCTGGCCGACTACGCCCGCAACCCGACCGACGCATTCGCCAGCAGCAACGACGAGGACCGCCTCGCGCAACTCGTCACCACCAACGGCACCGTGCTCGCGGCCACCCCCAACCTCGATGGCGCCGCACCGCTGCACGGCGGCGACGCGGTCGATTACCAGATCGTTCGCACCGTGCACGACCTCCCCATCGAAGACGACTCGTTCCGACTCCTCAGCCGACCCGTCGACACGATCGCTGGACCCGCGGTGCTCCACGTCGCCGAGAACGTCGATGACCTGAACGACAGCATCCGCATCCTCACCACCTCACTCCTCGTCACACTGCCACTCGCCACCATCGTGCTGGCCGCGCTCGTGTGGTGGCTCGTCGGCCGCACACTGAGACCGGTCGAAGCCATCCGGGCGGAGGTCGCCGACATCGGGGGATCAGGTCTGGACCGGCGCGTCCCCGTTCCATCTACGGCTGACGAGGTCGCGCGGCTCGCCACGACCATGAACGCCATGCTCGACCGCATCGCCGAATCGACGCAACGACAACGGCGGTTCACCGCAGACGCCTCCCACGAACTGCGTAGCCCTCTGACTCGCATCCGTACCCACCTTGAGCTCGACCTGGCGCACCACGGCGAGAGGGACATCGACGGCACACTCCGGGAGCTGCTTGCCGAAACCGTCGCGCTGCAACGCCTGGTCGACGACCTGCTTCAACTCGCCCGTGCCGACGAGACCTCCACCGTCTGGCGATCCGAACCCATCGACCTCGACGACATCGTTCTCCGCGAAGCGCGACGCGCACGCGCCGCCGGCCACAGCCTCGACCTAGGACGCGTGTCCGCTGCTCTCGTCCTCGGTGACCCCGACCAGCTCAGCCGCCTCGTCCGCAACCTCCTCGACAACGCGACCCGCCACGCCCGCACCCACGTTGCCATCACACTGAGCGAAAGCGACGGTATCGCGAGCCTTGTCATCGACGACGACGGGCCAGGCATCCCTGAAGCCGACCGTCGGCGAGTGTTCGAACGATTCACCCGGCTCGACCACGCCCGCACCGCTGGCCGCGGCGGCACCGGCCTCGGACTGGCCATCGCGTACGACATCGTCGTTCGCCACACCGGTACCATCCAAGTTGCCGACAACCCAGACGGTGGCGCCCGCCTCGAGGTCAAACTCCCCGCCCTCCGCTGACGTGCAGGCCCACCGTCAGTCTCTCGCCCGCAGAGCATTGTTCTGACGGCGGCTTACATCCAGCCCCTTTCGCCAAGGTCAGGGGGACTCTGTTCGATCTCTCGGGAAAGGGCCCCCGTACTGGGCTCTTCGTTGGTGGCCGGGAGAAGGATTTGGGGCTGCCACCTAGGGTTATGGACGGGACGGGGTTGGTGCCGTCCGGTCCAGGAAGGTGCCGTTCCTTCTTGTGCCACAAGGTTCCGGGGCTTCGCTGGACCTGACGGTACCGTCTACGCCGCTGATCGTGACGCGGGACTCACCCGCACAGCTCTCCCGGCGACGCGCTGAGCTCGTTGGAGTCCGCTCGGTCCCGTCTGTTCGTCGTCCTGACTGGCCGTTGCTGCGGTCGAGGTATGAGCTCGGCAGCTGTGCTTCCCCAATAGCGAGATCGCGGAAATCAGAGTCAGTTCGAGTCGCGAGTCTCACGTTGAGCGCTGGGCGGGCCGTCGAATCGCTCGCTCAGAAACCGGATCGCGCTCCGTGCCGCAGTGATCGCCACGGTCATGTGTTTGCCGAATCGAAACACGCGGTACGTCACGTCGACACCGTCGCGGCGGTATGTCTCAACGATCTCGTCCACCTCCGCGACGGAACGATTCTGATCGCGCGCAGGGTGGTACACGTACATCCTGGTCACGGGAGCGGCCTGCCCGAACCCGTTCGGGACGGCTCGCATCCCCGGGATCTCGAGCACGCTCGAGACAGTCAGGTACTCGCCCAAACGAAGAAACGGAAAGCTCATGAGGAGCTGGTCGAAGGTCATCTCGGACGCTGAGGACACCAGAGCCCGCCCATAGGGGGTCATGGAGCCGAGAAGGTCAAGATCCAGCTCGCGGCTGATGCCGATCATCGCACCGAACCACACTCCGCTAAGGAGGCTGCCATCCTCGAAAACGCGGTGGGCCGACGTGAGGTCACCCGTGATGCCCCCCGCAGCGGCGCCCACGATGTTGAGCTCTGGCGCGTAGGCAGCCTGCTGTTCAGCCGCAAAGAGGGTTGCCTGCGCTCCGCCCGAGTAGCCCCACAGACCGACGGGCGTGGCGGCATCAAGTCCGGCGGGTTCGACGTCGAGAGCGGCACGAATGCCGTCGAGTACCAAACGGGCCGCGACCAGACCAACGCCAAAGGCGTGCCTGGGTCCGGTGTAGTCGGTGGCAACCACCGCCCACCCTCGGCGGAGCGCGCGGGCGATGAAGGGAAACTCCAGCTGACCGCCGTTCCGCAGCGTGACCGAGGGGTCGTTCATCGCCCCCAAGCTGTCAATCGCGGGCTGGTAGGAGAGCAGCGGTCTGACCGATCCGGCGAACGTCCGCCGGGGAATCATCACGGTCGTGACTCCCGACACCGCGGCCCCCCGCGCGTCGGTGGAGCGGAACTTCACCTGCCATGCATCGACCTTGACCAGTCGGCGCAGCGTGCGGACCTCGACCCTTCGAACGTCGAGCACCTCACCCGGGCGAAACGCGTCGAGACCCTCGGGCTGCCGATAAAACGCATCGTCGGCCGGGCGTGCGATGTCGAGAAGCACTAGCGACTTCAGCTTCTCAGACAAGCTCAAGCCGCGGATCATCATCCTCGCGGCCACCATCTCGCGCCGACTTCTCAGATCAATCCGCAGAGCCGGCACGCCTACGGCCTCGACGGCGGTGGTACACGCGATCTCATCGCCGCCAGCCTGACACGCTCGGTCGGCCGAAGGAGGCACGCGGCCGAGACGACGCCGCTGTTGGCGATCAGCACTCGTTGTGTCGGTTGTGGTCGGGCAGGTGTTCGGCCTCGTTGCCGACGAGTCGACCGTGGCGGCAGTCGTCGGCGCGGTGGTGGCGGCGCGGCCCCTGTAAGATCGGCTTGAGGACCATATCGACCGACGTTTCGACCGCCGCCGGCACGTTGCGCTCACGGTGTTGCGCTCCCGACTCGGACCTCGGCGGCGGTGTCGACGCCACCGCGTTCCGAGAGATCCCCAGCCGAACAACGATCTGCGTCCTTGGCATCCCCTCTGCCGCCAACCTTTCCGAATCGATGCTTAGGCCGGTTGCGCTCGTCGGTGGCCGTAGGCATCGAGAGGTCGGTGTTGCGATGACAATCGCGTTGCGACGAGTCATACACGATCGGGTCCAACACGTTGCGGTTTCCTCTCGACCGTGCCTTTGGATCGTGTGACCGACCTGCCGTCGTTGCCAGGCAGCGACAACCCGGGCGACGCTTCGCTGCGTCATGCGTGCGAGGAGCATGCCGACTCGCACGCGACTGGGCACCTCGAACCGCACGAGCGGGAGATGCTGGGCGATCTCCTCTCTGATGCGATCGGATCGAATCAGGTCACGCTTTGACGCGCTGCGGCGTAGCCCGTCGTCGGCCCAGCCGGGCCGCGTGCACGAGGCGGGCGCTAGTACTGGCCGAGCCGGTCGAGGCGGCGGATGAGGTGCCGAGAAAAACGGCGACGCAGATAGCGACGGCGACGAGGGCGATGGTGGCACCGGGTGGGGACGCGAGGTGGTAGCTGAGCGTGAGTCCACCGAGGGACGCCGTGGCGCCGATGCCGATGGCGGCGAAGGTCATGGTGGTGACGCGGTGGGTGAGCATGCCGGCGGTGGAGGCAGGGACGACGAGCATGGCGATCGACATGAGGATGCCGACGGTGGAGAGGCAGACGACGATGGCGATCGACAGCGCGACGAGGAGGACGAAGCGTTGGGTGCCGACGCGCACGCCAACCTGAGACGCGTGCTGGGGGTCGAACGTCGTCATGCGGAGGTCGCCGAAGCTCAGGGCGATCCCCGCGAGCGCGACAGCAGCGAGAGCGGCGTTAGTCGTGAGGTCGGTGGCGGTGACCGTAGTGATCTGACCGAACAGGAAGTGGCTGAGGTCGATGCCGATGTTGTCGCTGTTGGTGATGAGGATGACCCCGAGCGCGAAAAGCCCGGTTTCGACGATGCCGATGATGGCGTCCGCGCCGAGACGACGGTGGGTGCTGAGCAGGGCGACGGCGGCGCCCATGACGAGGCCGGCGGCGAGGGCGCCGAGGATGATGCTGTAGCCGAGGAGGTAGGCGGCGGCGACGCCTGCGAGGGTGGCGTGGCTCATGGCGTCGCCCATGTAGGCGAGACGACGGAGCACGATCCAGACGCCGACGGCGGGGCTGAGGACCCCGACGAGGAGTGCTACGGCGCCGGCGTGGCGCATGAACTGCGATTGGTAGGGGTCGGTGAGCCAGTGCAGCATCACACGGCCTTTGGGCCACTGCCGTAGATCGCCTCGAGCGCGGCGCCGTCGAGGACGTCGTGGGGTGCGCCGTCGGCGATGAGTGTCTGGTTGATGCCGAGGCACCGGTGGAACCGGTGCCGCGCGAGGGCGAGATCGTGGGTGGCGACGAGCACCGTGGCGCCGCGGTTGGTGAGGTCGTCGAAGAGTGTGAACAGGTCGCCGGTGGTGGGGGTGTCGACGCCGGAAAGGGCCTCGTCGAGGAGCAGCAGGTCGGCGCCCTGGGCGAGAGAGCGAGCGAGCATCGCCCGCTGGAGCTGCCCGCCGGAGAGCGTGCCGATGGCGTCGCGCTCCCGGCCGGCCAGCCCGACGCGCTCGATGCAGTCGGCAGCGGCGGTCCGGTCCGCGCCCGTGGGACGTTGCCAGGCCCGCCGGTAACGGCGGCGCCCGGTGAGGACCAGCTCGGCGACGGTGATGGGGAAGTCGGGGTCGATGTCGCTGCGTTGGGGGATGAAGCCGGCCCCGGCCCGGTCGCGGCGGTGGTGGCAACGCTGCCCGCACAGATTCACGGCGCCGGTATGGTCGACCAGGCCGCAGATGGCGCGGAACAGGCTCGACTTGCCGGCGCCGTTGGGCCCGACGACGCCCACCAGCTCGCCCCAACCGATGGAGCAGGTCACGTCACGGAGCGCAGTGGTGGCGCCGTAGGTCACGCCGAGCCCGCTGAGGGCGAGGGCGATGTCGGTCATCCGCAGCGCAGCGCCTGCACGAGGGAGGCGAGGTTGGCCCTCTGGATGGTCAGGTAGGTGGTGCCGGCGTCGAGGCGGTCCTGGGTGATGGTCTCCACCGGGTCGAGAGCGTCGGTGGTGGCGCCGATCTCGCGGGCGATCGTCTCGGAGAGGTCACGGGGCACCTGCTCTTCGAAGAACACGGTGGTCACGCCGTCGGCCCTGGCCGCGGCGGCGACGGCTTCGAGGGAGGCGGGGTCGGGCTCCTCGTCGGGGGAGATCCCCGCGATGGGGATCTGGGTGAGGTCGTAGTGGTGGGCGAGGTACTCGAAGGCCCGGTGGCTGGTCACGATCGTGCGGCTCTCGCAGTGGGCGAGCTGGGCAGAGAAGTCGGAGTCGAGCTGCCGGAGGTCGGTCTCGTAGGCGTCGGCGTTGGCCGCGAGCCTCGACGCCTCGGAGGGCAGTGCGTCGGCCAGGACCTGTTCGATCACGCCGGCCATCGTGACCATGTTGGCGGGGTCGACCCATACATGCGGGTCAGTGTTTCCAGCCAGCACCTCGCCGTCGACCTCGCCCGCGGTACCGGCCAGCTGCGGGGTGACCGGCAGGAGGTCGACGTGGTCGAGCAGGTCGACCTTCACGACATCGTCAGGGAGCGCCGCCACCGCCTGCTCCACGCTGGGCTGGAACCCGCGGCCGAGGAAGAAGATGATGTCGGCGCCCTGAAGCTGCTCGACCTTCCGCGGGCTGAGCTCGAGGTCGTGGGGTGCGCCGCCGGCGGGGGTGAGGTCGACCACCTCCACGGCGTCGCCGCCGACCGTCCGGACGATCTCCTCGATGGGGTAGAAGGCGGCGGCCACGGTGATCGATGACGCCGCCCCGGCGGAGGGTGGCGGCGTCGAGCTTGCGGTGGTGGAACTGTCCTCACCGCAGGCCGACAAGCCTCCGGCCACGAGCCCGATCACAGCGGCGACAAGAAAGGCAGGTCTCAAAACGCGTAGCACTGAATAAGAATAGGTCTTGGTCCTATTCCATTCAAATCGAACCAGAGTGGTTCCATTCAAATCGAACCAGAATGGGTCCCGT
Organism: uncultured Acidimicrobiia bacterium; assembly: GCA_964635475.1. GTDB lineage: Bacteria > Actinomycetota > Acidimicrobiia > Acidimicrobiales > CAZWPY01 > CAZWPY01. The sequence goes on from CAZWPY010000044.1 coordinate 18,598, forward strand.
TCCTGAAGCAACGAGAAGGCGGTAGCGTTCGGCCGTGAGCATCAACCGGAGCGAGGTACACGATCTCGTGGCCGCCAGGCTGCGGCAGGCCGAGCAGGTCTACACGTCGGGGCGGCGCGAGCTCGTTGAGCTCCTGCTCGATCGGGGTCGCCCCTCCACCGTCCCGGATCTGATCGAGACGCGGCCCAAGCTGACGGTGAGCTCGATGTATCGGAACATGACCACGCTCGAGAGCGCCGGGGTCGTCCAGCGAGTGATCGGCAGCGACGAGCGCGCCCGGTTCGAGCTCTCCGAGGAGCTCATCGGCCACCACCACCACCTCGTGTGCTCAGTGTGTGGCAGGGTCGATGACTTCGTGATTCCGACGCGCAGCGAGCGCTCGCTTGAGACCGCGATCGAAAGGGCGATCGGCGACACCGGGTTCCGTCCTCGTGGACACCGTCTCGACATCCTCGGCGTCTGCGCCCGCTGCGCCTGACGGGTCGACGGATCTCTGCAGGGATAGGAATAGGACTCAGCCTTATTCCTGGTAAGGTGCGGGTATGGCCGCGAATGACAAGGTCCCTGTTACCGTCCTGACCGGGTTTCTCGGCTCGGGGAAGACGACGCTCCTGAACCACATCCTCACCGAGCAGCACGGGCTGAAAATCGCGGTGATCGAGAATGAGTTCGGCGAGGTCGGCATCGATGACGCCCTCGTGCTCGACGCCGAGGAAGAGATCTTCGAGATGAACAACGGGTGCATCTGTTGCACCGTCCGCGGTGACCTCATCCGCATCCTCGGCAACCTGATGAAGCGCCGGGACCGCTTCGATCAGATCCTGATCGAGACGACTGGGCTCGCCGACCCGGCACCGGTGGCTCAGACCTTCTTCGTCGACGACGAGATGTCCAGCCAGCTCCGCCTCGACGCCATCGTGACGGTCGTCGACGCCAAGCACCTCCTTGCGCACCTCGACGACGACAAGCCGACCGGAGTCGAGAACGAGGCGGTGGAGCAGCTCGCTTTCGCCGACCGGGTCGTGCTGAACAAGGTCGACCTGGTCCCGGACCCCGCCGAGCTGGCAGAGCTCGAGGCCCGCATCCGCTCGATCAACGGGTTGGCGCCGATCATCCGCACCGCCTACGGGAAGGTCGACCTCGACGCCATCCTCGACGTCGGAGCCTTCGACCTCGACCGGGTCCTCGCCGAGGACCCGTCCTTCCTCGACCTCGACGCCGAGCACCAGCACGACCAGAGCGTCAGCTCCGTCGGCATCGAAGTGCGCGGCGCGGTCGACGTCGATCGGCTCAACGGGTGGCTGAGCCCGCTGCTGCGGGACAAGGGGGCGGACATCTTCCGCTCCAAGGGGATCCTCGCCATCGACGGCTGGGAGGAGCGCTACGTGTTTCAGGGCGTGCACATGCTCCTCGATGGCCGAGCCGACCGGGCCTGGCAGGCCGGCGAGGACCGGGTCAACCGGCTGGTGTTCATCGGCCGCAACCTCGACCGGGCCCAGCTCGAGCAGGGCTTCCGGGCATGCCTGGTCCCGTGACCGGCGACGCCACCTGGCGGGTCGCGCTCACCGACTGGGTGACGGCGGCGCGACCTAACCCCGCGGGCACCGTGGCCGCGTGCGGGTCCCTTGGGGGTGATGCCGTCGTCGTCGACCTCGCCACCGGCGACGTCGTCGCCAAGCTCGCCGACCACCACCTCGGCGTGCTCGCCGCAACGTGGTCGCAAGCGGGCGACCTTCTGGCGATCAGCGGCCAGGACGGTCACGTGCGCATCTACGACCAACACGGCGGCGAGCGGGCCGTCATCGACCTGGGGGCATGGGTCCCCGCGGCCGCCTGGTCACCTGACGGGCGCTGGCTGGCGGTCGCTGCCGGCCGGCGGCTTCACCTCCTCGACACCGATGGCGTGAGCCCCGCAGCCTTCGATGAGGAGCGATCGACGATCACTGCGGTCGCCTGGTCGGTCGACGGGCGACGCGTCGGTGTCGCCGCGTACGGCGGGATCCGCTGGTACGAACCCGACCGCCTCCCCGACGTGAGCCCGGCCCGCGACCTGACCTGGAAGGGATCGCTGCTATCCCTGGCGGTGTCGCCCAACGGCCGGTGGGTGTGCGCCGGCGCCCAAGACCAGAGCATCCATCTCTGGAGGCTGTGGTCCGGCGGCGACCTGCAGATGAGCGGCTACCCCTCCAAAGTCGAACAGCTCGCCTTCCGCGACGACGGTCGCTGGATGGCGTCCGCCTGCCTGAGCGAGCTCACCGTGTGGGACTTCGGCGGCAAGGGGCCCGCCGGCTCCGCCCCCGCCTACGGCACCGCCCACGAGCGCCACATCACCGCCCTTGCCTGGGAGCCCGGCGGCGACCGCCTCGCCACCGCCGGCGCCGACGGCCGCATCGCCATCTGGCCCTCCCCTCGCAAAGCTGCCACGCCGATCGACCCGCTGGACGTCATCGAGGATCCCACGAGCGCGTCCAGCGTGGCGTGGCTCCCTACCGGCGCGGGCGTCTTAATCGGCCGAGCCGACGGCACCATCGAGAGCCGCCCGTGCTGACCCTCGCCTGTCGGGGCTGCTGCTGCGGCACCTCCAAGCACCCCGACGTCGATCACGACGCCCACCTCGACGCCCTCCACGCCGTCAGCCCGAACCTGGAGATCACCCCCTGCCTCGGGCCGTGCCGATGGTCCAATGTCGTCGTCGCCATCGAAGACGACGGCACCCAGCACTGGTTTGCCAAGATACTCAGCGACCACGACATCGGCGCCGTGACCAGATGGCTCGCCGACCCCACCGGGGCGCGACCCTCCCACCTCGAGCAGACCCCACCCCGCCCGGACCAGGACCGCGCCGCGCAGGTCGCCACCCTGGCCCGTGCCCGGCTCCGCCATCCACTGGGACAAGCGGCGCGATGAGCTGGCGGGAAGCGCTCGCGACCAGCGAGATACTCGACTGCCAGGGGCGCACCACCCATCGTCTCGTCCTCGAGGCCGACGGGACCGTCAGCATCCACTTCCTCCTCGGTGGCTGCACCGCTCGCGTCGACCCACGGAACCGGCGCAACCTCACCCCCCAGGTACGGGTGCCCGACGAGCTCCTCGCCCACGCCGCCACCCTTACCCCGTGGTGAGGGTGCCCGACGTCGCGACACCCCGGCCCCGGACGCGCTGCTCCGCTTCGTCCTGACCATCGGCAGGGGTGCGTCCGGACTCATCATCGTATTAGCATCTGCTGATGTGTCGGACCTAGATGCGGCAGCTGAGCTCTTGAGGGCCTTCGCCCACCCGCTCCGCCTCGGCATCGTCCTCGAGATCCGCAACGGCGAACGCTGCGTCCACGACCTCGTCACGTCGCTCGGCGCCAGCCAACCGCTCGTCTCCCAGCACCTCAAGATCCTCAAGAACGCCCACGTGCTCACCGGCCGCCGCCGCGGCCGCGAGATCGCCTACACGATCGCCGACGAGCACATCGTGCACATCGCTCTCGACGCCATCACCCACGCAACAGAAGGAGCACGCTCATGACGACCTGCATCGAGCACGCCGACCATACCCACACCCATGGTCCCGACTGCGGCCACGCCGCGGTTAGCCACGACAACCACGTCGACTACCTCCATGATGGCCACGCCCACCATGCGCACGACGGCCATTGGGACGAGTGCGAGGTCACCCACACCAAGCACGCCGACCACGGCGACCACACCCACGGCCCCGACTGCGGCCACGAGACTGTCGAGCACGGCGACCACGTCGACTACCTGCACGACGGCCACCGCCACGCCGCCCACGCCGGCCACTGGGACGAGCACTGACCTCTCGTCCGCGACTCGACTCCTCCGACTCCGGATGACCCGAGCGCTCGACTCCCGGCGTTCCGGGACCGACGTCGAGCCCAGGCGCTCAGCTCACGCTGTGCCGGGCGCGTCGCACCGCATCGTCGACGTGTCGTCGACGCGAAAGAAGGCGTAGGGCCGGACCAGCTCGTCACGGCAGTGGGACGTCGACGAGGCGGATTGTCCCGTCCTGGGCGCCGACGGCCATCGCCGCACCCGCGGACACCAGACAGGTCACCGGCGCCCCGACGTCGCCCACGGCCCCGGAGTGAGGGTCGTCCGGCGGCCAGAACGCCAGGGTTCCGCCGAGGTCGCCGGCCACCAGGCACGCGCCAACGAAGGCGAGTGCCGAGATTTCGGTCTCCGGCCCTGCCAGCGTCCGAGGTTCGTCATCGACCAGCCGCCAGCCATCCAGGTGCCAAAGGACCGCGGTATCGCCGTCGGGGACGGCCAGCCACCGACCCGTCGAATCCCAGGCGAGATGCTCCACTCGCTCGCTCCAACCTGACAGCGTGAGCTCATCACCACCGGAGCAATCCACAATGCGGACGTTGCCGCCGAGGTCGCCGCTGGCCAGGCACCGCCCGCCAGGTGCAGCGGCCAGCACCCGAGTCGCGCCGGTGGCCTCCCAGATCGCGACCGGCTCGGGCCCGAGTCCAGGGCCGAGCCACGCGACGCCGCCTCGGCCGGCAAC
>CAZWPY010000045.1:0-22816 GCA_964635475.1 uncultured Acidimicrobiia bacterium
CGTGACGACGCCAGTGATCCACACCGGCCGCGAACCGCGGACCGTCGAGCGATCCAGCCAGCGCGCTCAAGTCGGCCAACTCTGCGCCGGCGTCAAGTGCGTCCACCGCCGCCGCCAACTCGGCGCGCACCGACGCCCCGACCACACCGCGCACAACACAGGCACCGTCGGCCCAGAAGTCACCCTCGACTAACACGCCCTGAACCGTAGGCCACCCGCTGCGACATACACCCGCCACGCCGCCAACGACGCGATCACGAACAATCCGATCGACTCCTGTCATCAGTCGATCTGTAGCGCTGCGTGCTACAGATGGACACGTGAGCGAGCAGATCAGCCAGCGTGAGTTTCGAAACGAGAGTGGTCGAATCATGCGCGCCGTTCGTGGGGGCGAAACCTTTGTTGTGACCAGCAACGGCGAACCCATTGCCGAACTGGTGCCACTCTCGCGATCGCACTTCGTCCCCGCCGCGTCGGCGTTAGCCACGTTTCGCGGGGCAGCCAAAGTGGACTACTCGCGGCTGCGGGCCGACCTTGACCGTACGATCGACTCGGAGTTCATCCCATCATGAGCGCGCCGAGGCGCGGCGCGCGCGGCCTGCTTGATACCTCAGTACGAATTGATCTTGAGCTGGTCTTGAGCACCTGATTCCCATCTGCGGGCTCTGACTTCGACACGGAACGCCTCCACCGACTCACGGCACGCGGAACCCGGCACAGCGACGCGGCCTGCCTAGAGTTCCCGGCCGTGACGATGCCCACTGATCAACCCCACCCGGCCACCGACCACCCAGGCACTGACCACCCACCCACCGACCACCCGGGCACTGATCACCCGGCCAGCAGCGACCCGATCAGCTCCGACCGACTGCAGTCGTACCGCCAACCGATGGTGACCGGCACCGGGATCATCCTCGGCTTCTTGTTCAACTTTGCTGGCAACTTCGTCAAGGCCGATTCCGGAAGCTCTGAGAACGTCGCGTGGGTCGTCTTCGGGCTGCTGATCGTCGGCGTGATGTGTTTGCTCAACGTCCTCGCTCGAGCCTTGCGAATAGACGTCGAGCCCGATCGCGCCGCGCAGTTCTACAACGGCACGCGGCTGCTGTTTATGGTTGGCGTGGGTGCGGCAGTCCTCGGCGCCCTGCTCGACATGGCATCGAACTTCCTTTCGGACTAGCAGCGCCCAAGGCCATCATGTGAAAGAACGCAACACCGACTCCGCTGCGAAGGCGCCGCACATGCCGTGGACACCTGCTCCGGGCGGGGTGGAACTGCTGCACAGCCACATGTTGGTATCGCCGATTCGATACGGATCGGCCGAGATGTCGGGCCGCAGCAGGACCCGGTGCAGTTCCGAAGCGCCGCCGTCGATCGAACCACCGATGTAGTTGGGGTTGTACGCCTCAAGCGCCGCGGGCGACATCGACGACCGAGCGAGCACGAGGTCGCGCCAGCCGGGGGCAAACCGGTCGATTTGCGCCTCGATCTCGTTGGTCACGTCGCGAGTACAGCCCCGCGGAACGTGGCAGTAGGCCCACAACGTGTGTCGACCTGCCGGCGCGCGAGTCGAGTCGAGCAGGCTCTGCTGGGCCACGAGCACAAACGGCTTTTCTGCAACACGGCCAGCTCGAACTTGCGCCTCGGCCGTCGCGACCTCCTGCCACGTGCCGCCGAGGTGCACTGTGCCGGCCCGACGGGCCTCGGCGTTAGTCCACGGAACCGGACCGGCCAACGCGTAGTCGAGTTTGAACACGCCGCTGCCGCGGCGAAAGCGTCGCCACGCCTTAGGCGTGCGCGCCGGCAGCTCGTCGCCCGCGATCTGCGCGACTTGCCAGGGCGTGAGGTCGAAGACGATCGCGTCGGCGGCGCGCTCACCGGGGTCCGTGGTCGCAGCGAGCGACGCGAGCGAACTCACCTTCTGACCGCACTCGACCACGCCGCCAAGCTCTGTGAGTCGAGCCACCATGGCATCGGCAATCGCCTGCGTCCCGCCCTGCGCGCACGGCCAGCCGCCGACGTGACCGGCGGCCGCGAGTCCCAAGCCACCGCTGGCCGACATAGGCCAGCCAAGGTTGGTGTTGGTGTGCGCCGCGATGCCGACAAACAATGCTGCAGCCCGCGGCGAGCCGAGCCAACGCGAGACCAGAGTGGCCGGCGGCAACGCTCGAATCCCGAGTTGGCCCAGCAACACCGGGGCGCGAGGAATGCGCAACGACGGGCCGAGCACGTCGCGGGTCACCCGGTCCCAGTTGTCGACGATCGGCCGGAAATATCGGGCCCACCGCGGCGAACCGTTGGCCGCCACCGTGTCCTCGATCCCCGACATCAACACGCCAGCGCTGCCGTCGTCGAGCGGGTGGGCCAACAAGACCTCGGGGTGACGCCACGTCACGTCGATCCCAAGTTCGTCGAACACCCAACCCGCCGCGGCCATGGGATGGATCGCGGCGCACACGTCGTGGCGAAATCCCGGCAACGTCGACTCGGCCGTGCGCAGTCCGCCGCCGGGCGTTTCGGCGGCCTCAAGCACCCGGACGCGCACGCCGTGGCGGGCCAGCAAAATCGCCGCGGCGAGTCCATTTGGTCCCGAGCCCACGACAACGGCGCTTCGGTCGTGATGAGATCGCGTCACACGAGCGAGTTTTGCAGCCAAGGAGGCCCGGATGGGTTTGACTAAACCCGACGCTCCCGAGTTTGACATCGAGCAGTGGCGAACGCTGGGGGCGCACGAGCGGCTTCGTTGGATGTGCGTCACGTGGGCGACGCAGGGATTTGGCGCCCCCGACGTCGTCTACGTCTTGTACCTCACCAAGATCGTCGCCTACGTCGGCGGCTTCTTGGCCTTCGCCGCCCTCACTCCGAGCCTCGGCGGGCCGCTGTCGATCGACACCTGGTGGTCACAGCCCGCGGCATTCCAAAAGGCTGTGCTGTGGACGATGTTGTTCGAGGTGCTCGGGCTCGGGTGTGGATCGGGTCCGCTCACGGGTCACTACGGCCCACTGTTTCCCGCCGTTCGGCATTGGCTTCGTGTCGGGAGCATCCGCCTGCGGCCATTTCGCTGGGTGCCGCTGACCGCGGGCCATCGCCGCAACGTGATCGACGTCGCCCTCTATGCCGCGACACTCGCGCTGCTCGTGGCTGCGCTGATGTCCGACACTGTCGGGCGCGCGCAGATCGGCCCAATCGTGGTCGTCATGGTGCTCCTGGGCTTACGCGATAAGACGATTCTGTTGGCCGCACGATTCGAGCACTACCTCGTCACCGCTGCCATCTTCATGTTTCCCGCAGACCTGTGGTCGGGGTCGAAGGCGCTACAGCTCATGTTGTGGCTCGGCGCGGCGACATCGAAGCTCACGCATCACTTCCCCTCAGTGATGGCGATCATGCAGTCGAACAGTCCTGTGTTTCGCTCGCGCCGAGCTCGCGAACGCCTGTGGCGGCACTACCCCACCGACTTACGCACCTCACGGCGCGCCGATCTCATGGCCCACGGCGCGACAGTGATCGAGTTCGCATTCCCGCTCGTGTTGGCGTTTGCTCCTGCGGGTCCCTGGCGAGGCGCCGCCCTCGCGCTGATGGTCCTGTTCCACCTCGGCATTTTCACGAGTATTCCTATGGGCGTCCCACTTGAGTGGAACGTGTTTTTCATCTACTCCGGGCTCGTCTTGTTCGGCGCCCACGGCGACGAGCGCTTCTGGCAAATCGATTCGCCGTGGGTGGTCGCGGGCTTGCTGGCGCTGTTGGTCATCGGCCCCCTCTGGGGCAATTTCGCGCCCGACAAGATCTCGTTTTTGCCCGCAATGCGTTACTATGCCGGCAACTGGGCAGCGAGCGCTTGGTTGTTCGCACCGGGCGCGCTCGAACGGCTCGACACGTCGATCGTGAAGACAGCGCCGCTTCATCGCGTGCAGCTCGAGGGCAACATCGAGCCGGGCACCTACGACATCACCATGGCGCGCGGTCACGCCTTTCGCTCGATGCACTTACACGGACGTGCTCTCGCGCAGCTGATCCCGCGGGCGGCAGCACCACTCGCGTTGGACAGTTACGAACAGATCGACGGCGAAATGGTCGCGGGGCTCGTGCTCGGGTGGAACTTCGGCGACGGCCACCTGCACCACGAGCAGCTCATGGCCGCGCTGCAAGCCGAGTGCGACTTCGCGCCCGGCGACGTTCGCGCCGTGTTTGTCGAGTCCCAGCCACTACACCGGCAGCGACTGCACTGGCGCATCTGCGACTCAGCCGCCGGGCAACTCGGTAGTGGTCACGTGACCGTCGCCGACCTCCGCGGCCGTCAGCCTTGGGGCGAGCTCGCCGCCGACCCCTGATCCCTTTGCCGGTTGGGCCACAGGTGAGCTGTCCGTCGCTCCTCGGCCTCACGCCGTGCAACCAAGAGCTCGACGCGCCGGCGTTCACGCCGCGAGCCCGGTTCCCGACCGCGGGGAAAGTGATCGAGTGCCGCGCTCCACACGTCGTCCTCACAATCCCATAACGCAGCGGGGACGTACCGAGCAGGAAACACGCCGCCGTTGGCCGCAAGAAGGGCGAGCACAAGTCGACGACGTCCGAACGAGTACTCGCCCTCGTCGAATACTGTGCACAACATTTCGTGGGGCGGCTCGGGCGAATGGCGAACTACTGCGGCAACGAAGTCGGGTAACGAGTACAGGTCGCGCTCGATCCACGCGCGCTCGACTGCTTGCCAGCAGCGGCAGGTCGCGCGACTGGCCGTGTTCAGCTAACACACACGAACCGGCATAAGCGCGGTCGTCCTCGGCGAGCGCCCACTTCCGTGCGAGCTCCAAGGTGTCGCGGGGGTGCAGCGCCCGGAAATAGCGCGTCGCGAGGTCGATCTCCCGGTGGGCGAAGTCGGGGTCGCCCCGCTTGAGAATGTCCTGCGCGACGTCGATCACGCATGGGTCCTGCAACACGCCCAGCGCGCGCATCGCGATCGCTCGCGTGTGGCCAGTTCCCTTCCGAGCGGCGGCGCGTACAAGCTCCAGCTCGCCGGGCAAGAGCCCCTTGCTCGAACGCACCTCAGTCTCGCGACGAGGGCGCTGAGGCCAGGGGTAGGCCAACAGCTCCTGCGCCGAAAGCGACGAAGGCGGCGACGGCCAGAACGTGGCGTCATATTCCGCGCGACGTTGCTGGCACCTGCGCAACGCGTCGTTGATCCACGGGTGATCCGCGGCCAACTCGCGCCAAGGGATCTCCTCATAAAACTCCGACACGATGTCGGCACGCCCTTCGGGATCGAGGCGCGCGGCGAGCAGCGCCGGCAACCGCGTGTACAGCCCGCCTGGCAGTTGAGAGATCGCGAATGTGGCGTCTAGGTGATCACCGTGGGCGACGTGGTCGAAGAGCACGTCGACGGCGCCGGACACCCCAACGTGGGCCAGATTGCCCCCGCTCGGGCTTGCCGACGCCAGCTTCGACAACACGCTGACCACGAGCCGGTGGTCGTCATAGGAGTCGGGCTCCGGCGCTGGGCAATACTGCGGCCGCAGTCGCTCCAGGTCGAACGCGGGCAGATCACTGATGAGATCGGCGTAGTACTGGCCGCGGGCCTCGAGCTGGCGATCCCACCGCGGTTCGCGTACGACACACCTCCACACCAGCTCGGCCGCTTCGTCGGCCGGGAGTTCGAGCGCCTCGAGGTAGCCGAGGCCGGTGCCGCGTTGGAGTTTGCCGAGTGTCGTGGTCGGCTGTGCGAGCCATTCGATTGGCGATCGTTGCCCCGGCTGGATCGTCACAGTGTGCGCTGCTCGCCCGGCACGCGCTTACGCAGTAGGGAGCGAGAACACGGTGGGTACGTCATCTCGCCGGCAACTCTTGCCGCGGCGGATGCAACACGCGGCGGAGTTTCGCCCGTCGTGGGGTATCGGACTCTGCCGCGTAGGTGCGCAACGACTCGCGCGACGATGGCGGCGATGGAGCCTGGGCAGCACGGCGCCGCGACGCCAACCACCTACTACCACGGGACCAAGGCCGACGTCGCAGTCGGGTCTGTCATCGCGCCGGGCTGGCGCTCCAACTACGGGTCGCGACGGATCGCCAACAACGTCTATTTCGCAGCGACGGTTGAGGCTGCCGTGTGGGGCGCGGAACTCGCCGAGGGAGAGGGGCGCGGTCGCGTGTACATCGTCGAGCCGACCGGGCCCTTCGAAGACGACCCCAATCTGACCAACAAGAAGTTCCCCGGCAATCCGACGAAGTCGTACCGCTCTCGCGAGCCGCTGCGCGTGGTCGGCGAGCTCCTCGATTGGCGCGGCCACGACCCGGACGTCCTCGCGACCATGCGGGCAAACGTCGAGCGGCTGCGAGCCGCGGGCATCGAAGCGTTCGACGACTAGTACGTCACCCGGCAACGGGCTCAACCGCCCGCTGCAGATCCAACGTGAACGGTCGTTGTCAGCTCGACTGGTGCCCGTGCTCGTCGTGATACTCGGGTCCGGCGTTGGTCCGAGACCGCCGGCCCGCCCGCGGCGCATCGGGCTCCGGGGCTCGTAAGACCAACGCCGCGAGACCCGTGGCGATCGGCACCGAGCTGACGAGCCCGATCGAGCCGACCAGCGCTCGCACGATCTCTGTCGCGACCACGTCGGACACTGCCACCGAACTCAGGCTGCGCCCTGACTGCGCAAACACCAAGAGCAGCGACAGTGACGCTCCTGCGTAGGCCAAAAAGAGCGTGTTCACGGTCGACGAAATGTGGTCGCGGCCGATCCGCAAGGCTTGCGTGTAGATCCGCGCCGACGACTCGTCGGGCTGGAGCCGTCGCAGCTCGGCGACCGCGGAGACCTGGGTGACCGTCACGTCGTCGAGCACGCCGAGCGCGCCGATCACCATCCCGGCCAACAACAGGCCTCGAGCATCGATCGGGGTCTGTAACGCGCTGAGAAACTGGACGTTTTCGTCGCTCAGGCCACTCAGATGGGTCAAACGCACGAAGACGTACGACAACGCGCCGGTGACGGCCAACGCCGCGAGGCTCGACACCAACGCGACCGCCGTCGTGGCGCCTTTGCCGTGCGCGAGAACCAAAGCCAACGTGGCGATGATGGTGGCCGCCGCAAGGCTCACCACGACCGCGTCGTGGCCGTCGATCAGCGACGGAACCACATACCCGACGATCAACGCAACCGAGACGACCAGCCCGGCCAACGCGCCGAGCCCGCGGATGCGCCCCAGCACCACGACGGCCACCGCGAACACGACCAACAACACGGTCAGTGAACTCCCGCGTTCGTGGTCGTAGTACAGGTACGTGACCGTGCCGCCGGCGTCGGAGCGCTGGACCAAGATGTCGTCGCCAGCCGCAACCCGGACCGAGCCTGCATCGACGGCCAGTTCGAGCGTGAAGTCATCGCCTGCGCCGGCGCCGCCGGTCACCACGCCTGAAGCTTGTTGACACTTAAGGCCCGCGCCATACGAACAGTCGGTCACCTCGACGGACTCGATCCGCGCGCCGACCGGGTCGACGGCGAGCTGCTCGGCCGCCTGCGGCCGGTCGTGTGGCCACGTCGCGACCACAATCACGAGCGCGAGGGCCACAGAGGCCAACACCAGCGCCCACAAAACGCGAAGAGCCCGCGGCGATGCGACCGCATCGACGTGGTCGTCGTGCCCGTGTCCAGAGTGGCGATGGCCCATTGCCGTTGAGTCTGACACCGGCATCGTGAGCCACCGAGGACCCTGCTGCTTCTAGTGTCGGCCCCATGTTGCGTGCGGGCATCTTTCGAGCGACCCGACTGATCGGCTGCGTGGCCGTGTGCTGCATGGCACTTGCGGCCTGTGGCGACACGACCACTGGCGACACAGGCGCGGCCTCAGAACGCACTGCGGGCCAGCCGGATCCCGACGCTGCCTCGGGCACGGTGCCGGCGGCTGTGCAACGCCTCGACATCGTCGGCACGGAGTACTCATTCGCCGTCGAGCAGCACGGCAGCTCAGCTGCCGCCGGTGAGCAGGGCAGCCCGGCTGCCGCCGGCGAGCACAGCAGCTCGGCTTCGCCGGCGCCGCTGCGCGCGGGCTGGACACGAGTGAGTTTTCACAACCGCGGTCGCGAAGCCCATCAAGTGATGTTCGCGGCGCCAAAGGACGGTGTGGATCTCGCCGAACTCGCCGCCGCGGCAGGTGGCGACTCCTCGGGTTCGGCCGCGATCGCGTACGTCGACATGTTGGGTGGCGTGAGTTATGTCGGACCCGGCCAAAGCGTCGACGCGTTGGTGAACCTGCCCGAGGGAATCGTGTTGGCGATGTGTTACGTGCCCGACGCCCACGGCGTGGCCCACGCGTTGTCAGGCATGACCACGATGTTCGACATCGGCCCGGCCGCCGATGCGCGGCCGACCGAATCGAGCGAGCGCGTCGTCGGCGCCATCGACATGTCTGCCGACGGGTATCTACTACCCGACCGGCTCACCCGTGGCTGGTACCGCGTCACCAACACCGACACGCGAGCAACGTCGGCGCCGGCGGCCACAGGCACCGGCCTGCACGAACTCGCCATCCTCGGCCTCAACGAGCCGCTAAAGGCCGGCGAGCTCGAACAGCTACTCGACGACTTGGCCAACAACAAGACGCCCGCCGCGACGCTCGATGCGCTCGGAGGGATGGGCGCGTTGTCGGCCGGACTCACTGGTTACGTATGGCTCGACCTGAAACCGGGCTCGTATCTCGGGGTCGACTTCATGCCCGATCCCGGCTCGCCACGCCCGCACCTGCTCGACGGTTACGCAACCGAATTCGACGTGACGAAATGACCGCGTCGGCGCCGCGCGCAGCGCTGCAGCGCGGGCAGATCGTCGCCGAGGCTCGCGAGCTGATCAGCGCGGCGGGGCTCGAAGCGTTGTCGCTGCGCCGTTTGGCGTCCCACCTCGGCGTGACTGCGGCCGCGTTGTACGCGCACGTACGCGACAAACGTGACCTGCTGCGGGCTGTCGCCGAACTCGAGTTCGCCACGCTCGTCGACGCCTTTGCCGACACCGCGGGCGCTGCCGCGAGCGAGCAGATACGTGCGCACGCCCGCGTGTACGTCGACTACGCGCGCCGAGAGCCCGAGTTGTTTCGAGTGATGTTCCTTTTCCCGCCTGGCCTGCCCGACGGGCAAACGCGCAGCGAACACGAGCTGCCTGCCGCAACCGAGGCCTTTGGCCTCGCGGCCGCTGCCATCGAGAACGGGGTTGCAGCGGGTGAACTCGTGACCGACGATCCCCTGCTCGCCGCGCTCACGTTTTGGGCCGCGATCCACGGAGTCGCCACAGTGTTACAACTCGACCTCGGACTCACGCCCGCGTTCGAAGATCGTCTGGTGACCGAAACGATCGAACGCCTGCTCGCTGGCTATCGCGCTCCCACGACCCCAGAGGGCGAATGACGATGGACGGCTAGCCATCGCACACGGCTTGCCGTCGGACAGCTAGCCATCGAACTCGGCTAGCTATCGAGCTCGGCAGCAACCAGGTGCACCGCCGCGCGTTGCGCGTCGTCGAGGTTGGCGAGCCTCGCGTCGGTGAGTTCATCGGCAAACCGCACGCGTGGTGCATCGACGAGGCGATCGCGCGTCGGCATCCATGCCGAGTGCAACAACAACGGCACCCGTTCACGTTTGCTCCCGTGCGCGACCGCGATCGGGCCAGCGCCGACGTTGGCTGCGTCGAAAACCTCGACACGAAAACCGTCGTCGCTCAACACCGGTTGAACCACATAGCCGTCGTGGCCACCCGGCTGCCCGCCGGCATAACTGCTCGCGGTCGGATCTGCGCCGACGTTTCGCGGAACGAAGGTCGGCGACGTGATCAGCTCGTTGGTGTCGGGATACTCCCAGCTCGAAGCGACCTCAAGCCCGCCGCGGCGGAAGCTCACCAGTCGACCTGGCGTCTCCTCCTGTAGCTGCGCGACATCGATGCGGTCCTCGTACAAACGAGCAGCTCGTTGCACCACTCGGCCGGGACGGCAGCCCTGAAAATCGACGTGGTGAAGCGTCGGCGCCGACAAGCCCTCGGTGCTCCAGTCCATCGCCGAGAGCTGCAAGTTGAAGCTCCAGTCGGTCTTAAACGTGGCTCGCTCGTGCACCGTCGCGGTGTCGGGGTCGAAGCTCACTTCCATCAGCGTCTCGGGCGCCATCGACATGTTGTAGAGCCCAACCGATGTCGGATCGACCGGTCGACCCAACACATCGAGGTCGTCGGCGCGGACGTAGAGCCCGAGGTCCATCAGGTCCATGCCTTCCCACACGCAAGTGATGCCCTCGCTGTCGTCGTAGCGCGCGTAGAAGTGCCCGTTGGGGGGCGCGACACGAAAACAGACGGGATGCACCGGACTGCCCGACGGCTGCGCGAGCAGCTCGTCTTTACGCAGGAGCCACACCGGGGCGTCGGTCCCGACGGTCACGGTGCGTTCGCCACCGAACATCTCGCCCATGTCGGTGCGGAAGTTCCCCGAGTCACACAGGATCAACCAGTCCCGAGTCTGGCTCACGGTGTGCGTCGATCCCTGGAAAACGATGTCGGCCAACGGCCACACCTTTACGTCGCAGCTCTGCGGATCCCACCACACCACCGAGGGCGCCATCGAAAAGGTGTCCGCGATAACGGGATCGAGTTTCGTGGTCCACAAGCCGTTGCGATCCGGGTCAACCACCGGGTGCGCCGACGAGAGCACGAATGGCAACACGGTGTCGCCAAACATCGCCGGCGGCGCCCACGACTCGATCGAGCCGACTTCGGCGACGTACTTGAGCGTGTGCGGATGTAGCTCCACCGGCCGACCGGCGTCCCAGGTGGTGAACAAGCGGTTGCCCCACGGCAGTGGCGCCGTGTTTGAGCTGTTGGGTGCGCCAAACGGCGACTGGTACCCGACCGGACTCGGGCTAAACGACGCCGCTGCTCGATCGTGTAGCCGTTTGCTCGGTGACTCGATCGGACTCACTCGCCACGCGAGTCGACCCGGCGCTGCGCCATAGGTCCCAGGCTCCAACGAAAGTCGGATCGCGCAGCCGAAGTCGAAGATCCCGTACGGAACGGCGCCGCTGATCATCGGCGCCGAAAACAAAACACTTCCGCCGATGTCGGCGGGCCAGGTTCCGCTCGTGACGTCAAGATCGAAGTCGTGGTGTTGGCTCGTCGTGAGGCACTGAGGGGTTGGCATTGGCGCGACCTCGTCGGTAAAGCCCGCCGCCCGGCGACGAGCACTAAACAGTGTTTACCTGACCGACTCTATCGGGTCGTCAGTCGTCGATCGTGACCACGACACGCAGCTCGAGCGAGTGCCGCACGACACGAGAACGAGCGTTTTTCGACGCCGCGAGCCACTGCTCGGCGCGTGCGCCACACGTTGCGACGGGGTCCTGCGCGGCATCTGCGACAAGAGTCGCCATGGCCGCGATCGCGCGACGCAGCGCGGGCGTCGTCGCTGTCGGAGGGGTGAGACCCGCGACCGGGGCGAGCGCGTCGGTCAACGCATCGGGGCGCCCGGCATCGACTGCGTCTTCGGCGGCCGCCAGCGCCGTGTAGTAACGCTCGGCCACGTCCTCGCCCACCAAGACGCCGCTGCCGTGCGGGGTGCTCGTGGTGTTGAACACGTACGCGAGGCGATGGTCCATCTCTGAGCGGAAGTACCACTGCTGCGCGGGGTCGTACAAAAAGGTCCAAATGTCGTTGATTCGCTGGTCGTCGTCACGTTCGAGAAACGACTCGGTGGCCAGGCCGTAACGCAGCTGCTGGCGTAAGCGGTCGACCGACCGGCCGTCGGCAAACACAAGTGGCTGCGTGATCTGCTGCAGCGGGATCCACAAGTTCGCCAACATCACACGTGCCGAGTGGTTGTGCGCGTCGGGCGAGTCGTGGAAAAACACCGTCGGCGCTTTGCCATCCATGAGCTGCACCAGCGGCGTGCCGAACACGTCTTGGTCGGCGTGCACCGAGGTCGCCGGGCCATGTTCGTTCATGCCGAGCGAATCGCCCGCCACCACCTTCAACCGGTTCGGGCCGCCAGAACGCATGAGGAAACCCTCAGCGGCGAGGTGAACAATGGTGAGGCGCCGACCGTTGGCAGTACGGAGTTCGGCGCCGTCGAGCGCGCTGCGGATGATCGCCGCATCCACCTCGCCGATGCAGCCCGCGGCTCGAACGCGCCGACATGCGGCTTGCAACTCCTCGAACGAACTCAGGTCGACCGTATCGAAACCGCCATCGAGGATGTCGGGCACATACGTGGTCGGCTGCGCGACATCCACTGCCGCGCACCGCTGCGCCACGACGCCCTCGCCGCCATACGGCGCACCCGCACGCGGACCGGCCCGCAGCAGCCCAACCCGGTCAGGATCTGGGATCGCAACACTGTCGGGGAGAAAACCCATCGACAGCTCGTAAGTGGAATCGGCTACCGACGTGACCATGACGCGCCGTTATACACCGGCGGCGGCCAAGCCGAGCAAGCGTGCAGCAAATAGCGCCGGCTCCAACTCGCCAAAGACGTGAGCAGAATCGCTCAACCCGAGCACAACCACTCGCCGCGCACCGCCGGGCGCCACCAGCGAGTACGTGAACATCACGACGCCCGGTTCGCTACCGCCCTTAAAACGCACCTGCGACCACTGCCCCTCGGGGAACGGCAGGCCGGGGTTGATCGACGTGATCTGCCCTAAGGGTTCAAGCCCGGGCTGCTCGGCGAGGCGGTCGAGTTCACGCCACGTCAGGCACATGTCGGCCGCAGTGGCGAACCATTCGAGGCGATCGACAAGAGTCGGCCGATTCAACGACTCGCCGGGAGTCCACCGCGGATCGGCTATCCACGGGAGCGCGAGCGACGCGACCTCGCCGTCGAGCAGGGCCCGCCGCTGCGCAACGTCGGTGAGGCCGAGGTAACGCTGACCGAGTTCGGGGTCGATGAACTTCAGCTTGAACAGATCCGCTGTCGACAAAAGCGGGGTGTTGCGCTCGGCACCGGCAAGGCCGAGGTCATCGAGCACGGCCTCGACCCGCGCACGACCGACCAGCGCAACGAGGTGATCCGTCGCGGTGTTGTCGGAGATCGAAATCATCAGCTCGGCCATCCGGCGCACCGATAGCTGCGCTCCGTCACTGAGGGGGTAGACCTCGCCGTCGGGCGAGCTGCGCAGCCGCGACTCGACCGTCACCTGATCGTCCCAGCTGATCTCGCCCTGCTCGATCCGCCGGGCCAGCGCAATCAACACCCAGAGCTTGAACGCGGAGCCAGTCGGCGCGAGCGTCTCGGGCGCGAGCGTCATCAGGCTGGTGCACTCCTTCACGCTCGAATCAAACACTCCATACACGGGGCGCTCGGCCGCGGCGAGCAGGTCGTCGTTGAGCTGCTGCTGGGTGCCCGGATCCAGAAACGCCCGGTCGATCTCGGCCGCGGAGCCCGGTTGCAACTGCGCTCCGACGATTTTGCCGGCACCCTCGGGCTCGACCTGCAACGTCAAGGACAGCGTCGCGCCCGACTCACTCGTCAGCGTCACCAACACCCCCTCACCGCCAACGCGGCGGTCGGTTTCGACCCACGGTCCCGGATCACTGGCCACGGCCTGCTCGATCGTCGCGCGAATCTCCCCGGTCGACACCTGCTCAAGGAAGGTGGCGGCAAACTGCTCTGTCAACGCGGCATCGGTCGCGCGAGTTGGGTCGTTGATCATCGCGATGAGAGCGTCGACCCGCGAGTCGATACGAGACTCGCCAGCCGTGGCCCTGTCGTCGGCTGTGGCCCTGTCGTCGGACAACGACGTCGTGTCACTCACTGCCCGCTCACTCCCTCGGCTCGTGTCCGACTGCGCGGCTCCGTCCGACGGATCGCGCGTCGTGTCGCCACACGCCGAAATCGCCGCGCCCGCCACGGCAGCCGCGACCACCGCGGCACGCCACGTACCTCGCCACCACAACCGGCTCATCGACTCACGCTACCGGGCGTGTTTGGCGCCCGACGCGTGGTGGAGCCGATAGATGTCGCCGCGACCCGAGGCGACAGCCGCGACCACGCAGGCGACACCGAGCGGAACAACGGCACCCAAACCGAACAGCTCCGCGCCCATGATCGTGCACGCGATCGGTGCATTGGCCGAGGCCGCGAAAACAGAGACGAATCCGAGCGCAGCGGCCATCGTGACCGGCAACCCAAGCGGGGTGCTGAGCGCGGCTCCCAACGTGGATCCGATGACGAACAGCGGCGTGACCTCACCGCCAGGGAACGCGCAACCCAAGGTGATCGCGGTGAACAACAGCTTCAGCGCAAAGACCGAAAAGCCCGTGGGCACACCAGCTAACGCTCGCTCGGCCAACGGCAACGACAAGCCGAGGTAGTCGTGGCCGAGGAGCTGCGTCAGACAGACGACCGCGACGCCTCCCACTACTGGGCGCAGCCACGGGTAACGAAGTGTGCCGACGACTGACTTCACCGCACGCAACGAAGCCAAGAAGGCCACCGCGGCAAGGGCAAACGCGAGCCCGGCCAGCGCGGCTCGGCCCAGGTCTGCGAAGTTCCAATCCCAGTGGATCACCGGTTTTGCTGCGTGGTGGTAGCCCAACGCCGTGACGATGCGGTCACCGACGAAGGCCGCACACAACGCCGGACCCAGCGCCCACAGCCGGAGTCGATGACCCGGAGCAATCTCCAGCGCAAAAAACATTCCCGCCAAGGGCACGCCGAACACAGCACCGAAGCCGCCGGCAACAGCGGCCACGAGCATCACCCGACGATCGTGGTCCGTCAGCCGCGCAAGGCGCGCTGCTCCACCCGCGAGACTGCCCGCCATCTGCAACGCGGTGCCCTCGCGACCCGCGGAGCCGCCGAAGAGGTGGGTGATCCACGTTCCGACCAACACCAGGGGCGCCATCCGCCGGGGCACTCCGACCGTCGGAGTGCGGATCTCACTCACCACCAAGCCGGTCCCCAGCCCCGCGCGGCCGCCCGCTGAGTGGTACACGATGCCGACGCCGAGGCCAGCGACAGGCAGCAGCCAAACCAGACCAGGGTGGCGCAGCCGCACGTCGGTCACGTAGTCGAGGCCTCGCAGGAAGACATACGACGACACGCCAGCCAACACGCCCGCCACCAGACCCATCGATACGGCTCGCCCGAAGGCGAGCGCGAATCGATGAAGGTCTCGTTGGCCACGCATCGGCCGTCAGCTTGTCAGACCGGCAGATGGCTCCCGCTGGCCGCACACCCCTGGTGACACACCTTGGTGGCGCAGGCCTAGTTGCACGCGCCGGTCGGACAACAACTCGACGCCGCGACGTCGGTGAGGACCATCGCATCTCGGCTCTCGCTGTCGGCCCGCTTCACGTACCACTCCCACCGAGTGGAGTCGGGTCCGTGCAACCACGTCTCGGTCTTGTCGGCAAAGCAGCAGGTGGTGTCCGCAACGCCGGTAGTGGTCAGGCCTTGTGCCCGCAAACGATCCTCGGCCTCGAGCACCTCGGCCGCTGTCTCGGTCTCGACGCCAAGGTGGTTGATCGAGCCCGCCGCACCGGCGCCTTCGAACAACACCAGCTTGAGCGGCGGATCGGCGATGGCGAAGTTCGCGTAACCCGGGCGGACCTTGGCCGGCTCGGCCGCGAACATCTTTGAATAGAACTCGATGGCCTCGTCGAGATTGTCGACGTTGAGGGCGAGTTGAAGCCGCATAGCTTTCCCTTCGTGTCAGATCGATGTCCATCGATACAATGCGGAAAGACTGACAGACGCATCGATATCTGTCAATATGTTTTTCGTGACTACCGACGTGGCTGCGCCGCCCAACACCCTTTGCTGTTCGTCTCTGCGTACACCAACGCTGTCGGAAAATGAGGCGAACGAACTCGCCGCGGTGATGAAGGCGCTGGCCGATCCGGTGCGACTGCGGATTCTCTCGCTCGTCGCGTCTGCTGGCGGCGGCGAAGTGTGCGCGTGCGACCTACCGGAAATGGTCGAGCGCAGTCAGCCGACCGTGAGTCACCACCTTGCGCTTTTGGTGGCAGCCGGGATCCTCGATCGCGAACAACGTGGGAAGTGGGCGTGGTACCGCGTGCGCGCCGAACGACTCGACGCGCTCGCGGCCGTGCTGCGTTCCTGCTGCTGAGCCGCGCAGGCCTACAACACCAGCTCTGCGATATCGACGGGGCGGCGCTGATCGATCGACATGTGTGCCGCCGCGCCCATCGCCACCGACCACAAGCCGTCGTGCAAGGGCACCTTCACCTGACGATCGCCGAGAAGGCAGGAGCCAAACTCCTCGTGTTCACGAAACGTTGCGCCGTGGTGAAAACCCACATAACGAACCGACTCCGGCAAAGGCGCCGGGATCTCACGAGCCTCGCCAGTCCGTAGCCCGATCCGCACAGACATGCCCGGCACTGTCGCGTCGATGCGGCCCGCGTCGCCCACCACGACGACCTCCTGCTCGACAGGCGCTCCCTCGGCGAACATACACAGGTCGAGTAAACCGCGTGCGCCCGAGTCGAACTCCACAATCACATATCCGTTATCGAGCAAATCCGAACGCCGAAGCACGCCGTCGGCCAACTCGTACATCTCGTCGAGGTGATTCACGCTCTGCCCGCCCGAGGCCAACACTCGCGTCGGCGACGCCTGAGTGACCTGGCGCATCACGTCGAAGAAGTGGCAACACTTCTCGACGAAAGTGCCGCCCGTGTTGGCCGAGAAGCGGTTCCAGTTGTCGACCTTGGGCAGGAACGGGAACCGATGTTCGCGGATCGACACCATGTGCAGCGCCCCGGCTTGCGGGAGATGCGCGAGCAGCGCTGCGATCGTGGGCATGAAGCGGTACTCGAGACCCATCCACGTGAGCCCGGGTCGCTGCTCGTCCCATGAGATCACCTCGCGACAGTCATCGACGTTGGTACACAACGGCTTTTCGACCATTAGGCCCGTCGACGAATGGCGGTCGTGGCTCATCACCGCGCGCACTACATCGTGGTGGGTGAAGTTGGGCGTGGCGACCACGATCACGTCGAGGTCGTCGCGATCAAGCAAACCAGCGACGGTGTCGTACGTCGCGATCCCCGCCACACACATCTCGGCCCACTCGCGCGACGTCGGGTTCGGGTCGGCCGCAGCTACGGGCTCGGCGCCGTCGAGCGACTGGAGCGTGAGCAAGTGCTCACAGCCCATCATCCCGCTGCCGATAACCCCGTAGCGCAGCGGTTCTATTTCGCCCTCATTCGGTTGTTCCGCGGCTCGTGCTCGACGTCGGCGAGACCGAGGTGTTCGAGCACAGGCGGCACATAGTTTCCGAATCGACCCCGATAACCCTTCCGTAGGCCGTACCAACCGCCGACGGGGTTGTCCGCAGCGCGGGCCCAAGCCTCGACAGTGCCGGGCTTCGCTTCCTTTTGCTCGTCGGCATTACCCAGTGCCATCCAGTCGCCGTGTGCCACCAACATGGCGTGTAGGTCCTCGATGCAACGAAGTTGATAGGCCAGGTTCGTAGTCCCGACCCGACAGCGCAGCGCTGGGGGGTCGGAGTCCTCGTCACGCCATACCAAGAACTCCGACGTCCCGGGCGGCGTCGTCATCACCCACGGATCCTCCGCGGTTCCGTTTCCCGTTACCTCGTGCGCCACCCTCTCCTCCTTCTGGTCGTGTCCGTCGAGTGTGCCACTGCTCGCGACCGTTCGCCCCCACTCGCCGGGCCCCCACTCGCCGGGACTCCCGCGCCGGGCCTCACTCGCTTGTCCCCACGCTGCGCCGGGCACGGACAGGCCCCGGTGGGGCGCCGCTAGCGTGGTTCGCCGTGCCCGACTCCTCGTCGAACTCGCCTTCTGCCACCTTCGACCCCGACGCGTGGCGCCCCGTTATGGGCTTCGAGTCGCTGACCGACGTCACGTACCACCGTGCTCGCGACGTGGGCGCCGTGCGGATCGCGTTCAACCGGCCCGAAGTACGTAACGCCTTTCGGCCGCACACCGTCGACGAGCTGTATCGCTGTCTCGACCACGCGCGGATGAGCACCGACGTCGGCGCCGTGTTGCTCACCGGCAATGGCCCGTCGCCCCGCGACGGCGTGTGGGCCTTTTGTTCGGGCGGCGACCAACGCATTCGCGGCCGTTCGGGTTACCAATACGCGCACGGCGACACCAGCGCCTCGGTCGACCCCGGCCGCACGGGGCGCCTCCATATCTTGGAAGTGCAGCGGCTGATCCGCACGATGCCCAAGGTCGTGATCGCCGTCGTGAATGGCTGGGCCGCCGGGGGTGGTCACAGCTTGCACGTGGTGGCTGATCTCACCCTCGCCTCGGCCGAACACGCACGCTTCAAGCAGACCGACGCCGACGTCGCGAGCTTCGACGGCGGGTTCGGTTCGGCGTACCTCGCACGGCAAGTTGGGCAGAAGTTTGCCCGCGAGATCTTCTTCCTCGGCGATGTGTACGACGCGGCCGATGCCCACCGCATGGGTATGGTCAACGCCGTGGTGGCCCACGAGCAGCTCGAAGCAACAGCGCTGGAGTGGGCACGCAAGATCTGCGGCAAAAGCCCGACGGCTCAACGCATGTTGAAGTTTTCGTTCAACTTGATCGACGACGGACTGGTCGGCCAGCAAGTGTTCGCCGGCGAAGCAACGCGGCTCGCGTACATGACCGACGAAGCCGCCGAGGGCCGCGACGCCTTCTTGGAGAAACGCGACCCCGACTGGTCGCCGTACCCCTGGCACTTCTAGCCCACAGAACAAGCGTCTTCGAACACCACAAGGGAGCGGCCGAGTCGTGATCAGCGGAGTCCAACATGTAGCCCTCGACGTCGACGACCTTGCCGCGGCGGTCACCTTCTATGAGCAACTCGGCCTCGCCGTGGCGCCTCGTCCTGCCGCACTCGGGCCAACGGGTGTGTGGCTCGCCGCGGGCGGCCAGCAGCTTCACCTCGTCGAGGTCGCCAACGTCGCGCCGAGCGGATCGAACCACATCGCATTCGACGTTGCCGACTGCATGGCCGAAGTCGAGCGACTGCGCGCAGCCGGGGTCGACATTTCCGATCCGTTCGACGTCGGCGCTGGCCTGCAAGCGTTTTTGCGCGACCCCGCGGGCAACCTGATCGAACTCAACCAGCGCTGACCGGACTCAACGAGCGAGCCGGGCACTCAACAGGCCCGGCCGGGAACTCGGTCAACCCTTGACGTAGGAGAGCTTCTCGCTCACGAGCCCGTCACGAACGGCGAACACGTCGATCCCCCGGACATGGCCGTCGCCCCACGAGTAACGCCACAACTGCGTGACCCGGTCGCCAGCCACGATCATCTCCTCGACATCGAAGTGGCTGCGGACGTTGTCGAAGATGGGCTGCCACGCGGCGCGAATCTCCTCGACGCCAACGTACTGCCGGCCATCGGGCGCGGGACCTGTCGACGCGAAGACACAATCGGGGGTGATCAACGCGAGTGCCGCGTCGAGGTCGTGACTCCCCCACGCGGCGTTAAATCTTTCGACCACCGTGGCGCTGTCGTTCACTGGCCGGTCGTCGTTCACTGGCCGATCGTCACTCACTGGGCGATCGTCGTCCACCGCGGGATCGCCGTCAACCCCGCGAGACTGGGTGATGGCTGCGGTTGGCTACTCAGGGACGCCGTTGGCAAAAAAGCTCGGCATCAAGCCCGCTCACCACGTCGTGGTACTCGACGGCCCCGCCGAGTTCACGACGTGGCTCAAGCCGCTGCCCGAGGGAGTGGAACTGCACAACACGCTCGCGCTGGGCAACAAGCCCGACATCGTGATCGCATTCGCGACCAGCAGCGCTGCCCTGCGTGCCGCCATCGAGAGCGCAGCAGAGTTGATATTCCCGAGCGGCGCTATCTGGGCGAGCTGGCCAAAACGAGCGTCAAAGGTCCCCACCGACATCACTGAAGACACGGTGCGCGACATCGCCTTGCCGATGGGCCTGGTCGACAACAAGGTCTGCGCGATCAGCGAGATCTGGTCCGGTCTGCGGGTCGTCTGGCGCACGGAACTGCGATCCGAGCGTAGGTGAACACTGTTCACTAGGGTTCGGATATGGACCCGGCTTTGGAGGACGCGATCCGTCGCGAGCTGCAGACGAACAAAACACGCACCGCGCCAGCCGAGCAAGCCATCACGATTCCGCCGATCCCCCACGGCCGCTACACCGCACTGGAGATGTTCGAGCTCGAACGCGAACACGTCTTTGGCCGCAGCTGGCTGTTTGCCACGCACGCGTCGACTCTCGCCGAGCCCGGCTCGTACGTCACCTTCGAGCGCACGGGTGCACCCATCGTGATCGTGCGGGGAAACGACGGCGAAATTCGGGCGTTTTACAACAGCTGCCGCCACCGCGGTGCGCCCGTCGTTCGAGAGCAGTGTGGCGCGGCGCGACGGCTCACGTGCCAGTACCACTCGTGGTCCTACGGTCTCGACGGAACGCTCAAAGCCGTTCCCGACTCGCGCGACTTCGTCGGCCTCGATATGGCGACCCTCGGCTTGGTGCCGGTGCGCTGCGAATCGTGGCAGGACTTCGTGTTCATCAACGAGGACCCGACCGCTCGACCGCTCCGAGAGTTCCTCGGTCCACTCACTGAGCAAATGGCCGAGATCGACGGCGCGTGTCTGCGCCCGATCGGCACGCAACACCACACGATCGCCGCGAACTGGAAAGTGATCGTCGACGCGTTTCTCGAGGTATATCACATTCGTACTGTGCATCCCGACAACGCCGCTTTGCTCTACGACGATTCCACGACCACTGTGGCGATGTTGCCCAACGGACACTCGCGGCTCTCGATCGCCGTGCGGCCCGAACTCATGGGAATCATGGATCCCTCCCCCATCGCCGACAACCCCAGCGTCGGCCAGCTGTGGCGGGAGACCTCAACATCGTTTGGCTGGTTTCCCAACATCATCGCTCCGCTCGACACGGGCGCGTTTCCCTTGTTGTGCGCGTGGCCGCTCGACCACCACACGACCGAGCTTGAGTTGCAGTGGTTTGCTCCTACATGGGGAGACGGCGAGATGCCGGAGGAACACCGCATGCGGATGACCTTGTTCGAAACGGTGATGGCGCAAGACACCGCCAACCTCGGCGCCATCCAACGTTCGCTCGAGTCGGCCGGAGCGCGGCCGCTACAGATCGGTTGGCACGAGCGCCTGATTCACCACTTCCACCGCGGGGTCGACCTCGCAATTGGCGCCGAACGGCTGCCGGCCGACTGGGCGGTGTCGGCCACGCTCGATCGATTCGTGGAGGGCCAGTGAACAAGCCACTCCGAAGCCGCGTGACAAACGCCGCCGGTCAACCCGACCTCAGCGGCAACCGAGCCCCGATAGCGGATGAAATCGACGTCGGGCAGTGTGCGGTGTCGGGCACGCTCCCCGACGGCTTACGCGGCCGGTTTCTGCGCAACGGGCCGAACCCGATGTTTGAGCCGATCGGGCGCTACAGCGTGCTCGACGGCGACGGGATGATCCACATGGTCGACATTGCCGACGACGAGCGCGGCGGCGCCCGGGTCTCCTATCGCAACCGTTGGATCCGCTCGGCGGGGCTGCTGGCCGAGCTGCGTCACGGGGGCGCGATCTACCCGGGCCTCGGCGACGTGCTCAACTTTCCCGATCGGTCGCTCACCGGCAACGCCGGGCCGGTCAAAAACCCCGCAAATACACACGTGATTCGCCATGCCAACCGCTGGCTCGCGTTGTGGGAAGGCGGCCTGCCGACCGAGATCACTGCTGATCTCGACACTGTCGGCGAGTTCGACTTCGCCGGCCGACTACGAGGGCCGATGACGGCGCACCCGCGGCTCGACCCGCGCACCGGCGAGATGTTGATGTTCGGCTACTCGCTGTTTGCGCCCTACCTCACCTACTCGGTTGTCGATCCGGCGGGCACGCTCGCGCACCACGTCGAGCTCGACCTGCCGGCGCCAGTGATGATCCACGACATGGTGATGACTGAGCACCACGTGGTTTTCCTCGACTCGCCCTACGTCTTCGACGTGGCCAATATCGGCAAGGGCCCAATGGTGCGCTGGATCCCGGAGCGTGGTTGTCGGATCGGGGTGTTGCCCCGCCGCGGCGCCGCGGCCGACGTCCGCTGGTTTGATATCGAGCCGGGTTACGTGCAGCACTTTTGGTCGGGCTGGGACAGCGGCGAGCGCGGCGAGCGCATCGAGTTCAGCGGATGTCGTTACTCCTCACCCGATTTCGGACTCGACAACTCCACCCCGCTCGACGAGCAGTCGGCGAGAGATCTCATGGCAACGCCCGCACGGTTCTGGGTCGACCTCGACACGGGAACGGCGGGCTGGGAGCAAACCGACGATCTCGCGGGCGATTTCAACCGCATCAACCCCGCCTACGACGGCGTCGAAGTCCGCCATCTCTACATGTCGGGCTTCACCCAACACGATCGTCATCTCGGCGACTTCGACGCGATCGTCGCGTACGACCGCGGCAGCGGCGAGCGACAGGTGTGGAGCGCCGGCCGCCACGGTCACGTCGGCGAAAGTGTCTTCGCGCCCGACCCGACCGGCAGCGCCGAGAACGACGGCTGGTTGCTCAACATCATCTACGACGACGACCGTGACAGCTCGCGCCTGGTCGTGCTCGACGCGCACGACATCGCGGCCGGACCCATCGCCACGGTCGAACTGCCACGCCGAGTGCCGTTTGGATTCCACGCCAACTGGTTCCCCGCCAACCCCGACCGGGACCGAGACGGCGCCAATGGTTGATCGCACGCTGTCGAGGCACACCCGGCGACTCGGGGCCGCGCTCGCCGTGCTGGTTGGCGCCGGCGCCACGTGTGGGTCGTGCTCCTCGTCGGACGCCGACCCGCTCGACGCGGCTCGCGAGCG
>CAZWPY010000046.1:0-22442 GCA_964635475.1 uncultured Acidimicrobiia bacterium
CAGCGCGAGCGACTACGTGGCTGGCGTTTACCTGTTTCCCGGCGGCGCCGTCGATTACGCAGATGCCGAATGGACCAGCCGGACCCACGGATTACCCGACTCACCGCACGAACTGATCAAAGGTGCCGACGCCGCCCTCGCCGCGGCCCACTACGTCGCGGCCGCGCGCGAGACGCTCGAGGAAGCGGGGCTTCTTCTCGCGATCGACGAGCACGGAGATGAGGTGCAGCCACATCACGCGACTGCGGCTCGTGCGGCCCACTTACGTGGGCATCTCGACGTCTATCTCGACACGCACGGCCTGCGCCTCGACGTGTCGAGATTTGTCTACCTCAGCCACTGGATCACTCCTGAGGGCTCACCGAGGCGATACGACACCCGCTTCTTCGTCGGGCTCGCACCTAGTGGTCAGGACCCCTCGGCCGACGAAACCGAAACGGTGGGATGTGAGTGGATCCGGCCCGCCGACGCGTTGGACGCCTACAACGACAAACGGTTGACCATGGTTTTCCCGACCGTTCGCACCCTGATGACCTTGCAGGCATTCGACACCGCAGACGTCGCGCTCCAGACCTTGCGGGAGTCGCAGTCGACCGTGGAGGTAACAGCGCCAAAGTTGGTGCGTTACCGCGGCAGGATCGAAGTGGCGCTCCCCGGTGACCCGGCATGGAGCGACGGGGAACCTGTTGAGGAGCAGGTGGTCTTACCTCGCACACCACAACCGTAAGCAGCGGCGACTATCAGGTGGCCGCCGCGACGCTCGCCTCGACCGCGTCCAGCAACCGCGCGGTGCATCCGGCCCGGCGAGTGCCGGGAGTGCGCAAGCCCATCAGCGTGTCGGCGAGGCCGTCGAACAAGTCCGCAAGCGGGCCCGACGCCTCGGCCACTGGCCGACCATTGTCGCCACCTTCGGAGACCGCTAGGTCAAGCGGTACTTGCGCGAGCAACGGCACCCCGACTGAGTCGGCAAGGCGGCGGCCGCCGCCGTGGCCAAACAGCTCAATTCGTTCGCCGTGGTGGCAGTCGAGCCACGACATGTTCTCGATGACACCCAACACACCGAGGAACCCACGTTGAGCCATGTCGGCCGCTCGGGCAGCCACAGTCTGTGCACCGAGCGCGGGGGTGGTGACGACCAACAACTCGGCTTGGGGTAGCAGCCGCGCGAGCGCCATCTGGATGTCGCCGGTGCCCGGCGGCATGTCGATCACGAGATAGTCGAGTTCGCCCCAGCGCACGTCGGTGAGGAACTGTTCCACGGCCTTGGACAGGATCAGACCCCGCCACATCAGCGCGCTCTCGTCGTTGTCCACCAGCAGGCCCATTGAGACCACCGACAAAAAACGTTGCGCTCCAAAACGGTCGATGACTGGTCGCCGTTGCGGCTCGATTTTGCCCTCGCTTCCCCCCAAACGGCCCGTGACGTCGAGCATGCGGGGGACTGAAAAGCCCCAGATGTCAGCGTCGAGCACACCGACGTTGTTGCCCGCTCGAGCCAAAGCCAGCGCCAAATTCACCGTGATCGACGACTTGCCGACACCGCCCTTGCCGGAGGCAACAGCAAACACCGGCACGCCCTCGGCGATCATCGTCGACGGAGCGCGCTCCTGGGCCCGCCGCCGCGCTCGCGCCATGAGCGCGGCACGCTCGTCGGGTCCCATCTCGCCCATCTCCACACGGATCGACTCGACCCAGTCAAGATCGGCCAACACCGCCTTGGTGCGGTCCCGGAGCTCGGCACGAAGTGGACAACCAGCAATCGTGAGCGCCAAGTGCACAACAACCGACGATCCCTCGACGACGACGTCGCGAACCATCCCTAAGGACACAATGTCGTCGTGCAGTTCGGGGTCTTGCACGAGCACCAGCCGCGCACGAGCCGCCGCGACACGCTGCGCGTTGATCGACTCTGCACTCTCAGCATCGCTGCTGTTTCTGGCGCCGCTGTCCATGACTCCATTGTGGACGACCTCAGCCCACTACTTGCGGCGAGTGTCGCGGGGCGCAGAGCGAACCGCTGTGGCAGTGTCGCGGGGCGCAGAGCGAACCGCTCTGGCATGGCGCGATCAGTAGGTACACCGGGCCGGTACTCTGTTTGTGCGGCCAGTGCCGCCAATCCTTACGTCGTTGACGTTTCTCAGGAGGACTGTTTCCATGCTCACTCTCACTGATTCCGCAGCCCAGAAGGTCAAGGACCTCATCGCTGCTGAAGGCGACGACGGCCTTGTTTTGCGTGTGGCGGTGAAGCCAGGTGGTTGCTCGGGTTTTTCCTACGAGATGTTTTTCGACGCGGATATCGCCACCGACGACCTCATAGAACAGTTCGGTGACGTGCGCGTAGCGGTCGACCCGGCCAGCGCACCCCTCCTCGAAGGCGCATCGGTCGACTACAAGGACGGGCTGCAAGGTGCTGGTTTCTCGATCTCGAACCCCAATGCCACTCGCTCGTGCGGGTGTGGCAACTCCTTTAGCTAGAACCCATCTGCTCTAAACAACCCCCGGCCTTTGTCCGGGGGTTGTTTGATGCCGCGCACAATGACCTCCCCCGCCACGCTCGCCGTCAACGGGGTCGACCATGCACTTGAGGAACGCGCCACAACGGCGTCGCTGCTCGACACGTTGCGTGCGCTGGGACTGACCTCTGTCAAAGACGGCTGCGCGCCACAAGGCCAATGTGGCTGCTGCACGGTGTGGGTCGACGGCAAACCGCGGGTGGCGTGCGTAACACCCACCGCGCGAGTGCTCGGGCGTTCGGTCACCACACTTGAAGGGGTCGACCCATCGCGACGTGCCGTGTGGGTCGACGCATTCCTCGCGGCGGGCGCGTCGCAGTGCGGGTTTTGTACCCCGGGGATCTTGATGCGGCTGATCGGCACCTTCGATCGGCCACAACCGACAAACGCCGACAACGACGTGCGCCGCGCACTTTTGGCGCACCAGTGCCGGTGCACGGGTTGGCAACCGATCGTGCAGGCGGCTCGCGCCGACCTCGAAACGCCGCTCAGCACAGCTGGGGCGGCGCCTGCTGCGAGCCAACGGGCATCACTGGAGTCGCGCTGCCCGCAACGCATCGACGCCGACACAGTGATGGGTTGTGGGGGGTTTTCCTGCGACCTCGACCCAGCCGGCTTCGTCGCCCGGCGCGACGAAGCCGGTGACTGGCACATCAGTACCGACACCGCGACAGCGCGTGAGGCGTGGCCCCGTGTGCAAGGTCGGAACCCGACGTGGCGCTCGGCGCCACCGCTCGAACCGCCAGCTGGCTCGTGGGACCTTGTGCTCGCCACCTCGTGGGTCGACGCGTGCGCGACCGAGCCAGCGTCGAGCTTCTGCGCCGCCGGCGCTGGGCCGAGTTCGCCGGAAGCCAATGGCGGCTCGTTCGGGTCAAAGTCCGACGGCTCGATCGAACAGGTCGCGCGTGAACTCGCGACCACAACGCAGCAGTCGCTCACCGCGAGCGAAACCCGTGAGGACGAATTGCGTCGCGGCCCAAAGCGGCCGCCACTGTCGCTGGGGATCAGTTGGTCGGGCCAGGGAGTGGTCCACGTTCCCGACATCGACGGGATCGAGCCATTGGTGGCGTTGCACCTGCCCCACGTTCGCGTGCAGCGTGTGGTGGTAGCCGGTCCGCCCATCTCACTGACGTTGCGTTCAGCCGTGTCGGCCGAAATGGCCGCAATCGCTGCGGTGTTACACGCCGTGGGTGAGGGCCATGACCCAACTCGGCACGAACACGCAACCACGTGGAGCACCCCTCGGGGCGCCGTGAGCGTCCACGATTCCCCAGCTCTATCGGTGATGGCGGACGCAACCGCGACTGTGCAGGTTCACGACGGGATCATTCACGTACTCGCTGATGCGGGCGAGATCGGCCACAAACCAACGGCGCGCAGCTACATCACCGGCGCTGTCCATCACGCGTTGGGGATGGTGTTGAGCGAGCGTCTCACCGTCGACTCAAGCGCGGTGGTGCACTCGTTGTCCTTGCGAAGCCTGGGGATCCTGCGGGCGGTGGATATGCCGACCATTCACATCGAGTTCGCTGAGTCGACGGGCAGCGCCCGCGCCCTGGGCGACGCGGTTTTTTCCGCCACTCTGGCTGCGACGTGGTGGGCCACAGGGCTCGGCCCGACGTGGCCTGTTCTGTGAAACATCGGGCCGTGGCCTGTTCTGTGAAACATCGGGCCGTGGCCTGTTCTGTGAACGTTAGGGTTGCCCCGTGAACCTAGGTCCCGTGATCTTGCTGGTCGCCTCCGTCGTGGCCATTCCGGTAGTTCTGATGAGTGGCGCGGCCGGCGCAGCGGCGCTGGGGTGGCTGCTGGGCCGCGATGCCGAAACACGCCACGAGGGCAGTGAACTCATCAAACTGAACCACTGAGGCACGGTGTCTCGACTGGCACCAATTCAGTACGGCGACGCTTCGCCGGCGTGTTCGCGGGTGGAGTCGAACCGGTAACCGACCGAACGAACGGTGTCGATGAAGTGGGCGAATTCCTCGCCGAGTTTGGCTCGCAACCGACGGACGTGGACGTCCACCGTGCGCGCTCCGCCGTAGTACTCATAACCCCACACACGCGACAACAACGTCTCGCGGCTGAAAACCCGTCCCGGGTGTGACGCGAGGAATTTCAGCAGTTCGTATTCCATAAACGTCAGGTCCAACGGGCGCCCCTCGACCGTGGCTTGGTACGTCTGCAGATTCATCACCAACGCGCCCTGCTCGACCAACTCCGGACGAGCACCACGGCCGGTGCGGCGAAACAGGCAACGAAGGCGGGTGTCGAGTTCGACGTTGTCACCCGAATCAAGGCAGAAGTCGTCGAAAATGTCCTCGCGTAAGTCGAGTTCGCCCAGTTGTCGGCGAGTCACGACCACTAAGACTGGGTGCACCGGATCGTCGCGTTTTCGCAGCCCCCGGCAGAGTGCAAACGCCCGTTCCCTTTCCTCGACAGCCCACACCACGGCGCCCGCCCAACCGTCGTCCGGCTCGATGGCGGCCACCACTCGTTCGTCGCTGGCTGTGCGAACTTCATAACCGGCGCGCTCAAGTCCGGCTACCAGGTCCGCTGGAGCGGTGTCGGGAAAAACAAGTAGTGGTTCCATCACAACAACGGCAGGTAACGCTGCAGTTCAAACGGGGTGACTTCCCTGCGGTACTCCTGCCACTCCGCCCGCTTGTTGCGCACAAACCACTCGAAGACGTGTTCACCCAGCGCCTCGGCCACGAGCGCGGAGTTCTCCATCTCCGCCAACGCCTCGCCCATTGAGCTGGGCAACTCGATGATCGAGCGTTGCGCGCGTTCGGCCGCTGACACCTCATAGAGGTTTTCAGTCAACTCGGGGCCGAGCTCGTAACCCTCACGAACACCCGCGAGTCCCGCGGCCAACAACACCGAAAAAGCCAAGTACGGGTTGCACGCCGGGTCGGCCGCTCGATACTCGACACGCGAGGCAGCGGCCTTGCCTGTTCGCCGGGTCGGCACTCGCGTCATCGCGGAACCGTTGTTGTGCGCCCACGCGACAAAGGTGGGCGCTTCAAAACCCGACACCAAACGTTTGTAGGAGTTGATCCACTGGTTGGTCACTGCGGTGATCTCGCGCGCGTGAACGAGCAGACCAGCCAGGAAACTACGGCCAACCGGCGACAGTTGGTATTCGTCGTCGGGGTCATAGAACGCGTTCTCGTCACCGGCGAACATCGACAGATTGAGGTGCATTCCTGAGCCCTGCACGCCAGGGAGTGGTTTAGGCATAAACGACGCGTGGGCCCCCCGCTGGTGCGCGATTTCCTTGACGAGCAGTTTGAAGGTCATCAAGTTGTCGGCCATCGACAACGCATCGGTGTATCGCAGGTCGATCTCTTGCTGGCCCGGGCTGTCTTCATGGTGGCTGTAGCGAACCGGGATGCCCATCGCCTCGCACGCCAACGTCGTCGACTTACGTAGTTCGCTCGAAACGTCGGTGGCAGTCAGGTCGAAAAACGACCCTCGATCAAGCGGGCGCGGCGGCGCGTCGGCCGACTCGAAGTAGAACCACTCCACATCAGGACCGACAAAAAACGTATATCCCGCATCACGTGCACGTTGGAGGCCTCGCCGAAGCACCTGTCGTGGGCAACCTTCAAAAGGTGATCCGTCGAACCGAGTGATGTCGCAAAAGATCCGCGCTGTGGCCAAGTCGTCGGTGCGCCACGGGAGCAACTCGAACGTGCTCGCGTCGGGGACGGCGATCATGTCGGCTTCCTGGAGTCGACTGAAGCCGTCGACAGCCGAACCATCGAAGGTCATGCCGTCCTCGAGCGCACCCTCCAGTTCCACAGGGGTGATCTCCAACGACTTCAACTGCCCCAACACGTCGGTGAACCACAAACGCACGAAACGCACGCCGCGTTCTTCCACGGTGCGCAGCACATATTCCTGTTGGCGGTCCATGGGAGTGTGTTGGCTCCTTGTGGCGGTTGTGGCGTCCTGGCCGCTCCCATGATGCCAGCACGTGTAGGTGAGGCTTCAACCCGTGCTCAGTGGCGATGCGCGCGAACACTCCCTGAGTCCTGAGTGAGGCCGCTACACTTCGCCGGCCTGGAGAGGTGACCGAGAGGCCGAAGGTGCTCGCCTGCTAAGTGAGTGGTGGTTAATAACTACCCGAGGGTTCGAATCCCTCCCTCTCCGCTGGGTTGTGAAGTTGGCCGTGACAACTCGGCTAACCTCGTTGCCCCACGCGCCTGTAGCTCAGCTGGATAGAGCATCTGACTACGGATCAGAAGGCCGGGAGTTCGAATCTCTCCGGGCGCGCCACCCACAATCGCCGCCCCCGCGCACGAGCGCAAGGGCGGCGATTGTTCTTGGCGGAGGGAGCGGGATTTGAACCCGCGGGGCTATTAACCCAAAGGTTTTCAAGACCTTCGCAATCGGCCGCTCTGCCATCCCTCCGCCACTCAGCCTAGAGGGCGCGCGGGCGCGTGCTTTCGTTTTGCCCCGTTTGTTCACGTTGGCGATCGCGCCTCGGACCCGGCCGCGAGGGCACTGTGGCTTGCGACTATGAAGCCCACGACGAGGCGGGTTTTGCCCTCGTCGCGGTGAGCCACTCAACGGCGGCAGTGTTCGCCTCGACACGCCGGCGGCGGCGGGAGTCGTCAGCGCCGGCTGCTGGGTAAGACCCAAGGAATTTCAAGCCGTGTAGCCGTTGGCGAACGTGGACCAGCGCGTCACCAACCACCTCGTCGGCAACGTGTCCCTCGAGGTCGATCACAAAACAGTACGAACCCAAACTCGCTTTGGTCGGACGAGACTCCAAGCGCGTCAAGTTGATGCTGCGCGCCGCAAATTCCTGCAAAATTGCCAGCAGGCTTCCGGGTTGGTTGAAGTGTTGAAAACACACGATTGTGGTTTTGTCGTGACCAGTTGGCGCAGGCAAACCATCACGAGTGACCAAAACAAACCGGGTCGTGTTGTCGGGGTGATCCTCAATCTCCTCGGCCAGCGCCGTCAACCCATACACAGCACCCGCTCGTGCGGGCGCAATCGCCGCCCAATGAGAATCAAGATTCTCAGATACTTGCGCGGCGGCTGCTGCTGTTGAGGTTGTGAGGATCTCCTCGGTTCCACCGAGGTGCTCGCGGTGGTACACCCGACATTGCGCGAGCGCCTCACGGATCGACAACACCGCCGTCACTGTCTCAAGTGTGACACCTGGTCTGACCAGTAGGGCGTGATGAATCGCTGAAACTACCTCTCGCTGGATCAGTAGATCGTGGTCAAAAATCAGACCGTCGAGAGTTGATGTGACAGAACCCTCAAGCGCGTTCTCAAGCGCGAGAAAACCGGCGTCGACCACGCCGTTGCCAACGGCGTCCAAGATGTCGGGCATCGTCGGACACTCGACCAGTTCCGCGTTGGCCAGGTCGGGCTGCGACAGCAGTGCAGCCTCCGTGAAGGTTCCCCGCGGGCCCAAGAACGCGACACGACGCGTTTGTGGTGGCGCCACGCTCATTCGGGGACCATGAGGCGATAAATACGCTCTAGATCGTCGAGGGTTGCGAAATCAATCACAACCCGGCCGCGTTTGGCTCCCATGTCGACCTTTACTCGCGTCTCAAGGTGTTCAGACAACAACTCCTCGAGCTCCAACAACCCCGGCGCACGCAGTCGGTTCTTGTTGGCAGTCGTTAGCTCCTCGGCCGCCCTGTTTGGCTCGTCCGGCTCCGAAACTGCACGACGGACCAATTCTTCTGTCGCTCGCACGGAGAGCTCAGCCTCAACCACCTTGGCCGCCAACTTCTCCTGTTGTGCGCGATCTGGATGGCCCAGTAGGGCGCGCGCATGGCCGGCCGTGATCCGGCCGTCTGCAACTAGGCGCTGCACGGGAGCGGGCAATTGCAAGAGGCGAAGTGAATTCGTGACCGCGACGCGGCTTTTTCCGACCCGCGATGCGACATCCTCGTGTGTGAGACCAAAGTCCTCCACAAGTTGCTGATAGGCGGCAGCTTCCTCGAGGGGGTGTAGGCCCTCACGATGGATGTTCTCAACCAGCGCTTCCTCCAATGAGCGCAGGTTGTCGACGTCTCTGACGATGGCCGGAATTGTCGCCAGTCCCGCTCGTCGTGCAGCGCGCCACCGTCGTTCGCCCGCAACGAGCTCGAAGGTGTCGTCATCAAGAGTGCGGACGAGAATCGGCTGGAGTACACCGAGTTCTCGTATTGACGCGGTGAGAGACGCGAGGGCTTCGTCGTCGAAGTGGTCGCGAGGTTGGTAGGTGTTGGGTTTGATAGATCCGATGGGTATGTCCCGCAGTGTCCTGCCACCCACAGCCTCGCCGGCTGACGCCGTCGCGGGAATTAACGCACCCAAACCCTTACCCAGTCCTGAGCGCCTAGTCGTGTTCACGTTGCAGGACCTCCCGTGCCGCATCGCGGTACGCCAGCGCGCCGCGTGAGGATGGATCAAAGGTAATGAGCGACTGCCCAAATGACGGCGCCTCAGAAAGCCGCACTGACCGTGGAATGACCGTGCGCAACACGCGGTCACCAAAGTGGTCGCGCACTTCTCGGACAACCTGATCTGACAACTTGGTCCGTGCGTCATACATGGTCATCAGAATCGTCCGCACCTCCAACGACGGGTTGAGGTTGGTGTTGATCAAGCTGACATTACGCACCAGTTGGCTGAGTCCCTCAAGTGCAAAGTACTCACACTGGATGGGCACGAGAACCTCTCCTGCGGCGGCCATTGCGTTGACGGTCATCAATCCCAGCGACGGTGGGCAGTCGATGACGATGATGTCGAACTCCCCCACGACAGCTTCGATAGCTCGCTTAAGCCGAGTTTCGCGACTAAACGCGGGTACAAGCTCGATCTCTGCTCCCGCGAGGTCAATCGTCGCGGGCACTAGGAAGAGGTTGCGCATCGACGTCGGTTCGATGCAGTCTTCAATCTTTGCTTGCTGCATCAAAACGTCGTACACGGTTCGATCCAAACCGCGGGCGTTGACACCCAGACCTGTCGTCGCATTGCCCTGTGGATCGAGGTCGACAACGAGAACTCGTTGGCCCATCTCTGCCCACGCTGCCGCGAGGTTGATCGAGCTAGTGGTCTTCCCCACTCCACCCTTCTGGTTTGCAACGGCGATGACCCGCGCTCTTGGGGCATTCGGGGAATCCACACCATCTCCTCATTTTCAGCCGCCCTCCCACCATTGTGGCCCGAACCGGCGATTACGCGGGTGATGGGGCGTCCAAAACGACATCAGGGTCTGTGTTCCACGTGGAACACAGACCCTGATGTCGTTCACTCAATTCGCCATTGCATCGGCGGCACCGCCGTTTTACCTGGTCACACCCCTAC
Organism: uncultured Acidimicrobiia bacterium; assembly: GCA_964635475.1. Lineage (GTDB taxonomy): Bacteria > Actinomycetota > Acidimicrobiia > Acidimicrobiales > CAZWPY01 > CAZWPY01. The sequence continues at coordinate 9,840 of CAZWPY010000046.1, forward strand.
GCGGGATTGACGACAACGCTGCGTCGGGGCTCTTCCCCGACAGACGACGTCTGCACGCCGTCGACATCACTGAGCACATCGTGCACGATCTTTCGCTCCGACGCGACCATCGGATCGAGCATTTTCGGTCGCCCGCTGCTGATCACGTCAGCCGCGACCTGGCGAGCAAACACCTCGAGCGCTCCCCGCCGACGTTGAGCGTACTCACCGATGTCGACAGTAAGACGGTGGTCACCCCGCTCGTGATCACGCTGGGCAACCGCGCGGGTGAGCGCTTGCACCGCGGCCAACGTGGTCCCGCGCGGCCCGATAAGGAACCCGAGAGAATCCCCCGAGATTGACAACTCGCTCACATCGTCGTCGCGACGGACATCCACCGACCCCTCGACACCTGCTGCGTCGAGGAGTCCCAACAGAAACTCACGTCCCTTTGACTCCTCGACACCTCGTAACTCGTCGCTCACTGGGTTGCCTTCCTGTGTACTCGATCGATCGGGACGGGCTCCCGCTGGTTTGCTCCGCCGGTTAGCCCCCTCGCCGGCAGTTCGCGCCGTGCGGGGACCTTCACCACGGTCGCGGGCGCCCTTGTTGTTCGCGCTCGCACCGTCGGTGCCGCGATCACTTGACACGGGACCACGCTCGTCGCGAGTGGGCCGCTCCTTGCTGCGACGATCGCGTTGGCGGCGCCGGTCGGTGTCGCGTTGCGGCGCGGGACGAACGCGGGCGCGGATACGCGCCTCCTCCTTCACTCGGCCGAACAACCCAAGCTTTGCGTCGCTCAATACTTCGAACTCCGCCTCAGAGGCATCGATGCCCAACTGATCGAGCGCTCGATCTTGTGCCTCGTCGATCGTGCGGCCTGACGTCGTAACCCATTCCACAGACAAACTCCCTTACGTATCGGCTGCGGGCCTTCCCGTCAGCCCTTCTTTTTTGGTGTGACGCGACCCGAGTTCGAACGCACCTCGGGCTTGTTCGTAGCAGAGGTCCCGTTGCGACTCGCCTTCGACACGTCCTTGGACTTGCTCGACTCCTTCACGTCAACCACAGCGCTGGAAATGACCGGGGGAGGCATCCGCTTCATGATGATTGCTTGTTGGCCGATCTGGAAGATCTGCCCGATCAGGATGTAGAAGGCGATCGCCGCGGGGAAGTTGATCGCAAACAAACCGAACAAGAACGGCATAACTTTCGTAACCATTTGCATCTGCGGATTGGCTTGTTGCGCCTGGTTCGACGAGTTCTTCATTATCTGCCGCTGTTGGTAGAAGCCGGTCGCGACAACGGCCACGATCAAGAGCCAGTAGGGGAGCGCCTTGCCGATCGAGCCACCGACCTCGGAGGCACGTTTGGCGAAGTCCATACCCAACGTCCGCATCTCACCGTTGGATGAGACAAGGTCCTTGAAAATCGCCGAGCCCTCCGTCACGTACTTGGGAGGGATCGACGTCATGCCACGCACAGCGTGATACACAGCGATCAACAGCGGCATCTGCACCAACAACGGCAGGCACCCAGCCAACGGGTTCACACCGTTGTCTTTGTAGAGCTTCATCATCTCTTCGTTGAGCTTTTGCCGATCGTTTTTGTATTCGGTCTGCAACTGCTTCAACTGCGGCGCGAGCTGCTGCATCGCTCGGGTTGACTTGATCTGCTTGATCGACAGCGGCAACACGATCAAGCGGCTCACGATCGTCAAGATGGCAATCGCCCACGCGAAGTCGGGGATCACGTCATACGCGCGCGTGAGAATCAAGCCGAAAAACTTGTACAAACTCTCAAACAGCTCGGACACGAGCTACCTCCTGTCGGGGACTGGGTCGTAACCCATTGGTCCCCATGGGTGACACTTCAACAACCGGCGGCTCGCGAGGTATCCGCCCTTCAACACACCGTGGGTTTCGAGTGCCTCGATCGCGTAGGTCGAACACGTCGGCGTGAACCGACACGGGCTTGGGCGCCCGACGCGCAACATTTGATACACCCGCACTAATCCAACAGACCCACGGACGATCGGATGACGCTGAGCGCGCTGCACGTCACTCACCGTGACTCTTGTCGATCAGCTGTCCAAACAACTGTTCGAGTTCCGAGCGTAGGGTGGCGAAATCAGCGCCCACCACCTCGTCACGGCCCACCACCACAACAACGCCACCCAACTGCTGCGCACACATGCTCTCGCGTACGAGAACTCGCAACTGACGGCGCAGGTGGTTGCGTTGTGGTGCGTTCCCCAGTCGCCGTGGCGTAGAAAAGCCGACGCTAAGGATTCTCTCTGTTGGATGCGAGACTGCGCGTGCCGAGACTGCGTGTGTCGCCAAGACGGGTGGTTTCGTACTGGCTGGCCTGGTTGTTTGCACGGGCCACCATGAAACCGACAACAGCGTGCTGGTAACGCGCCGATGTGGCCGACCGAGAATTCGACCCTCGGGTCGGGTCAGTCGTTCAATCACGGTGATCTAACTCACGCGCGCAACCGCTGGTCGTCACGGCGTTAGGCGGGCACGACCCTTACGGCGCCGCGCTGCCAAAACTGCTCGGCCCGCGCGCGTGCGCATCCGAATCCGAAAACCGTGGGTTTTGGCGCGCCGTCGGTTATTTGGCTGATACGTGCGCTTCACCGAAAATCTCCTTCATTGCAGGGCAGCCCCGCCACCCCGCAACGACTGCTGTTGCTGCGGTGCGACCATCGGCGCGCCACCGCTGCGTCGCGGTGGATCCTGAGAACCCCGGCATGCTAGTTGACAAACACCACGTCGCAGAATCGGCGCGATCGGCCCCTGTGGACAACTGCCGACAGTTGTCCTACGGTTCGCTCCCCCCGAGAGGAAGGACCGGTTGTTCGTGCAGGCCCACGATGTGGCTCCGTGGTGGCCGGCTCTTGTGGAGACGGCAGTCGAGCGGGACCCGCGCGCGCGCACGCAACTCTTTCTTTCGCAGAGCGCGCCGACAGGTTTGGCCAGCGGTGCGCTCACGGTCGCGTGCGGCTCGGCCCGCGCTCGCGAGTGGTTGGAGAAAAACAGCCCACAGCTCCTCATCGAAGCCGGCGCCGATGTGGGTGTGGAGTTAGAGCAGGTCACATTTGTACTTGCCGACCCTGTACTCACCGACCCCGTGTTGGCCGACAGCAAGAACCATGCGTCGGTAGCCTCCCATTCGGCAACCAGCAACGCCGCCACAAGACCCCACAAGACCGCAGTCGAAAGCGTGGGAATCGGGCGGGGCAGTGCAGATCGGCACTCGACCGGACCGTCGGACACCGGCGGAGGAGCAGTTGATCGCGGCCATCGATCATCAGCAGAAGAATCGCTGGTCAACTCCTCAGACGGTGGCCGCTTCAACCCGAAGTACGACTTCGACACGTTTGTCGTTGGACCGTCCAATCGCTTCGCGCACGCCGCGGCGCAAAGTGTGGCTGAAGACCCATTGAGCGCATACAACCCTTTGTTGATCTATGGATCGGCTGGATTGGGCAAGACCCACCTATTGCACGCGATCGGTACGTACATCACCCGACACGACCCTCGTCGCCTTGTGCGGTACGTAACCGCCGAAGCGTTCACCACCGACTTCATCGATGCCGTGCGTCGGAAGGAGATGGGGAAGTTTAAGGATCGTTATCGCAAATGTGATGTTTTGCTTCTCGACGACATTCACTTTCTCGAGGGCAAGGATGGGACGCAGGAGGAGTTCTTCCACACGTTTAATACCTTGCATCAAGGCGCCGGCAAGATTGTGATCACGTCGGATCGCCACCCGCATCGTTTCACGACGTTTGAACCTCGTTTGAAGAGTCGTTTGGAGTGGGGCCTGCAAGTCGACATCACACCGCCCAACATCGAGACCAGAATTGCTATCTTGCGGCTCCGCACCGAGTTGGATGGCCTTGCAGTACCCGACGACGTTTTGGAACTCATTGCTGAACACGTCACCGAAAACATCCGACAACTGGAAGGTGCCCTCAACCGAGTTGTGGCTTATGGCAGTTTGCAGCAGGCCACCTTGTCGCGCGAGTTGGCCAGCGCAGTTCTTTCCGACTTCATCCGCACATCAAGTTCACGCGTAACACCGGAGCGAGTTATCGAGGTCGTCGCGAACGGATGTGGGATCAGCGTGGAGGAACTCCTCGGGCGCAGTCGGACCCGCCCGCTAGTGATCGCTCGTCATGTTGCGATGTACATCTTGCGCCAACAGACCGACCTGAGTTATCCCGAGATCGCGAAGGTCTTCGGGGGGCGTGATCACACCACTGTTATGCATGCAGTACGCAAGATCGCCGCGCTCATGAAGGAGCGTAAGGCTGTGTATGACCAGGTTGATGAGTTCACTCAACGCATCGCTGACGGGGAGTAACCGAGTTTTGTTCCGAGATCGCCGTTGGCCCCTGCACAAGACGACCACCCGCAAACCACAACCGTCGCGGGGTTGGTTAAGTGTTTGTCCAGCCTCTTTGTTGTTATCCACACGATTCACAAGCCCTACTGCTTTCTCTACCTCTTTCATTAGAGATGTGATGTGTAGAAAGACGTTTGTGATGAAGACAACGTGTTTGTCGTTCTCACCCCTCTACCCTTGCTCGAAGGAGTCCCATGCGGTTTGCTGCTGAACAACAAGGTTTGGCCGAAGCATTGGCAACAGCACAACGTGCCGTCGGGTCACGGTCGGCCAGTGGCGCAATGTCTGGGCTACGCGTGCGCACAGCGGGCGATTCGGTGGAGATCACCGGGACGAACCTGGATCTCACGATCAGCGCTACGACACCGGCAACCGTGCGTGATGAGGGAGCCTTTGTTGCGCCGGCGCGATTGTTGACCGACATCGTGCGCGCGATGGAACCCGGTCGCATCGAGGTCAGCTTGGCGGCCGAGTTGATCAACATCCATGGTGGTCGGTCCGCGTTCGAGGTCCCGACCATCGCCGCTGAGGAGTTCCCCAATATTTCGCTCCCTGTTGGTGAACCCGCGACGTGTTCAGCAAAAGACTTGGCCGCAGCACTGCGCCAGGTTGTTCCCAGCGCATCACATGACGAGTTGCGCCAAGTGTTGACCGGGGTGTTGTTCGAACGCTCGGAGGCTGGTCTGCGCTTGGTGGCGACCGACTCCTACCGCCTCGCCGTTCGAGACGTCGACGCGCTGGTCTTGCCCGGTGGCGCTGACAAGGTTTTGATGTCGAGCAAAGCTCTCGCCGAACTGTTGCGCGTGCTCGGTAGCGGTGAGACCGTCGAGTTGTTGCTTGGAGAACGAGAGGTGTGTTTCACGGTCGGCGGCGTGGTGGTGGCAAGCCGTTTGATCGATGGAGAGTTCCCCAACTACCGCCAACTTCTGCCGCAGAGTTACCCCAATGTGTTGGCCGCAAAGAAAGACGCGATCCTTGGGGCGCTGCGGCGTTTGAAGCCGGTCGCGGAAAACACACCGATCAAACTTGTGTTGGACAACGCGGCCACTCGCCTGGAGGTTGCTTCTCCTGACCGTGGCCGCGCCGACGAGGAGATCGAGGCCAGTTACCAAGGCGCCACACTGACAGTGGCGTTTAACCCGGAGTACCTCGCGGCCGGCGTCGACGCGGTCGATGGCGACGACGTCCTACTTGAGACCATCGATCCCCTGAAGCCAGCGGTGATCCGCGCACCACTCTCGAGCGAGTTTCAGTACTTGTTGATGCCCGTGCGGGTGAGTTGACCACGCGGTGTATGTCCGTCGGCTCGAGCTGCGTCAGCTCCGCCGTCACGAGGAACTGACGATCGACCTAGCTGATCGGGTCAATGTTGTTGTAGGGCCCAACGGCGCTGGCAAAACAACAGTTCTCGAGGCGATCGATGTGCTGCTGTCGGGCAGTAGTTTTCGGGCGAGCGCCGTTGAACAGTTGGTCAGTCGTGATCACACCGAAGCGCGGATTGCGGGTGTGGCGGTAGTTCCTCCCGGCCGCGAGTTGTCGTTGGCGGTTCAGCTCCGTTCAACAGGGCGGGCCAAGGTCCAGCTGTTGAACGACAAACCCGTACGTCGTCACACAGATCTACACCGGGTGGTGGCGCGGACATCGTTTACCAGCATCGATCTCGACTTGGTTCGTGGGTCGCCGTCGGCTCGTCGATCATTTCTCGACGAAGCAGTCAGTCGACTCAGTCCACGAGGCGACCAGATCGTCGAGAGTTATGAACGAGCGGTGCGCCAACGCAACGCGCTGCTCAAACAGCTCAAGGGTCGTGCGGACCCAGAGGGACTTGCCACCCTGGATGTGTGGGACGAGCGCCTCGTCACCTTCGGGGCAGAACTCGCACAACTTCGCCTTGCAGTGTTGGAGAGCACCCGCGCCACTCTCACCGACTCCTACAACGCGATATCAGGCAGCAGTGCTGATGGATTGGTGGCTGAGTACCACCACAACACCCCACCCGAGGAGCTCGCAGCGGCGTTGGGTCAGTCTCGCCAGATCGACCTGCTCACAGGTGTGACACACGTCGGGCCTCACCGCGACGATGTCCACGTGCGTTTGGGTGAGAGAAACCTGCGCCTGCTGGGGTCAAGTGGTGAGCAACGCTCAGCGGTGCTGGCCTGGAAGATCAGTACTCACCGCGCCGTCCAAGAGGCGTGGGGAATTACTCCGGTACTACTTCTCGATGACGTCTTTTCTGAGTTGGATGAGAGACGGTGTCGCGCGGTCTTGCGTGAGTTTGGCGATGGTCAAGTTGTGATTTCAGCTGTCGCCCTCCCTGTGGGGGCGCGGGTTGACAACGTGATCTCACTCACCAGTGACGCTCAACTGCCGGCCGGCGATGGCTGACCCGCAAGGCCACGAACCAAAGGAGCCTCAACGGCTCGACAGACAGCAACTCCGTCGCGCCATTCGCCATGCGACCGGCTCGACCGATGTGATTATCGACGTCGTAGCCGCATGGGCGCGCATCGTCGGACCTCATCTGGCAGCACACACACGCCCGACGCGATGTGTGGGGGCAACTCTGGTGGTTGACGCTGACTCAACTGCCGCGGCGGCCGGTTTGCGTTTACGCCACACCACGATCACCAACCACTGTTACGCGGCATTTGACCTGATTATCGACCGTATCCAGGTGCGCGTTGTGGCCAACACTGTCCTGGGTGACCAGTAGAATTACACCGATCGGTTTTTGGTGGGGCGCCCCGCAATCCACCCTCAACCACGTGTGTGTCGGCCGGTGGTCGACCTTGAGCGAATGGCTGCCTGATGGCTGATGATTCTTACGGAGCACAACAGATTCGCGTCCTTGAGGGCCTGGAAGCGGTTCGCAAACGTCCCGGCATGTATATCGGCTCGACGGGACTTGGTGGCCTCCATCACTTGGTCTACGAGGTCGTCGATCACTCTGTCGACGAGGCCATGGCCGGTCATGCGACTCGTATCGATGTTGTTCTGCTGCCCGACGGGGGCTGTCGGGTAATCGACGACGGCCGCGGGATTCCCACAGAACAACACCATCAATACCCCGACAAATCAACGGCCGAAGTGGTGTTGACGCATCTACACGCCGGCGGCAAGTTCGGCGACGGTGCCTACAAAGTGTCGGGTGGACTCCACGGCGTGGGTGTTTCGGTTGTAAACGCTTTGGCAAGCCGTCTGCACCTACAGATCGACCGTGAGGGCAACCGCCACGAGATGGAGTTCCTTGCTGGCGGCACGCCGCTCGGACCCCTGCGCGTGACCGGCAAAGCCCCGCGTGGGCGCACCGGGACAACTGTGACGTTTTGGCCAGATCCGGAGATCTTTCACTCCGAGGGCGTGGAGTTCCGAGCGCAGACGTTGCTCGAACGTCTCGAGCGGATGGCGTTTCTCAACAAGGCGCTCGAGATCCGATTCGAAGACCAACGGCCCGACCACAACAACGAGGTGGTCGTCTTCAAATACAACGGCGGGATCATCGACTTCGTCAAACACCTCAACCGGGCAAAAGAGGCGCTGTTCAAAAAGGTCGCCCATTTTGAGGCGATCGAGCCAACCCAAGAGGTGGAAGTCGCGCTGCAGTGGAACACCGGCTTCTACGAGGGCATCCACAGTTTCGCCAACGGAATTGCGACAACTGAGGGTGGTATGCACGAGGAGGGCTTCAAGAAGGCCCTCACGAACGCGGTGAACAAGTACGCCAAAGCCCGCGGTCTACTGAAAGACAAAGACGACAACCTCCAAGGTGAGGACATCCGAGAGGGAGTCACCGCGATCATCGCGGTCAAGCTGGCCGAGCCGCAGTTCGAAGGGCAGACGAAAACAAAACTGGGCAACGTGTCGATTCGATCGCTCGTCGAAAAGGCGACGAACGAACACTTCAACGTGTGGCTTGAGGAACACCCGACCGAAGCTCGACAGATCGTGCAGAAGGCCTTGCAGGCCCAGCGCGCCCGCACAGCAGCTCGCCAGGCTCGCGACCTCGTCCGCCGTAAGTCTGCGCTCGAGGGCGCGGGTCTCCCGGGCAAGTTGAAGGACTGCTCCTCGCGTGAGCCACGAGAGAGCGAGCTGTTCATTGTCGAGGGCGACTCAGCGGGTGGCTCGGCGGTCGAAGCACGAAACCCCGCGACGCAAGCGATCCTGCCAATCAGGGGCAAGATCTTGAATGTCGAGCGTTCCCGCCTCGACAAGATGCTGAAAAACACTGAGATCCAAGCGCTTGTAGCGGCAATCGGCGGCGGCATCGGTGAAGAGTTCGATGTGAGCAAGATCCGTTACGGCAAGGTGATCTTGTTGTGTGACGCCGACGTCGACGGATCGCACATCCGCACGTTGCTGCTGACGTTCTTCTTCCGGCAGATGCGAGACCTAGTCGAGCAGGGCCACGTCTTTATCGCCCAACCGCCTTTGTTCTCGACGTTGCTCAACAAAGAGAAGATCTACATCAAAGACGACGCAGCGAAGGAAGCCACCATCGCGGCCAACCCATCAAAGAAGCTCGAATTTGAGCGCTTTAAGGGTTTGGGGGAAATGGACTACCAGGAGCTGTGGGACACAACCATGGATCCCGCCCGCCGAACGCTGTTGCAAGTTTCTGTGGAAGAAGCAGCAGTGGCCGACGACGTCTTTTCGATCCTCATGGGTGAAGACGTCGATCAACGCAAACGTTTTATTCAGTCCAACGCTAAAGACGTTCGCTTCCTCGACATCTAAGCCGCCCGACTGGGCCACCACACCCTCACCCTTTTCGCTACTGCGCACGAGAGCTCACTATGCCCGACGAAAACAACCCAACACCTGACGACGCATCCTCCGGCGCGATCGAACCGGTCGAGATTCAAGAGGAGATGGAGCGCTCCTTCCTCGACTACGCGATGTCAGTCATTGTGTCGCGTGCGCTGCCCGACGCACGTGACGGCCTGAAACCGGTCCACCGGCGGATCTTGTACGCGATGGGGGAGTTGGGGTTCCGCCCTGACCGGCCCTACGTGAAGTGCGCGAGTGTCGTCGGCGAAGTGATGTCGAAGTACCACCCACACGGCGACACCGCGATTTACGACGCACTCGCTCGTATGGTGCAGGAGTTTTCGCTTCGCCACCCACTCATCGATGGTCACGGCAACTTTGGCTCGCCTGACCCAAGCCGTGGTCCCGCGGCCATGCGTTACACCGAGTGTCGGATGCATCGCCTCGCGCTCGAAATGCTCGATGGAATCGATGAGAACACCGTCGAGTTCCAGTCGACCTACGACGCCCGACGGACAGAACCCATCGTTTTGCCGAGCCGCTTCCCCAACCTGTTGGTGAACGGGTCACAAGGCATTGCCGTCGGCATGGCCACCAACATCCCACCACACAACCTCGGCGAAGTGATCGACGCGGCGATTCACCTGCTCGACAACCCCGAGGCCACGCCCGACGACCTCATGGCCTTCGTCAAGGGCCCCGACTTTCCAACGTCGGCACTCATCATGGGTCGGCAAGGAATCCTCGACGCATACCGCACAGGCCGAGGCTCGATTCGCTTGCGGGCGGTGGCAGAAATCGAGGAGGGCAAGCGTGGCGAACGCATCGTCGTGTCGCAGCTGCCCTACCAAGCCTCGATTGAAGCGATCGACAAGAAGATCCACGAGCTGGTCGACAACAAAGATCTCGACGGGATTCGTGACGTCCGCGACGAATCTGCGAAGGGCAAGACCAGATACGTCATTGAGTTGAAGCGTGATGCGAACGCAAATGTTGTGCTCAACAACTTGTTTCGCCACACGCAACTTCAGACCAGTTTTGGCGTCAACATCGTTGCTCTCGTCGACGGCATCCCGCGGACGCTCAACCTCGCCACCGCGCTGCAGGCCTACCTTGCTCACCAAGTTGAGGTCATCACCCGGCGCACCCAATACCGACTCCAACGTGCCCTTGACCGGGCGCACATTGTCGAAGGTCTACTCAAAGCGATCGACCTCATCGACGCGATCATCGCGGCCATCCGGGCGTCGGAGAATCGTGAGGAGGCGCGCCGTCGGTTGATGGCCGAACCATTCGAGTTCTCTGAGATTCAGGCCAATCACATTCTTGATATGCCGTTGGGGCGCCTGACGCGCCTGGGTCGGCAGGAACTTTTGGCTGAATACGAGGAGTTGCAGCGCACCATTACGTATTTGCGATCGATCCTTGATGATCGTGGTGTTCTCGCCACTGTGCTCAAGAATGAGTTGGGCGAGATCCGCAGCAAGTTCGCGCAACCACGGCGCACGCAGATCACCTACGACGTTGGTGATCTGAACATCGAGGACTTGATCGACGACGAAGAACTCGTCATCACGTTGAGCCACAACGGCTACATCAAGGCCGTCCCAGCCGCGACCTTCCGCACACAAGGCCGCGGTGGTCGCGGTGTGAAGGCGGCCGCACTGAAGGACTCCGACTACGTGGCGCACATCATCGCCACCACGGCGCACAGCTTTGTGTTGTTGTTCTCTAACCGTGGCCGTGTCTACCGGCTTAAGGGACATGAGATACCCGTGAAGGAGCGCACCGCTCGAGGCACAGCGATCGTGAACTTGTTGCCCCTGGCGCCCGATGAACGGATCGAGGCGATCATCGACACTCGCAACTACGAGGTTTGCCAGTACCTGTTCTTCGCGACCAAACACGGCGTCGTAAAGAAGACCCGATTCACCGAATATGACTCGTCTCTGCGTGCCGGGTTGATTGCGATTGGGCTGAAACCCGGCGATGAACTGGTGCGTGTGATCCAGATCAACGACGGTGACGACGTCGTGATGGTTAGCCGGAAGGGTCAGTCGATTCGGTTCTGCTCCGATGAGGTGCGCGCGATGGGCCGAAGCGCCGCGGGAGTCAAAGGCATGGCCTTGAAACCGACTGATGAGGTCGTTTCATTCGACGTCGTCACAAGTGACATGAAATTGCTGTTGGTGACCGACGGGGGCTTTGGCAAACGCACAGCAGTCGAACGATTTAATCGTCAAGGCCGCGGCGGTCAAGGTGTGCGGGCAATCCGGCTGTCGGAGCGTAAGGGTTACGTCGTCAGTGCGTTTATGGTCAACGACGACACAGAGATCCTCGTGATCTCCAGTGGTGGTGTGACAATTCGTATGTCGGTCGGCGAAATATCCCAGCAGGGCCGCGACGCGACCGGCGTGAAAGTAGTGTCGTTGGGCGACGGTCATACCGTCGCTGCGGTCGCCCCGGTCTTGGGTGTCGAGGAGGCCGACGAACCAACGGTGTGACCCTGAGAGTCGCAACCCGCTTCCCCCACTGAACTCGCTGCCAAAGGCAGGGAACGGGGGTTGTGCTGTGCGTGTCGACGTCAATCCAAGGAGTAGTACCAGGCGCGGTGCCGGTCGTGGCTCGCGCGATGAACGCGGGTCGGGAACCGTCCTCGTCGCTGCGGGGTTCGCGGTGGTAGCGATGGGTCTGTGGTTGCTCGGGCTTGTGGCAACAGCCGCGCTCGACCGCTCGCGCGCACAAAACGCGGCTGACGCGGCAGCCCTCGCGGCTGCGGCCGACGACGATCCAGCGGCCGCTCAACATGTGGCCACCGCCAACGGCGCGAAAGTCACCAAGGTCAAACAGACCCCCGAGGGTGTCGCGGTGCGAGTCGAGTCGGGCGCGGCGGTGGCGGTCGCCCGCGCCACGGGCCGAACGATCGATCGCTCCATCTCCCCCTCGCTGCGGGCGGCGCTACGCCAGGCTGCTCGTGTATTGGGTCATGAGGTCCCGACCCTGGGTGTGATCGACAGTGGCCTAGCTGCGTGGGTATCTGACGAAACCGCTGCGCAGCTCGCAGGGCGTGAGGAACAGACCGGATTGTGTCTCAGCCCCGCGCCGCTGGTGCGTGCGTGCGCGTGGCACCTCCCTGTGCCCGACCCGTCGCCGTAGGTGGCGCGGTGCGGGACCACCCTTGGCGCGATGGCGCTGAGACCGCCGATCGGGCACTGCGGATCGGGCACTGCGGATCGGGCACTGTCGATACGGTCTTGCCGGTACGGCTCTGTCAGTACGGTCTCGAACGCCCACGTGCATGACCGGTGAGGCAGTGGTGTGCGTCGGGTGAGGAACCCGAGTGGCGAGCCGGTATCATGTCGCCCGCTTCGGGCACGAGCCCGCTGCGGGGCTATAGCTCAGTCGGTTAGAGCGCATCCCTGATAAGGATGAGGTCGCTGG
>CAZWPY010000047.1:0-5535 GCA_964635475.1 uncultured Acidimicrobiia bacterium
TGCGCGACGCCGAGTACCGCCGGCGGATGGAGCTGTCGTACCCGATCCACCCCGAACTGTTCGACCGGCTCTACAAGGACTGGTCCACGCTCGATCGCTTCCAGCGCACCCGCGGTGTGCTTCGGCTGATGGCCACAGTGATCTCGGTGCTGTGGCAACGCGATGACCACAACCTGCTGATCATGCCCGGCACGATCCCGATGGACGACGCGCGGGTGAACTCCGAGCTCACCAAGTACCTCGACGACGGCTGGGACCCGGTGATCCGAAGCGATGTTGACGGCCCCAACGCGCTGCCGCTGCGCCTCGACCTGGACAACCGCAACCTCGGCCGCTACTCCGCCACGCGGCGCGTTGCCCGCGCCGTCTACCTCGCGTCGGCGCCACGTGAGGAAGCCCGGCGCGGAATCGACATCAAGCTGATCACGCTCGGCGTGGCGCAACCGGGCGAGGCCCCGGGCACGTTCGGCGATGCGCTCCGTCGGCTCTCGGGCGATGCCACCTACCTCTACGTCGATGGCGCCCAGTACTGGTACTCGCTGCGAGCGAACATCACCCGACTCGCCGCCGATCGCGCCAACTCCAATGTCACCAACGACAACGCCGACGACGAGATCAAGCGCCGCCTGCAAGCCGTCCGCACCCCTGGTCCGTTCGCAGCCGTGCATGCGTTCCCTGACGGACCCGGTGATGTGACCGACGACGACGATGGTGTCCACCTCGTGCTGTTGCCCACGACACAGCACCACGTTCCCAACGTCGACCAGTCGCCCGCGATCGCATTGGCGGACCAAATCCTTGCTCAGCGCAACGCCGGCCCGAGATTGAATCGCAACCTGCTCGTGTTCTGCGCGGCGTCCGAAGCCCGCCTAGCCGAGCTTCGCACCGCCGCCCGGCAGCACCTTGCGTGGAAGTCGATCCTGGAGGACCACCAGCACGAGAAGCTTGAGCTCACCAAGGGCGACGAAGCGCAGGCGAAGTCGAAGGTCAAAGAAACCGACGAGACCGTGGCCCAGCGCGTTCTAGAAACGTACGTGCACGTCCTGGTGCCCGAGCAGACCGCCGGAACACGCGAGATCCGTTGGCATCAGACGAAGCCAACTGGTGCGGGCAGCCTTGCCGAACGCATTGCTCGGAAACTTGAGAGCGAGGAGCGCCTGATCACCAGCTACGGCGGAACCCGCGTGCGCATGGATCTCGATCGCATCCCGCTGTGGGGCGATCGCGGCGACATCACGGTCGAAGCGCTGTGGAAGGCCTACTGCCAGTTCCCGTACCTCCCCCGGCTTGCGTCTTTCGACGTGCTCGCTGGGGCCATCAGCAACGGGGTGTCGAAGCTCGACTGGCAGACAGAGACGTTCGCGTACGCCGACGGCCACGACGGCAAACGATGGGCTGGTCTCGTGACCGCGCAGCACGTGACCGCGCGGCCAGGTGGGTGTGTGGTGCGCCCCGACGTCGCGTCGCAGCAGATCAGCGAGGAAGCCCAGCAGGCCGACATTGTGGGCGGAATTGACGGTCAGGCAGAGGGCGGCTTTGCGGCCGACGGAGGGGATCCGACTTCGGCACCGATCGGCGGTTCTGGAGCAACGTCGAGTGTCGTCGCTCATCCCACCGCGTTCTATGGCCAGTTCTCGCTCGACCCGGTTCGTGCGATCCGCCAGCTCGAGGACATCCTGCGCAACGTTGTCGAGCACCTTGGCAGTGCAGACGGGTCCTCTGTCGAGCTCACCTTGGAGATCAATGCGACGTCGGCCGGGTTCGACGATCGAACACGCCGCGTCGTGAGCGAGAACGCCAATCAGCTCGGGGCCAGGGGCCAGGAGTTCGAGTAGCGCCGCTGCTCATTGTCACGGGTTGGCCGCGACTCGCGAGGATGCCGGCCGCCGTTGTCCTACCAGCGGGACGCTGAGGGTACGGTCATCCACGGATGAAGTTGCAGGGAAGCTCCGAGCGCCGTCGCGTTGCGACGTGTGCCGCCGCGGGTGTGTTCGCGGCCGCTCTGTCCGCCGCTGTGGCGCCGTGGCAGCTGACTGTGCTCGTTGGATGGGCAACTACGGCCGCGCTCTTCCTTGCCTGGGTGTGGCTCGAGATCGGTCGGCTCGATGCGCTGAAAACGGCGCAAGTGTCGACCCGCGAAGACGACAGTCGGGCCGCGGCGCGTGTCGTTCTCGTCGCCGCGAGCATCATGAGCCTGATCGCCGTCGTCGCGGCGCTTCACCGGGCGTCCAGTGCGACTTTTCGTCTCGAACTCGTGCTCACTGCGGCGTGCCTGGTTGCGGTGGTGCTCTCGTGGCTCGTCGTGAACACCGTGTTCGTCCTGCGGTACGCGCACCTGTACTACGGCGGCCCGAGCGGCGGCGGTGTCGAGTTCCCCGGCGGCGAGGCGCCCTGTTACGCCGACTTCGCCTACCTGGGATTCACCATCGGGATGACGTTTCAGGTGTCCGATACCGCCGTGAACGCGACGGCGTTTCGCGCAACGATTCTGCGCCATGCGCTGCTCGCGTTCGTCTTCAACGTCGCCATCATCGCGACGACGATCAACGTGACCGCCCGGCTCGTCTAACCGCGCCACGCACCCGGGGAGCCCGAAGCCAGAAGACGCGCCGCGGCCAAGCCGGGTTGCCGTCTCCAGCGCGGCGCCTGCGTCCTCCCGAGTTGGGCCAGGGCATCAGACAGCCCGCGAAAGGACCCACCCCGCGCGCAGCCCTGGCCGTAGCCGCGGCGCGCGTACCCTTGTCGGCGTGAGGAATCCCGCGTGACCATCACCCGCCGCTACTTCATCGCTGCCGTCGCCGCCGCCAGCGCCGCGGCTTCGTGCGGCACGTCGCGCGAGGCCGACGACGTCGGCGAGGGCCCCGCCAGCCGAGGGACGAGCAACCGTCCGAGCTCGACGGCAGCGTCTGACCCGAACGTGACCCGCTGGCGGATGCCCGCGGAGGAGGCGAGCACGAACGCACGTGGATGTGTTGGCCCTCGAGTCGTGGGGTCTGGGGTAGGGACCTCAAAACGGTGCAGGACACCATCGAGCGTGTCGCTTCGGCCATCGCGGAGTTCGAACCGGTCACGATGTTGTGTCGACCCGATCAGCTCGACGCCCTGGTCAAGCGGACCGCCGGCAAGATCGAGATGCTCGCCGGTCCGGTCGACGACCTGTGGGCCCGTGACACGTTGCCGAGCTTCCTCATCGGCATCGGCACCGGCACCGGCACCGCGGGCTCGGCCGCCCTCGCGGCCGGGCGCTTCGGTTTCAACGGCTGGGGCGGCAAGCAGGTCCACGCCGGCGACACCCAACTCGCTGCCATCGTCGCCCAGCACCTCGGCATCCCGCTGGTCGATCACGGCCTTGTCGGCGAGGGCGGCGGGATCGAAGTCGACGGCGACGGCACGGTGCTCGCCGCTCGGTCGAGTTGGGTGAACGACAACCGCAACCCCGGTTGGAGCGAGGCGCAGATCGAGACTGCGATGCTCGACACGTTGGGTGCCGACCGCGTGCTCTGGATCGACGGACTCGCTGGCGCCGACATCACCGACGGACACATCGACACGCTCGCACGCTTCGTCGGGCCAGCGACGATCGTCGTCGACGTGCCCGCGTTCGACGATTCGGAGGACCCATGGGTCGAAGCCGCTCGCACTATCGACGGCGAGCCGTCGAAGCCGCTCGCACTATCGACGGCGAGCCGTACGAGATCGTCGAGATCGTTCAGCCCGAGTCACCCCGCGGCGAGGGTGCCGACTTCCTGGCGACCTACATGAACTACTACGTGTGCAACGGAGCCGTGATCGCACCGGAGTTTGGCGACGCAGCCGCAGACAGTGCGGCTCGCGAGGTCCTCCAAGAGGTCTTCGCCGACCGCGAGATCGTCATGGTCAACATCGACGCGTTGGCCGCCGGCGGAGGCGGCATCCACTGCGCGACCCAACAGCAGCCCAAGCTCGCCTGAGCCTGAGCGGGCGCGTGATCATGAGCGGGCGCCACGTCGGGTGATCCCGCGGCGGCCGACGGGGCCGACGCCGATTTCACCATGTCGCGGCGAGCGCGGATCTGCCGCTCCCTACCGGCCTCGTCGGCCCGCGGTGTCGACCTCCACAGCGTGACGATCCGACCGGCTCCGGATCGACACGTCCGCCACCCCGGCGACACTGACAGGATCGACTTAGGGCGAAGACGGGTGTCGGCTCGTCTTGTGCCCCAGGCCCGTTCGTGACCGCCGAGTCGGTGTCACTACTCGTTCACCGATTCCGAGCCAGCGCCCACTCGACTGCCGTCGACCTCAGCGTGACTCGTGGCCCGTTCGCTCGTCGGCCCGCCACCGCCACCGCCACCGCCACCGCCATCGCATCGCCATCGGGCGCAGTGGTCGTACGTCGGATTCCTTGGCACGATTCGAGCGGCAATGCCAGTGTGGAATCAGCCGCGGCGAGCGTTTAGCCAGGCGGCGGCCATGGTGGGGAACGGGCCGCGAAGTGCATCGACCAGCTCAACGGTTGTCACCGGTCGTTTCGTGCGCTTGGCGGCGAGCGTGCTGAGGACCTCGTCTACGCCGTCGGGCACGAGCCGCAGCAGGTGAGCAGCGAAGTCATCGCCGCTCATCGGCTCCATGCCGATCTCAGCTTCGGACGTCTCTGATCGCAGGCGTTGGTCGTTGGTGACGACCACGGAGGCCTCGCCAGCGAGGGCCGCCGCGATCACGTGGCGGTCCCTCGGGTTGATGACCTCCGGCACACCGTCGACCGAGCCTGCGTCGACGATGTGGTCGGCGAGCGTGGCGCGCATCTGCTCGACACGGCGACGGAGGCTGGCGGGGTCGAGCTGTGGGAAGTCCTCGATGAGGTTGCGTTCGATCTCGGCGATGGTCGTCGTTGATGCGACAGGTTCGTAGAGCCCATGGTCGAACGCTGTTAGGAGGAAGTCACACGACAGGATCGGGACCAGGGTGTTCGCGTCGAGGGCCGCAACGAACTGCGGCATCAGTCGTAGAGACCCAGTTCCTCGGCTTCGCGCGTCATCTCGTCGAGGGACGTGCTGCGCTTGGCTGCTGAGGTCTCGCGGTAGGCGAGCACCTCGGCGACCGTGAGGCGCCGGTGGGTCCCAACCATGCGGGCCGGTAGCTTGCCAGCTTCGACCAGGCGGACCACGGTGGGCCTCGAGACGCCGAGCAGCGCCGCGGCCTGTTCCGTGGTGATGTCGCCTGGTGAACGGAGCACAAACGCTCGTTCACCCTCGGCAGCGGCTCCGAGGAGTTCGGCGAGTGCTTCGAGCACTGGAGGAGGGAGCTCAAGAACGGCGCCGTCGTCTGTGGTGATGCGCGGATGGCTCCCGAGCGCGTGCAGCATCTCCCGTGCCTGGGCTCGATCCTTCTCGGTGACGGCACTCATAACGCCAGTGTAGGTGTAAACGAAATATTCGAACACCCATACGAGGAAGCAGTGTTCGATGACGAAGGCGTTGGGGCCGTTTGTGGTCCTCGGCGCACTCATATCCGGCCACGTCTCTTGAGCCAACAACGTGAGGGTGCGAACAACGTG
>CAZWPY010000047.1:5635-22259 GCA_964635475.1 uncultured Acidimicrobiia bacterium
GGTGGGTCAGGCTCCGAGGGCCTTGGCGAGGAACTCGACGGTGGGCGCTAGCTGCGTCTGGTCGAAAGCCGGATCACCGTGTTTGGCGCCCGCAAGGATCTCGTAGGTCGCTGCGACGCCTTTCGCGTCGAGCGCGGTCTTCAGCTGGGCGGACTGGCCGGCGGTCACCTGGCAGTCGGAATCGCCGTGTGCGAGGTACCACGGCGGCAACGCCGTGGCGGTGGCGAGGTAGGTCGGCAGACTCGTCTGCTTGGCCTTCGCCGAGGTGGCGACTGCTTCGCCGAGCCAGGCCGACTCGGGTGAGTCGGCGGTGTTGTGGACGTCGGGCGTTGAGCACTTGGTTTGGTCGGCCTGGGCGTCCATGGTGGTGAAGTCGGTCGGTCCGAACCACGACACGACCGCCTGCACGGCGGAGGACTGGTCGGCGCTGCCGAGAGCGGCGTCGTCGAACACGGTGGCCTGGTCGCCCGTGACGCCGAGCATGTTTGCCATCCAGCCGCCAGCCGACTCACCCCAGGCGCCGACCGCGTCCGTGTCGAGCCCATAGGTGGCGGCGTTGGCGCGAAGCCAGCGCACCGCCGCTTTGACGTCCTGGGCGCCGGCGGGGAACGTGGCCTCACCCGAAAGGCGGTAGTTGACTGAGGCCGCAGCGATGCCCTTGGCGACGAGTGCCTCGGCGTGGGCGGCCTCCATTGCGGACGAGCCGAACTTGAACGCGCCGCCGTGGATCAGCACGACAACGGGGACTGGTTTCGACCCATCCGAAATCGGCAGATACAGGTCGAGCGTCTGGGCCTTCGAGGCGTCGGCATAGGCAACGCCCGTCTTGATCTCCGGCGTTGTGCGCGCCACGCCTTTTCCGGCCGTCTCGGTGGAGTCGGCGGAGTCGGGGGAGTCGGTGGTGGATCCGCCCTTCGAGGTCGGTGGTGCGGCCGCCGGCGTCTCGTCAGCGCTCGACGTGGCATCTGGGCTCGACGTGGTGTCTGAGTCCGACGATCCGCAGGCGCCCAGCGTGACGGTGGTCAAGGCGAGTGCGGTCATCATCACGGCCAGTCTCGGTGTGGTCTTCACCCGTTGTCTCCTCGGTCAGGTTGTGTCGCACCCGCGGCGCCGAATGCTACGAGCCGGCATTCTCGAAGCGGGTCACCCCACCGGCGCTGGTTGCGGTGCGACCGTCGACTCTGGGTCATCTGGACCGAGCTCGCGCTGGGTCCACGAGCGGAGCCGGGGGATCGGCTGTCATGGCACGGCCGTAGGTTTGTCGCCAGCTCAGCTCGCGGCGTGCCGGGGGCTGCCGGCGCTACCGCGGTCCGGGTCATTGGGCGGAGACGGCTTGGGTCCGCCCCAGGAGATTCCAGTGCCGCCCTGGCACGCGAGCCTGGAGCGATCCATGGACCAGACCACCCACTCTGCCCTTGATAAGGGGCGTCTGTTCGATCCCGTCGCAGTCGCTCGAGGTCCGTACGATATCGAGTTTCAGCGATGTAGTTTGGCGCCCATGACCAAGGAGCGATTCGGCGTCGTTGGGCTCTTCGCTGGTATCGGAGGCATTGAGCGAGGTCTCGGGCTCCACGGTGGCGAGGCCGAATTGCTATGTGAGTGCTGGGATCCTGCCCGCCGCGTGCTCGAAACTCGTTTTCCCGAGGTGCCACTCGTGGGGGATGTGCGCGACCTCCGGTCGCTGCCGAAGGTCGACCTGGTTTCTGCTGGGTTTCCATGTACCGACCTGTCGCAAGCCGGCCGGATGGACGGCATAAACGGGCGCGCCTCGGGCCTCGTCGCCGAGGTCTTCCGTTTGATACGACGCCCGCGGGCTCCAATGTTGCTACTTGAGAATGTGAGGAACATGTTGGTGCTCGACGGCGGTGCAGCGATGCGCTACCTCGTCGCCGAGCTCGAGGCGCTTGGTTACCGCTGGGCCTACCGCCTGGTTGACTCCCGCTTCACAGGCGTCCCGCAGCGGCGTCAGCGCGTGATCTTCCTCGCGTCTCGCACGATCGACCCGCGGGCGGTGCTCTTCGCCGACGACGAGGGTGAACCGGGCCGGGAGTGGTTCGCCGACGACACGGCAGGTTTTTACTGGACCGAGGGCCTTCGAGGGCTTGGGTGGGCGCGAGACGCTGTTCCCACGCTTAAGGGTGGTTCGACGATCGGGATTCCGTCGCAGCCCGCGATCTGGTACCCGTCCGCTCCACTGGGCCGGCGGATCGTTGTGCCTATGGTGGAGGAGGCTGAAAAGCTGCAGGGCTTCCCGGCCGGATGGACGAGCCCGGCCCACGCGGACTCAGCTCGTAGCAATCCCCGCTGGAAGCTGATCGGAAACGCAGTTTCCGTCGGCGTCTCCGCGTGGGTGGGTCGTCGGCTCCGGAACCCGGGGGATCCGATCCTCGACGGTCGGCCACTGTGCCCCGATGATCGTTGGCCAGCAGCAGCGTTCGGTGCCAAGGGCAAGGCGTGGGCGGTCGACCTTTCGTTGTGGCCGACCCACGAGCCATATGCGCACCTTCACGAGGTGGTCGACCTGGATGCGGCGCAGCCGTTGTCGGCTCGAGCGGCCGCCGGGTTCTTGGCCCGCGCCGGACGCGGGAGCCTTCGTTTTGTTGACGGCTTTATCGACGACGTCGCCGAGCACGCCGCGTATATGGCCGAGGAGCTCTCCGTCGCCTGAGCATCGACGGCCAACACGCGACCTCTCCAGCGCCGGCGGCGGCGAGAGTGCCTGTGCATGCATGGCTCGGCGGCGAAGGCCGGGCAGTGGTACACCTCAAGCCGTGACGGAGACCTGCGGTTAGAGCGTCGACGTCGCAGATGACACCCCCGCAGTGGGCTCCAGCGCAACGCTTCTCTACGGCGTAGCGTGTGGTGGTGGTGGTTGCCTTCGACCACTGTCGGATCAATCGCAAGGTCGATTGCCGACCGGACGAGGTGGATCGTTGTTCCTGTCTTTAGGCGGTGAGGCCCAGCAGGTGCCAGCCGTTCAAGGCCACCGATTGGGACCGTCGTGCGCGTCCCGCGAGCGCGCCGCCCCTGTCACCTACGCTCTTGTTGATGGAGGGGCCTGCAATCCTGGTCGAGGCACTGCGAAACCCGACCATCGAAGACAGATACGGAAACCGTTGGCAATACCACTCGCGCAGTGATCGTCACTCCAAGGTCGCTTGTTGGGGGATCGGTTTCGACCTGCTCACGACCTCGGCCCTCCTGCGTCGACATGTTGCCGACGGCAAGGTTGTCCTCGGCGTCAATCACACCATGCGCGACTTCGGCACCGGACGGAAGAAGGACATCGACCTGGTCCTCGCTCGACCCGACGGGGAGCCGGACCGGCGCGTGACATTCAACGAGCTCGCGCAGCGGTACTCAATCGCTTTGACCCCGGCACAGGGCGCGGCGCTCAAGGCTCTTCCCGAGCTTCCAATCGCCCCAGTGGGCGCTGTCCTCGTCGCCCTTGAGGCAAAGGCCACCATGACAGCCCACATCCGGGCCCTCCCTCGACTGTACGACGAACTCAACTCGTCGCACCTCTGCGTCCACGGCGCAAGCCGCCAGGCGCTGGCGATCGGCTTTGCCATCATCAACGCGTCGCCGCGGTTCGCGTCGTCCGACATGAACAAGTTCGATCTCGCCACTACTAACCGGGTCTTCACTCAGGAGCCGCAGCCGCGGTCGCTGAGCCGCACCCTTGAGAAGCTCGCCGAGATGCCCCGGCGTTCGAACACTCGCGAGACCGGTTTCGACGGTGTAGGTGTCGTCGTCATCGACGGAGCGAACGATGGATCGCCGTTCAGCCTGGTGACCGCCCCGCCTGCTCCCCAGCCCGGCGAGGCGTTCCACTACGACGGCATGATCGTCCGAATGGCGAACGAGTACGACACAAGCTTCTCGTCGATCTGATTTCGGTCCTGGGGCGAAAGCTGGGGGGTTTGCGGTAGGTCGAGCCGTCGGACTCAGGGCCTTGGCGCGCTGCGAGGACCTCGGCGATCGCGGTGAGCGCCATCTCGAGAAGCACCGCAACGAGACCATTTGTCACGTCGGCGTCGCCCCGTGGCGCGACGCGTTGACAGCCTCGCCCGGGCCGGTCAGCTCGTGCGTCGGTAGTGCGTGGCGATCGCGCCGTTGGCAAAAGGCGTAGCCGAAACCAGTTCGAGCCGGCGGGCGCTGGGCAGCCCGCTGTCGTGCAGTCGCGGACCGTGCCCGGCGATCCGCGGGTGGACGAGCAGGATGTACTCGTCGATCAGGTCGAGCCGGTCCAACTGCGCGGCGAGCTGCGGGCTGCCGACAGCGACCCCGCCGGGAGTCGCGTCCTTGAGCGCTTGGACGCCGGTGCGGAGATCGCCGGTGATCGCGTGGCTGTTCGTCCACGGGAAGTCGGTACGAGTCGACGACACCACGTACTTGGGTTTGGCCTCGAGCTTTACCGCCCACTCACGCATCGCCTCGGGCGTCTCCACGTCACCTCGGGCAACAGTGGGCCAATAGCTCTCCATCATTTCGTAGGTCACCCGGCCCCACAGCATTGCGCCGCACCCGTCGAGTAGCCGCGTGAAGAAGGCGTGGGTCTCGTCGTCGGCGATTCCCTCTTGGTGGTCAACACATCCATCAAGGGTGACGTTGATGCTGAATGTAAGTAGGCCCATTCATCGAGCGTAGGGGGCCAAGCCCCGCCCGGCGATCGGGTGGCGGAGGTGGATCTCGATGTCGCGTTCGCGGCGCTCGCCGATTCGACTCGGCGCGCCGTGCTTCAGCTGCTCGGCTGTCGCCCGCGCCGATAAGCGACCTCGCCGAGCGCTTCGGCATGACGATCACAGGTATGCGCAGGCACGTCGGCGCTGCTCGATGACGCCGGAGTTGTCGCGAGGAGCCGCGAGCAGAGGGCGGTACCGTTCTGCAGTGGATTTGCCTGGCACCAGCGGGGGGCAGCCAGGTGTGACGCCTCGGGCTTCGCGGTTAGCGCTGGCCGCTGTTGTGTTGCTCGCGGCGTGCAGCCGTGGGCCGCAGACCTCGCCAGAACCAACAGCGTCCTCGCCAGAACCAACCGGGTCCTCGCCGCTGTCTCGACCCACTCCCGCGACGTCCGACGCATCGCCCGCGGGTGAAGCGGTCGAGTTGGCCGTCGTGTCGTTGCCATCCGAGGTTGGCGGCGCACGGTTCGCCACTTGGACGGCGGCGGGTGATGGCATCGTGTTGAGCGGCCGCTTGCCCGGTCACGATTCCGACCAGATCCTCGTTGTCGCCGAGGATGGCACCAACCTTCGGTGTGTGAGCTGCAACGCGACGGCGGCCACGGGAGTCGATCGGGCGGCGCCGCTGCTCAAACCGTTGCCTTTTCCCGATGGCGTACGGGTGCTCGTGCGTATCGGCGAGCAGTCTCCGATCCGGCCGTCGAACCACGGCGTTTTGGAGTGCTTCCCGAGCGTTGCGGAGTGCGCCAGCGCCCGATTGGTGCCGATCGACCCGCCGGCGGCCGGCGACCCCAGCGTGGTGCAAGACGAGCGCGAGTTGCGTCTGGCGCCCGACGGCCACACGATCGGGCTGACCCAGGTTCGACGGCGAGCAGACGGCGACAGTGCCCTCGTGTCGATCGTTGGCCGGTTGCGACGAGAGGGCGGCGACGCCGACGGCCGTTATGTCGTCGACGATGCCCGTGTTATCAGTGACCTCGGTGAACTCAAAGGCTTCACGCCCGACGGCCGCGCAGCACTCGTGGCCGCGTTCACCACGTTGCTCGACCGGGCCGCCAATCCCGACGTCGTACGGGTCGAGCTCGCCAGCGGCGCCGTCTCAGACCTGACCGTCGCCGACGGCTACGACGAAGACGTCGCACTGTCGCCCGACCAGCGTTCTTACGTGGTGGCGTCGGGCCGGGGATCTGGCCTTTACGAGACGGTATCGCAACTGCACCGGCCCAATCTTCTTGGTCCCGGTCTGGAGCCGCTCACTGCCTACCTGTTTACAGCCCACCGAGGCGACCTGCTCGAGCCGTGGCTCGTGCCGGTTGGGGCCGAAGCCGGCGGTGGCCTTGGTCAGCCGCTCGATCCGGATGCGGCAGCGGAGGGATGGGACGGTCGGACGTTGATCCGCTGGCACCCGTCGGGCGATCGCGTGATCTGGTGGGAGGGCAGGGGAGATGCGTTCGCCGCTCCGGAGGCAGGGTCGACGCGTGTGGTCGTGGCGCATCTGACTGATCGGGCCCCGCAAGAGCCGCGCCAGCCGCAGCGCACGTCGGTCGGGGCGTGGGCACCCGCGCTTGCCGGCTACGTACCGCCGAAGTGGGAGCCGCCCCGCTCGCGCGATGGCCAGATCTCGGGAGCGGTGACAGTGACGCAAACCACCGACGGCGAGTCGACCTCGATCGAGGTTCGGTACAGGGACTTCGCCGACGTCTCCGGATGGGTGATCGACGGAGTGGAGGCGGCCACCTTCTCCCGCGGGCTGCTCGGCGCCACCCACTACACCGCCGAACTCACCCTCTCGGGCGATCACGACGGCTGGCTCCGAGCCGACGCCCGGATCAGCGCGGTGGGCCTTGAGGGGTCGATTTCGTCCTCGGTCGACGGCCGCGCACTCGCCCTGCCTGCTTGAGGTCGGGTTAGGCCGATCGTGGGCGGGGGAGGTCACTCGTCCACGATGAGTTCATGGATCATGCCGAGCGCTGCGTGGGGGGCTGCGTCGCTCGCCAGTTGGGCTAAGGCCTCCATCGAGGTTGCCCCCTGGGGGATGAAGCACGCGACCGCGTATCGCCCGGGCTCAAGGTTCACCATTACGTAGTCGCTGTCGCCGACTTCTAGTGGGCCCGTGCTCGTGACGAATTCCAGAGCCTGTGCGCCCGCTTCTTCAGACATCATCAGCTCGGCCAAGGGTGCGGTGACGTCTGGGTCCACGCGCAGCACCGTCAACTCATGGACTTCGGGGCCGTCGTTGACGAGCTCGATGCTGAGCGGCCCGGAGCTGAGGGCGGCGGGCATTCCCGTGAACGCGTAGTCCGACGACGTCGCGGTCACGGTCGACCACTTACAGAGCTCGACGTCGTGCTCGTGCACCTCGTCCGCGGCAACAACGAAGGCCGGCTCGTCAAACTCCGACGGGTCGCCCGAATCCGCGACGCGCTCAAGGGCCGTCCGCATCACAATGACGGCGTCGCCGATCTCCAAGGGCGCGAGCGATTCGGCCTTACGCGCCAGCGGGAGCATCGTCTCGCTCGCCCAGGCCTGCAGCGCGGCGCCAATCTCCTGCGGGCTCGCGGCTGCGAAGTCGACGTCGGGCTCCGGGGCTGTCTCGAGGGCAAGCGAATACGCGCAGTAGACGCCGTTCTTCGTCGTGCTGGCATTGTCCGCGGTGGCCGACGGCTCGCCGGTCGAGCGTCTTACGCTGCTCGCATCGCGCGCGGTGGCTGATGACTCACCAGACGAGCCGCACGCGGCCGTGCCGAGGCCCGCGGTAATGAGCGTGAGTGCGACGGTCTGCTTCCACGTCCGTGTGGCTCGCGTAGTTGGTTGGTTGCTCATTGGATCCTCCTTGTGATCAGACCTGAAGGTTTCGCTGGTCTGTGCCATCGTTCGCCTCGTAGTTGGTGACCGCCCGACTGGATTGATCGTAAGAACGCGTCGGTCGGACCGGGAGGCTGCCAGCCGGTGTTCCGACAGGGATGCTGGCGTCCCTCGGACCGGCGGGGCCGCTACTACTCCGGGTGCGCTAAGGCTGCCGACATGTCGGCGTGTGCTGCATCGACCACGTGGCAGATCTCTCGCACGGGTCAAAGTCCCCCGCCTTCCATGAGCAAGATCGGCCACTTGGTAGATGCGCGCCCGCCGATTGGTCTTGGTAGCCAGCGCCATAGCCGCAGTGTGGCGATTGGCTCGCGCGTGCGCATCGGGGCTGTCCCTGATACGCGTCGCTGCCCGGATCGAGCGGCGCCTCGGATGTGGTGGACCAGCGTCACGGACTCGCGTGCGTCGTAACGGGATCGCCCCACCAAGGCGGCGCTGGCGCCGGCGAGCCCGACGCCCTACATCAACAAGCAATTACACCGTGCGCTTTTCGACCGTCATCGACACCGGGCCCGGAGCAACCGTGCCCGCCTGCGGCCCCCTATCCGTCGGTCGCCTCCGCTGCGACCTATGTCGACCACGTGGCAGATGTCTCGTTCGGGCCAAACGACGCCGGCTTTCGTGAGCAAGATCGGCCACATGGCAGATGTTGTCGGCAAAGCGAAAGCCGACGCTTGTGCCATGACGTATCTCTCAACTCATCCCGACCAAACCACTTCGCCCGACGTTGCGCGGGCCCTGCGACTGATCGACGCGTCGAATCGACGTGACATCGAGACTGCTGCCGCGCTGCTCGCCCCCGACTATCAGGCGCAGTGGCCCGACGCGACTCTCGACCTCGGTGGGGCCTTCGAACGCGAGCTCACGATGATGACGGGGATCCCCGACACAGCCTTCGTCGTCGAGAAGGCGTCAACGCTCAGCGACGGCCGAGTCCTCTTGGAGTGCACGGTGTCGGGCACTCACGACGGCCCGCTCGCGCTTCCTCATGGTGTGCTCCTCGCTGCCACAGGGCGCCCCGTGGCGCTGCGCTTCGACTTCCTTATGACGTTCGTCGATGGATTGCTCGTGCACGAGCGACTGATGTTCGATCATCACGAGCTGATTCAGCAGCTGAACCCTGCGAGGTGAGCCACGATGGGGGCGTGATCGATCGGTCGATACGCGCCGTCGTGGTTTCGATCGAGGACCCCGCGCGTGGCGAGCCAACGCCGACGTGTTCGGTGTTTGCATCGGTTGCTGAGGCAGCCCGCGTCGGCATCTCGTTTGTGCGAACCGCGCCCGATCGGCGTGCAGCGGTGCTCGACGTGGTCGAGCTCGAGCTCGGCCCGGGTGGTCACATGGCTACCGACTCACTTGCGGCAGCGTGCTCGACGGCGATCGGGATTGCGCGCGCGGCCCGCGCAGGCCAAGTGTTGCTGCGCTCGACCGCAGCGGAGCTGGTCCGGGACTTGCCGGACGGAATTGAACTGGGTGTCCCGAGGGTCCATCGCCTCTACGGCCTCCCCGGGACCGTCAGCATTTGCTCGGCCCTCGGTGAGGATCTGTCGTCGTCGGATCTGCGGTCGCTCGACACGGT
Source organism: uncultured Acidimicrobiia bacterium (assembly GCA_964635475.1). GTDB lineage: Bacteria > Actinomycetota > Acidimicrobiia > Acidimicrobiales > CAZWPY01 > CAZWPY01. Next base: position 14,762 of record CAZWPY010000047.1, read on the forward strand.
CGCGCCCAATCTGCCGAACCCGACGTCGCCGCTCGTCGGTCGGGCCGAGCAGTGTCGGGAGTTGCGACACGTGCTCGACGTCGAACGGGTGGTGACCCTCACGGGCTCGGGCGGTACGGGTAAAAGCCGTTTGGCGCTGGAGGTGGCCCTCGCCGCGTCGGGCCGCTTCGAGCGAGTGCACTGGGCCGACCTCGCGCCGCTCGCGAGCCCGGGCGCGGTTGTCGACGATCTCGCCGCGGCGACGGGGGCGACGCACCCGAGCCGCGACGGTCGACTCGAGCTTGTGATCTCGACGCTCGCGGTTGAGCGAACCCTTGTTGTGTTCGACAACGCGGAGCATCTGATCGACGGGATCGCCAGCTTGGTTGCCGACCTCGTGAGTCGTTGCCCGCGGCTCACGGTGCTCACGACCTCGCGAGAGCCGCTCGGGATCAGCAACGAAGTTGTCCGTCGAGTCCCCCCGCTCGGAGTGCCCGACGGGGTAACGATGACTGCAGTCGCCAGCAGCGAGGCTGGTGCGCTGCTCCTGGATCGGCTCATGCGGGTCGGCACAGCGGTCGCAGCCGAGGAGGCCGAGCTTCTCGCGCGCATCTGCCGACAGCTCGATGGGGTCCCACTCGCGCTGGAATTGGCCGCGGCGCGCAGCACCACTCATGGGCTGGCCGACATCGCTGCCGGACTCACCGATCGGTTCGCCTTGCTCTCAGCGACTCGTCGCGACGCGTATCCCCGGCAACGCACGCTCGACGCGTCGGTCCGATGGAGCTACGACCTGCTGGATCCGAACGAGCAGCGGATCTTTCGCCACCTCGCGGTGTTCAGTGGCGAGTTCTTGGTCAGCGACGCCGTGGCGGTGTGCCCCGGGCCGTCGGCGCGCACAAGTTCAGTCGTCGCGGCGTTAGTCAGCCAAAGCCTGGTCGGGGCTGCGAACAGTGGGCGTTTGCGGCTGCTCGAGACGATCCGTGCGTTCGCCGAGGATCGACTTGCCGAGGCTGGCGAGGTCGCGGCGGCCCGTGACCGCCACCTCGACTGGGTTGTTGATGCCCTCGCGGCGCTCGGCCCGGGGTTCGACGGGCCTGACCCCGCCCGTGCGATGAGGTCGGCGCGTCAGCTCGTCAACGACGCTCGCGCGGCGATGCATCATGCCGAGCGGTCGGGCCGTTCGATCGCCATGTGGAACCTGCTGGAGCTGTTGGGCTGGTGGTTCTTCTACGAAGGTCGCCTCGATGAGGCTGCCGACTGGTATCGGCGGGCCTGCGAGGTCGACGAGGACGCGCCTCCTCCCGCGGCCGCGCCCGGTCTGGTCGTGGGCGCACTGCTCGCGACCTCTCGCGGGGACCACGATGAAATTGTCGAGTCGATCTCGCGGGCCAGCAACGCGGCTGAGCGCTGTGGCGATCACCGCAGTTGCGGCCGCTTGCTCGTGCTGCGTGGAGCTCATCAGGCGTGGCACAACCCTGCCGCTGGCAACGAGTTGATTTCCGCCGGTCGTGTGGTGTGCGAGTCGACATCGGACTATGTGTGGGCCAACTGGGCGACGTGCGGCGCTGCACTGGCGTTGATGTTTCTCGGTCGGCCCGCCGACTCGCTCGTTGAGCTGGCCCGCGCGGAACAAGTCGCGGCATCCACCGGCGTGCGCCGGCTCGCACTCGACGCTGCCGCGCGCCGCTGTATCTGCGAGTACCTGCTCGGGACCTGGTCGGATGCCGAAAAGACGCTTCTGCGTGGCCGCGAGCTTGCGGCGGGGCTGACGTCAACAAGCGTGACGGCGTGTTTCGATTCAGTCGACGCGTCGCTGCTGATCGAGCGAGGCCGACCCGACGATGCCGTCGAACTGATGGAACGGGCGATCGAGCGTTACCTGCGTGTGGGCGAGCTGCAGTTCGTGCCGCTATTCGTCGAAACGGTCGCCCGCGCGCACATCAGCGCTGGCCGCGCGAGCCACGTGGTTCAGCAGCTGGAGGACTTGCGTGGACACCCAGGAGTTGGCTGGGCGGTGGTCTACCGGCACTGGATCGACCATACGCTCGCGTCGGCGTGGTTTGCCTGCGGCGACGACGATCGAGCTCGGCGTGTCGCGCAGCGTCTGGTTGATGACGCCGCTGAGATCGGCAATCAGCTCGACGGCGCGCGAGGTGAGCTCCTGCTCGCTCGACTCGACGTACGTGCCAAAGAGATCCGCCGCGGCGAGTCTCGGGCGCACAGCGCGCTCAGCAGCCTTCTTGCCCTCGGCGCCGTTCCGGCGGCGATCGATGCGCTCGCCGTGCTCGCTGACATCGATGAGGAGGTCGGCCGCAGCGACCGTGCCGGGGCGATCGCGTCGCACGTGAGCGACGCCCGCACCGAACTTCTTGCTGGCTCGACCCCCTGCCTGGTGGCCGCGGTTGAGCTGGCCCGGCGTGGGCGCGGGGAGCGCCGCCGCGCCCGATTTGGCTGGGATGGCCTTACGCGAACCGAACTCGAGGTCGCGGCTCTTGTGGCCGACGGATTGACCAACCCGCAGATCGCGCAGCGACTCGTGATCGGACGAGGTACGGCCAAGACCCACGTGTCGAGCGCTCTCAGAAAGCTGGGCATCGCGAGCAGGACGCAGCTGGCGACGGAATATCGAGCTCGCCTCGGCGGTGCAGGGCCGAACTGAGCCGCAGTGCCGAACGCGGCGGCGCGGTGCGACGTACGACGTACGACGTACGACGACGTGTGGTGTGAGTGTTCCCGGTTCGATTGAGGAACGCGCCCTGGCGGCCTTGGCGTCGGGCGTTACTGGTTGTGGCGGGCGCGAAGCCAGTGGCCCCGGCGCTGGCCGCGCTGCGCGCGGCGGCCGGGGGCGTCGTCAGGTGAGGGAAGCGCTGGCGTTAGCGACGGGATCACGATTGCGATCAGTCCGCGCAGGTTTGCGATTGCCAGATCGAGGAAATCAAACGAGTCGCGCCAAAGCGTGATCCGACCGTTGTCGACCTCGAAACGACCCCATACCCAAAACTGGCTACGCCAGCGCCCCCACGTGAGTACGTCGGTGCGCTCGGTCAGCACCGTGTTGCCCGTCGCGGCGATCGAGTGGGTCACCACGTCGAAGCCCCATGCGGGCCGATCGAGCAAGGCCAGTACTCGTCGCACCCGGTGAGCACCGTGGATGGCGGGCAGCCCGACGTTCACGTACTCGATGTCGTCGGCGATCAACTCAGCAGCGCCGGCGGAGTCGCCCGCCGCCATCGCAGCGAGGAAACGCTGCACGACCGATACGGCGTCGGTCTCTGCACGAGCGGAGGAGGCGGCGGACGAGGAGGGCGGGGGCGTGGGCGCGTCGTTCACGATTGCCATGCTCGCGCACGCAGCCTGCGGCAGCGTCAGGTGCGGATGACTTTCGTCAGTGGGCGGCCTTTCGCGAGTTCGTCGACGAGCTTGTCGAGGTAACGGATCTTCTGCATCAGCGGATCGTCGAGTTGTTCCACTCGAACGCCACATACGACGCCGGTGATCTTGTCGGCCGCGGGTGCCAGCGTCGCCGCGGCGAAGAACTGCTCAAAGGTGGTGTCGTCGGCAATGTGGCGCGAAAGCTCCGCCGGAGTGAATCCCGTGAGCCAGCAGATCGTTTCGTCGAGCTCGGCTTGGCTGCAGCGACGCGATGGCGATGACGTTGCGTCTGACCGACAAGGAGCACGCGGGCCTGCGTGAGCGAGCAGCACAGCGCGGCATCTCGATGCGAGACGCCGCGAGGCAGGCAATCCGGGATTGCGTCTCGCGTGGCGAGCATCGGCGGCGAGTAGTCGCTGCAGCCGAGCGCGTGTTGACGGCGCACGGCGCGGCCCTCGAACGCCTCGGTCGGTGAACGAGGGATTTCGTCGAGCTGTGCAGTCGGGATGCCGGACGACGGAGTATCCGCACGGACGTTCACAGCGGCGCACCTGTGCGCCCTAAGCGCGCTTTCGGGACTGGCTAGGCGCCACCTGCGAGAACAATTTCCCTGGCCAGCGACAGGCCACGAAGCGTCTGGGCTGGAGGTGCGCCTTCACCCCTTCTTCCGTTCGGTCTCCTTGGGGTGTCCCGGGTGGAGCGCCTCGACGATGACCCGTCGCCTCGGCTTCGGGCCTCGCCCCGCCCTCTGCGGCCGCCTGCGACCGCCGTCGGTTGGGTCGTCGACGAGGTAGAAGATCCGGCCGCCGGAGGTCGCCTCGTATTGCCAGCGGGCGTAGGTCGTACCGTCGTGAGTCCCGATGCCGTAGGTCTTGCCTTCGAGTCGCTTCTGCCGCGAAGAGAACTGTGTCGGATTCGCAGACAGCTGGTCGTACGCGGCCGCAAGAGCGTTTGGCTCCTGCATCGCCCAACGTTCCCAGTCATCGGCTACGCCCTTGTCGGCGGCGACGATCTCCCACTCGCCAGTGCGCGTCGGACGAGCGACGCGCACCTCTCGGGCCAACGCTCAACTCGCCTTCGGGCGCTTCAACTTCACCGTGGGGCCCGAGCGAGGCACGTTCAGCAGTCCTACCAGATCAGGGTTGGCATGGACCTCGGCGGTCGCGCGCCACCCATCGATGAGCTGGGCGAGTGGCTCAAACGTGCCGAGATCGACGCACGCGGCCGCCGTTGACGCGAGCGTGTTGACGAACTCCACGCGCTCGTGGTCGGGGAGGAACCCCGCCCACGGGAGCGAGGCGACCAGGGCTCCGGCCACCCGGCTGCGGGTCATGGGATCGACGCTCGCAGCGACGAGCAAGCGAGCGAGGATCCCAAGCGCATCTCGCACCGATTCCTCGCGGGATCGGAGGCCGAGGAAGAGGTCCTCGCCGTCACGTCGGCGCAGCACGACGTCACGGCGCTCGACCTCGGCGAGGACCTCGCCGGAGTTGCGGAGCATGTGGGTAAACGTGTGCTCGGCCAGACTCATGTGACGAACATACATCACTACCACTGATGTCCGGCTCCAGGTCTCAGGGTGGCGTGGCGGATTTGCGATCCCGACCCAAAGGGCCAGCGTCGGGGCCCGGAGAGTTGTCAGGGATCCAGCGGCCTCGGCAACATCGAAAGAGCGGCGGTCTTGAGGACTTATCAGCTTCTGAGGCTGCTGGCAAGGGGCGTGCCGCGCCAAAGGGCCGAGCCGTTGCTCGCAGCCGGAAGGGCCAACCGTGAGGGCTTGGGTCACTCCGCGGTTTGGTTGCCGTGCAGGAAGAACTCGACGAGGTCGAAGAAGGGCGACTCGCTCGTCGGAATCCCGGCCGCTTCGAGGAAGGTTCGCTCCAGCTCGTGAAAATCAATCGGCTTGACGAGGTCGCTGTCGTCACGACCACCCATGAAATGAGTTGTCCACTGGCGTTCGGCACCGTCCCAGCTCTGGAGAATCCCAGGAACTAACGCGGCCCAGACGAAGTCCACCGCATCGCACGAGAGGGCGGGAAGCTCGGGCACGAGCGGGTTCTCCGCGAGCGCCTCGACTGCCGCCACGTCGGCGACGAACGCGACGACCACGACGTGGCGTACGGGCGCCGGTTCGGTGTCGAAAGCGATCTTGCGGGCGAGTTGGGCCGCAGCGACGTTCGCGGCGTTGGCGACCTCGCCCACGAAGTCGACCCACGACCGGATTTGTAGGTCAAACGACCCGCCGAGGGTCATTGTCGCTTCGAGGCGCCGCCATCTAGTTCCGATCGACTTGATTTCTGCGACCGTGTGGAGTGGCGCGCCGAACCCGAGGTCGATCCCGCCCGAGCGATCCGATGCGCTGGGCAACTCCGGCGCGAATTGCGCCGCCAACGTGATCGCCGCGATGTGCTCACCGCTACGAATCTTCAATTCCAGCTCGCCGTCGCGGCTCATCCGCCCGAGCTGTTCGGCCGCGTGCGCGTAGGCGGCCCAGGGGCGAACGGCCAGCCGACGGCCAATCGCGTTGGCGGGTTCACCTTGGTCCATCGGTGTGAGCGTTCCCAGTTCGATTGAACGCGCCCTGGCGGCCTTGGCGTCGGGCGTTACTGGTTGTGGCGGGCGCGAAGCCAGTGGCCCCGGCGCTGGCCGCGCTGCGCGCGGCGGCCGGGGGCGTCGTCAGGTGAGGGAAGCGCTGGCGTTAGCGACGGGATCACGATTGCGATCAGTCCGCGCAGGTTTGCGATTGCCAGATCGAGGAAATCAAACGAGTCGCGCCAAAGCGTGATCCGACCGTTGTCGACCTCGAAACGACCCCATACCCAAAACTGGCTACGCCAGCGCCCCCACGTGAGTACGTCGGTGCGCTCGGTCAGCACCGTGTTGCCCGTCGCGGCGATCGAGTGGGTCACCACGTCGAAGCCCCATGCGGGCCGATCGAGCAAGGCCAGTACTCGTCGCACCCGGTGAGCACCGTGGATGGCAGGCAGCCCGACGTTCACGTACTCGATGTCGTCGGTGATCAACTCAGCAGCGCCGGCGGAGTCGCCTGCCGCCATCGCAGCGAGAAAACGTTGCACGACCGATACGGCGTCGGTCTCTGCACGAGCGGAGGAGGCGGAGGAAGGGGAGGGCGTGGGCGCGTCGTTCACGATCGCCATGCTCGCGCACGCAGCCTGCAGCAGCGTCAGGTGCGGATGACTTTCGTCAGCGGGCGACCTTTCGCGAGTTCGTCGACGAGCTTGTCGTCGAGCTTGTCGAGGTAGCGGACCCGATGCACTGGCACGAGCCTACGGCGAGCCTGCCGGAGCGTCGTTACTTGCGCCAGTAGAGCAGATGTGTGATGTTGCTAGGGCTGAGGACCGACTCGCGGTGGAATCGGTCGAGCAAGTCGTCGGGCGAGTTCCACAGCCGCTCGCCGCTACCGATTTCGATCGGGGAGACCGCCACGTGCAGGGTGTCGATCAGGTCGGCATCGAGGAACTCGCGGATTGTCGCCGTGCCGCCCCCGATGCGCACGTCCTTGTCGCCAGCGGTTTGTTTCGCGAGCGCGGCCGCTTCGGCCGGAGCCATGTCGATGAAGTGGAACGTCGTGTCGGCTAAGGAGAAACTCGGCCGCGGGTGGTGTGTGAGCACGAACACTGGCGTGTGAAACGGCGGGTTGTCTCCCCACCAGCCCAACCAGTTGTGATCCTCCCACGGGCCGCGCTGGGGACCGAACTTGTTGCGGCCCATGATCTCCGCGCCGATGTTGCGCGAAAAGTCACGAACGAAATAGTCGTCGACGCCGCAAGTGCCGCCGGGCTCGCTGCGATTCGGCCAACTCGCTGTCGCGAACGCCCACGACGCCATGTCGTAGGGCAACGCGGGCCGGCGCCCGTTGCGCTCTTGCGCGTGACCAAACGGCTCATCGAGGCTTTGCCCCTCGCCCGCAGCAAAGCCGTCGGAGGACACAAAGAAGTTCTGCACCCGCAGTAGTTGTGGCATCGCCTGATCCTCGCATGCAGCGGAGCCGGCTCAGAATCGCTCGGCTGCGCTCAAACGACCCATCACGAGCCCGCGCTCACCAGCCGGCGCACGCCAGCTCGGCGCTCACCAGTCGACGGTCGGCGTCGGCGGGAACAACGTGGGTCGCTCTTGCTTGAGG
>CAZWPY010000048.1:0-21949 GCA_964635475.1 uncultured Acidimicrobiia bacterium
CGGGGCTATAGCTCAGTCGGTTAGAGCGCATCCCTGATAAGGATGAGGTCGCTGGTTCGATTCCAGCTAGCCCCACGTATGCGAGCTCTGCGGCGTTTTGTGATGACTCTCGGCCTCGCAGGTGTGTTCGCGGCTGTGGTGTGGGCGCGTGGTTCTGGCGGTGTCGCACCACAAAAGGGCGGATGGCGTGAGGTGTTGCCACCAGAGCCGCCGACGCCGACCGATAGCTAGACGTCACTCCATGGGTAGCCCGAACGCAGCTCTCGACCTCGTTGTGGTGGGCTGCGGACAGATCGGCTCGGCTGTTGCGCGTCGGGCGGCACACAGCTCGACGGTTCGATCCCTACGCCTCGTCGATCACCGGTTGGACAAGGCCGAGACCGTGGCCAGCGCCCTTGTAGGAGCGGGGGTCGCTGAGTCGATCGCTGCGGCGACGGCCGGCGCGGCGGGCAACTCAGTCGTCGTGATCGCAGCCCAACGTGACCAGGTGGAGCTGGCAGCCGAAGCGCTCGACGCGGGGGCGCACGTGATTACGTTGGTTGAGCGGCCAGAAACAGCCGAGAAGCTCTTTGGGCTCGGCGACAGGGACCGTTGCGTCGTTGTCGGGGCTGGCTTGCTGCCCGGCGTTGCCGACGTATTGACGGCGCTGGCCGCGCAACGGCTGGACCAAGTGAGTGAAGTGCACCTCAGTCGTTGGGGTTGGGCGGGGGCGCGCTCGGCCAACGAGTCGCGCCGCGCGCGGCTTCATGAGATGCGTTCAGGTCGGGAGTTGGTGTGGTTTCCCGACCCTGTAGGTGGGCGTGACTGTTACCTAGCTGAACACGCGGCCGCCTTGACTGTTGGTCGACTCTTACCCGGCGTGCAGGTCCATGTGCGTCTCGGGGTGGCTAACAAGATCGACTGGCTGCGTCGACGACGGCCCGAGACTGTTGGGCTCCAAGTCGAGGTCAGGGGCTGGCGCGAGGGCAGTTTTGAGGTCGAGGTACTCGGCGTCGCCGAGCGTGCTGATGTCGCGTGTGTGGTCGTGTTGTTGAGTGCCGCCGAGTTGGTGGCGGGTTCTGGCTCACGGGGCGCGATCGGACTCGCCGAGCTCGCGCCGGCCGAGCATTTTGTGCACGCGTGGACCAACGCGGGATTGACGGTGCACGAGTTTTCCCCGACCACCTGATCCGTGCACCGAGTGCCATCGGTGTCTCGGGTGGTCGGGCGTTGTGGGTAGCCTTAAGGGCCCTTCGGGGACGTAGCTCAGTTGGCTAGAGCACCTGCTTTGCAAGCAGGGGGTCGTGGGTTCGAGTCCCATCGTCTCCACCAGACAAGTTCCCGGCCAGGCTGGATCCAAACCTGACATCTGGTCGGGTGCCCACCTCATTCGCCCCGTCGCGGCTGGCTCGGCATCAGCGATCCTCAGCGCCGAGCGGCCGGGCCGCCAACCGAATGTCACGTGGTCGGATTCCGATTTTCCCGGCTACTGCGCCGTGGGTTGAAATATGACCAACTTGGTCGACTTTAGAACGCGAGCTGGGTACGATCGTTTTCATCACGCGCATCGACGGACGTCTGATGCAAACAAGGAGACAACGTGTCTGAGAACGTAACTGTGTCGCTGCCTCGACTCAACGAGCCGGCGCCCGTCTTTACCGCAGTGTCGACCAATGGTGAGATCAGCCTGAGTGACTTCAAGGGTAAGTGGGTCGTCCTGTTTAGCCACCCAGCGGACTTCACACCGGTGTGCACGACCGAGTTCGTCGGGTTTGCCGAACTGTTCGACGAATTCGACAGTCGCGGCGTGCAGCTCATCGGCGTGTCGATCGACTCGGTCTACAGCCACATCGCGTGGATCAAGAACATCGAGGCGAACTTTGGTGTCGAGATCAAGTTCCCGGTGATCGCCGACCTCGACATGAAGGTGGCGATGGCCTACGGGATGGTTCACCCGGGTGCGTCGGCAACTGCGACGGTTCGGTGTGTATTTGTGATCGACCCCAACGGGATCCTGCGGGCGATGATCTACTACCCGCTCACAACCGGTCGCAACATGAGCGAGATCCTGCGACTTGTCGACGCGCTGCAGCTCAACACCGAAAAGGGTGTCGCGTGCCCGGCCAACTGGAGGCCCGGCGACGACGTGATCATTCCCGCGCCGTTGACGAAAGCTGCCGCCGACAAACGACCGTCTGAGGGTTACAACACGATCGATTGGTACATCTCCAAAGCGCCCCAACCCAAGTAGAGCCACGCCGTGTTCGCTCGCCCTACCCCAACAGCGGCGGCCGTTACGGCCGGTAGGGGTTAGGGCGGGTGAGCGGTACGATTCCGCGATCAACTACCCATAACCCACGGCAAGGACGCCGCGTGGTTGGAGAAGGAGCGCCATGAGAAGCGCTGTCATTGTCGACGTAGTCCGCACCCCGTTGGGTCGCCGCAACGGGAAACTCAAGGACTGGCATCCCGTTGAGCTAGCCGCTCACACGTTGCGGGCTTTGCAGGAGCGTAACGATCTTGATCCCGCGCTCGTCGAAGACGTGATCATGGGGTGTGTCATGCAGGTCGGCGAGCAAGGGCTCAATGTGGCTCGTAACGCCGTGCTCGCTGCCGGCTATCCCGAGTCGGTGCCGGGCACCACAATCGACCGGCAATGTGGTTCATCCCAGCAAGCAGCGCACTTTGCTGCGCAAGGCGTCATGGCCGGAGCCTACGACGTCGTGATCGCCGCAGGTGTGGAGGCAATGACCCGGGTGCCCATGGGCGCAAGTGTGATGTCGGGTCCTGGCGCACCCTTTGGCCCATCGATGATGGCGCGTTACGCCGCTGGTGGCGGCCTTGTGGGCCAAGGGACGTCGGCGGAGCTCATCGCCGACAAGTGGGGCTTGTCGCGTGAGGACCTCGACGCTTTTAGTGTCGAGTCGCACAGACGTGCCGCACGCGCGACCACCGAGGGCCGCTATGAACGCGAGATCGTGCCGGTGTCGATTTCTGTCGACGGCAACGACGAGTTGATGTCGACCGACGAGGGCATTCGTCCCGACTCGTCCATGGAGAGCTTGGCCAAACTGAAGCCCGCTTTCCAGGACCCTGGCAAGGTCACTGCGGCCAACTCCAGTCAGATCACCGACGGAGCATCTGCTGCCCTGATCATGTCGGAGGAAAAGGCAGTCGCCCTCGGGCTCACCCCACGCGCACGGTTCCATGCCTTTGCGCTCGCCGGCGTCGACCCGGTGACGATGCTCACCGGCCCAATCCCGGCCACCACCGCAGTCCTGGAACGTGCAGGAATGACGCTTGATCAGATCGATCTCGTGGAGATCAACGAGGCATTTGCATCAGTCGTGTTGAGTTGGGCCAAGGAGCACAACCCCGACATGGAGAAGGTGAACGTCAACGGTGGCGCGATCGCGCTTGGCCATCCCTTGGGTGCCTCGGGTACTCGTTTGCTGGCGACGTTGTTGAACGAACTGGAGCGTACCGGCGGCCGCTTTGGGCTCGAAACCATGTGTGAGGGTGGCGGAATGGCCAACGCCACAATCATTGAGCGCCTCGGCTAGAGGCGTTATACCGATCGACGAGGCCGGATCAGTGTCGCCATGATCGCGACGCTGATCCGACTCGCCATCGCGATTGCGGCCGCGTGGGTCGTGTGGCGCGCAGGTCGGATGGTGTTGCGCGGTTTCGCGCAACCGGCCCTTCCTCCGCCCGAACTCGGGACGTTGCGTAAGGTGAACCTGCGTTATCGCTGCGAGATCTGCGGCACCGAAGTGAAGATGACGATGGCGACCGAAGAACTTCCGCCGCCGCCGCGACACTGCCTCGATGAGATGCAGCTGGTGGCTCCACCCTTCTAGGGAACCACCAAGCGCCGCGAAAAAGCGCCGTCCACATCCTGTGGAAAAGTCGTGTGGACAAGTGGTGTTTGCGCGGTGAAGCAGCCGCGGACTGCCGTTGAGTCGGTGGTTCGGGCGCCCGAGCGCCGCCGGCGTTGTTACCGGTACTGCGACGCGGTGACGAAGCCGCCAGTGATGAGGCCGAGGCCGAGGATCAGGTATCCCGGCCCGCCCGCCTCACCGACGAGAGGCAGTTTGGGGAGCGCGTCGGCGTAGTTGAGAATCAGCACGAGGAACCCGAGTCCGAACAAAACGGCCATCAGGATTAAGGCCCACCGCGGGCTCTCGGTGTAGACCTCGTGGGTAGGTGGCGTGTACCGAGCTGAAGCCGCTGGTCGCCGCGAATCTGAGGTCGCGCGTGGGGTGACGCGACCCGATGTCGACTTCGTCGATCGGGTGTCCTTGTTGGCGCTGCGCGGTGTGCCAGGTTCCATCTGTTTAAGGGTAACCGAGCGGGCTCGCCGCCCTGTGTTCGCCCTGGCGAATTGCGTGTGGGCGCTGGCGTCGCGGCTCCTAGGCTGGTGCTCGTGGGCCCGCGAGTACTTGTGATCGACAACTACGACTCGTTTGTGTTCAACCTCGTTCAGTACCTCGGCGAGCTCGGCGCCACTCCAATCGTGGTTCGAAACGACGAAATGAGTGTGGAGGAAATCGAGACGTCGGCGCCCGACGGCATCCTCATCAGCCCCGGCCCCGGCGACCCCTCCGATGCGGGCGTTTCGATGCAGGTGATCCGTGAGCTCGGCGAACACATTCCGGTGTGGGGTGTCTGTTTGGGCCATCAATGCATCGGCGAGGTGTACGGCGGCACCGTCGTTCGCGCCGCCGCGGTGATGCACGGCAAGACGTCAATGGTCGACCACGACCAACGCGGAGTATTTGCCGGGCTTGAGTCGCCACTTGAGGCCACCCGCTATCACTCGTTGGTTGTCGCGGCCGATTCGATTCCGGCCGAACTTGAGGTCACTGCCACAACCGCCGACGGAACCATCATGGGGCTGCGCCATCGGCGTTTTCCGGTCGAGGGCGTTCAGTTCCACCCGGAGTCGATCCTCACCTCGCACGGGCACGCGATGGTGGCCAACTTCCTGCGCGGGCTTCAGGCGCCCTAGATACTCGAGACGACTCGGCAGCGTGTCTGGGTGATCAGGTTCCACCCGCGCCGTTGGATAACACTCACGCAGTCGACAGCGTCGTGGTCGCCTCGGTTGACGGCGTTGTCGCTGCGGTGGTGGGTGTGGTCGCCGCCGTTGTCGGCGTAGTCGCGGCCGTTGTTGGTGTGGTCGCGGCAGTCGTTGGTGTGGTCGCCGCCGTTGTCGGCGTAGTCGCGGCCGTTGTCGGCGTCGTCTCTTCTGACGTGGCGCGTATGCCGACGTTGAGAGTAACGGTGTCGCCCTTCTTGGCGGCTGTGCCTGCGGTGGGGCTTTGATCGATCACCTTGCCGACGAGGTCGGTGTCGTTTGTCTCCACTTGTGTGGTGTCGGCGAGCAATCCCTCGTCGTCGAGCGCAGCGATTGCTTGACTGCGCGTCATTCCGCGCACGTCGGGAACTTCGAGAGATTCAGGACCACTCGAGACGACGAGCGTGATCGTTGTTGTTCGTGCCACCACTTCACCCGCGGCGGGTTCGGTGCGGATCACTCGACCTTCCTCGACCGTCGCTGAGGGTTCGGTGACCTGCTGCGGGTCGCCAAAACCTTCGTTGCCTAACCGGTTCGCCGCAGCGGTAGGCGTCAGGCCCGTGACATCTGGCACGGCCTGATCGCCCAGCACCTCGGCGATGGTGAGACTGATCGCAGTAGTGCTTTTCGCACGAGTACCACCCACGGGGTCCTGCGACAGGATCTCTCCGTTCACGACGTCTTGTTCGGCGGCTTGTTCGGCGGTGAGTTCTTGGCGGATGGGTTGGTCGATTACCGCGAAACCTGCGGCCCGTAACGAATCACGTCCATCACCTTCGCTCTTACCCACAACGGTGGGAACTTCTGGTAGTCCCGAGCTGATCTCAAGTACGAGTTCGTCGTCAGGAAGTGCGAGGTCGCCCGCGGGCGGATCCGTTCCGATCGCGAGCCCGTCTGCCAACGAGTCGTTGGGCAACGCTTGCAGCTTGAGTTTCTTGAAACCCTTGTCGATCAACAGCGCCCGCGCGTCGGCCAAGGGTTTGCCGGTGACCTCGGGAATCTGGACTCGACTTGTGGTGTTGTTGCCCGAATCGTCGAGACCAATCCTGTTGATCGCGAAGTAGACAGTGACCGACAACAGCGCGAGCAACGCGAGCGCGCCGACGAGCCACGGCATGACCCGCTTTTGCTCGGGTGCCGCGCCCTGCACGCGAGTCACGCGCTGTGCCCGTGTGGCGGGCGCTGTCTCCATGATCGTCGTGCCGTCGTCGGTTCTCACCACCGTGGTGGTCGCGGCCCACGTTGGCTGGCCCGACAAGAAGCGCATCAGGTCCGTTTGTAGATCGGCCGCGCTGGCGTAACGCTCGTCAGGGTTCTTCGCCATCGCCCGTTCGATGATTTCCGCGAATTCGACAGGAACGTGCGGCGCGACCTCTTCGAGACCCGGCGGCGCTTCCTTCACATGTTTGTAGGCGATCGAAACAGCCGAGTCGCCCGTGAAAGGTGGCTTGCCCGCCACGGCTTCGAACAACACCACACCCAGTGCGTAGACGTCGCTGCGGCCGTCGAGTTCGTGTCCTTGGGCTTGCTCGGGTGAGAAGTAGGTAGCGGTTCCCATCACCGCACCCGTTTGAGTCAGGTGCTCCTCGACTCCCGCGTCGCGAGCTTGTGCGATGCCGAAGTCGGTCACCTTCACCTGGCCGCCGGTTGTGATCAAGACGTTGCCAGGCTTGACGTCGCGGTGAACGAAACCCTGCTCGTGGGCGTAGTGCAACCCGGCCGCGATGTTTGCTCCGATCGCGGCCGCTTGGCGGGCGTCGACGGTACCTAACGCACGAAGCCGATCACGAAGGGTTTGGCCTTCGACGTACTCCATAACGATGAAGTAGTTGTTGTTGTCCTCACCCCAGTCGTAGATCTGCACGATGTTGGGGTGGACGAGGTTGGCCGCGGCTTTGGCCTCACGACGAAACCGTTCGACGAAGGATCGATCGGCCGACAACTCGGGGACAAGAACCTTCAACGCAACCGGGCGATCGAGCTTGTGGTCGCGCGCCAAGAAGACTTCGGCCATGCCGCCGCGCGCGATCGGCCGTTCGATCTCGTAGCGGTTAGTGAAGACCTTGGGTGGCATCGGTGTGTTCAGCCTAGGAAGCAGAGCCGAGCGCGGCTTGGATCATTTGTTTGAGGATCGGCGCAGCGATCGCGCCGCCCGTGATGTCATCGGTCGCTTGTTGGGATTCAACAATGACCGCCACAGCAACTTGTGGATCCTCGGCCGGTGCGAAACCGATCATCCACGCGTGTACGAGCCCGGTGCCGGTCTGCGCTGTCCCGGTCTTTCCGGCAACAGTCGTGCCGCTGATCGCTGCTCGCGTGCCCGTTCCTCGCGCGACCGCGTCGACCATCAGTCCCTTCACGGTGTCGGCAGTGGCCGCTGAGATTGCCTCGCGTTCGATCTTGGGTTTGGTCGTGTGAACAACGTTGCCGTCACTGTCGTCGATCTCGGCCACCACATAGGGCCGCATCACAGCACCGCCGTTGGCGACCGCTGCGGCGACAAGTGCCATCTGCAGTGGGGTGGCCACGACCTCACGTTGACCGATTGCCGACTGCGCGAGAGCGGGTTTGTCTTTGGTGAACGTCTCGACCGAACCGGCTCGCGACTGCGCTGTCGCGGGCAAATCGAGCGCTGTTTTCGTGTCGAACCCAAATGAGTGTGTAGTGGCGACGAAGTCCTCGGCTCCTAGGTCGAGCCCGAGCTGGGCAAATGTCGTGTTGCACGACACCCGAAACGATGCCGCAAAGGTGCCGCCACACGCCTTGCCGCCAAAGTTGCCCAACGGTTTGTCGGTGTCGGGAAGCTCGAGTTGGCGCAAGACCGGGTACGAGCGCCGTACCTTTTCGGCAGTGAATCCCGCTGAGGCCGTCACCACTTTGAACGTCGATCCGGGTGGATACAACTCCCGATAGGAACGCCCCAGCATCGGTCGATCGGAATCGGCCTGGAGTCGGTCCCATGTGGAGGTGACGGTGGTGAGATTGTGGCTCGCGAGATCGTTCGGGTTGTACGTGGGATAGGACCACATCGCCAGGATCGCCCCGGTTGAGGGGTCGAGGGCAACGATCGAACCCTTGCGGTCGCCCAGCGCGTCGCGTGCGGCTTGTTGGAGTTGAACCGACAAGGTGAGGTGAAGCGTGTGGGTCAACGGCTCGGCACGCACCACGTCGTCGATGTGGGCCACGTCGAGCGGGCGCGAGTGTTCGGCGAGGTCGTCGTCGTACTGACGCTCGAGCCCGTCGGCGCCGTAGGTAAACGAGAAGAACCCGACGATGTGCGCGAAGAGTTCCGCGGTTTCGGGTGGGTAAATCCGTTGACGGCCGAAGTCGTCGTCGACTGACTCCGAGTACGCGAGCACGACGCCGTCGCTGGAGACGATGTCGCCGCGATCTCGTTTGAAGTTGCGCTCGATGGTGCGGGTGTTACGCGAGTCGTTGGCAAGCGATTCGCTGTGCACGACTTGGAGGTAGTTGAGCTGAACGAACAACGCGAGAAACAAGACACACAGGAACACTGCAACGCTTCTGATCGCTCGCTCCTGGCCGGTCACGATGATCTCGCGGTGTGATCCGACATACGCAGTAAGAGCGCGAGCAGGACGTAGTTGGCCAGCAGCGACGACCCGCCATAGGAAACGAAGGGCAGGGTGATTCCCGTGAGCGGCACGACTCTCGTGACGCCGCCGAGGATGACGAAGGTCTGAAACCCGATCGCGAAGGTCAGTGCCGTCGCGAGCAACTGCGTAAAGGGGTCGTGGCCCCGGATCGCGATCTGGAATCCCACCGCGACGAGCAAGAGGAAGGCGATGAGGATTGCGGTCGTGCCGAACAGACCGAGCTCCTCACCGATGGCCGCGAAGATGAAGTCGGTCGACACCAGTGGGATGCGTTGGGGTGACCCGAGCGCGAGTCCACTTCCGGCAACGCCGCCGCTGCCGAAGGCAAACGCGGCTTGAGTGAGTTGGTAGCCCGCAGCGCTGGCTTCCGGCCACGGATTCAGCCACGTCCGCACTCGATCGTGAAAATGGCTGAAGTTGTTGTAGGCCAGCACCGCGCCCGCGCCGAACAATCCGACCCCGCCGAACAAAAAGCTCCAACGATGGGTTGCCACCCAGAGGGTTACGACGAACAACGAGAAGAACAGCAAGCTCGAGCCCAAGTCGCGTTCGCTCATCAACACCACGAGCGAGACACCCCACGCGAGCAGCAAAGGCCCGAGGTAACGGGGGTCAGGCAACCGCAACGGCCCAACACGTCGTGACACGCTCGCGAGCAGTGTGCGTCGCTCCGCGAGGTAACCCGCGACAAAGATTGCGAGCGCGATTTTCGCGAACTCTCCCGGCTGGAAGCTGATCGGCCCCAACTCGACCCACAACCGCGATCCGTTGATTTCTTTGCCAATTCCAGGAACAAGCGGCAACAGCAACAAGGCAACGCCGAGCAACATCGCTGTGTAACGCAAACGAGCGAGGCGGTAGATGTCGCGAACGAGAAAGAGTGTTGCGGCGAACAACCCGACGCCGATCGCCGACCACAGGGCTTGCGCGCGTGCGAGGTCGGGGTCGAGACGGGCGAGGATCACGTAGCCGATGGAGTTGAGCAGCGCGGCCAACGCCAATGGGATCGGGTGCGCCAGCGGGGCGAGCCAGCGCACTGCGAGGTGCGCAGCGAGCAAGAGCCCACCAACAGCCAAGAAAAATGGCGTCAAGTCGGCCGGAATTGTCGCTGTTTTTCCCAGCGACACCAGCACGTACGCGGCGCCAGCGAGGGCCAGGGCCATCACGATGAGCCCCAACTCCGTACGGCGCGGCCTCACGTGCTCGGAGGTGCGACGGCTGGCGTCGGCACAGCGGCGTTCGACGGCGCAAGTGTCGACCCGAAGGGGTTCGACTGTGGTGTGAGTGGTGAGGGGAAGGAAAACGACGGCAGCGAACTCGTTGTCGCCGACGTCGTCGTGGTCGGCGGCAGGGAGGTACGTGTCACACCCGAGCGCTCGAAGGCATCGTTGACCCACCGATCAGCCGCCGCTTCATCGGCGACGTGTTGGCCCTTGTCGAGTTGTCGTTGCAGCGCCGGCGTGAGCAGTCTCGCGTCGACGGGATAGACCTTTACGACCTCGTGGTCCATGCCGGGCAAATCCTGGCGCGGCCCCTTGACGAGCTCAATCTCATGGGTGTCGGAGTTCGCGGTGAGCGAGAGGTTGTTCGAGTAGCTCCGTCCGATCCACAACACCGCGGCGATTAAACCGGCTGCCGCGAGCGCGAAAGCCGCGACGCGCCACTTCGACGTACGCGGCCCGGGTGATCGGCTAGGTGGCGACGGAGTTGGTGCAGGTGAACTCGGCGGAGGCGGTCCTTTATCGCCGCTGCTGTCGCGAGCCGCGTCGTCGGTGGCGCTCGCGTTAGTCGCGCCCGTAGCGGCGAACTCCACCGCGCCCGCGGCGGCGAGTTCGCCAGCCTCGGTGCGGGCGCCGTCTGCGTCAGAGCCGCTGCCTGCATCGCCGCTCACCGACGGTGCGTCGATCGGGTCGGCGCCAGAATCGGTGGCCGAGGGTCCGCCACGCGCTGGCGCCGCGTCGGAGGGCTCGGGAACTAGGGCCATCACATCGACCACGACGGCGGTGATGTTGTCGGCACCACGAGCCGCGTTGGCTTCGGCCACAAGGTCGGAAACCAATTCTTCGGGGTCGCCAATCCTGCGCATGATCGACGCGATGAGCTCGACGGGAACCTCGTTGGTCAGGCCGTCGGAGCACAACAAGAAGCGGTCGCCGACCTCGGGCTCGACAAGCCACGAGTCGATGGGCACGGAGTGCTCAAGGCCTAACGCGCGGGTGATGACCGATCGCTGCGGATGAACGGCGGCTTCGTCTTCGGTGATGTGCCCGGCGCGAATCAACTCGTTGACCAGACTGTGATCCTCAGTCAGCTGCTCCAGCAAACCCTCGCGGAGGCGGTAGCAGCGGGAGTCGCCGACGTTGACCAACCCGAGATAGTCCGCATCCTCGTGGCGAACTACACCCAGGAGGGTCACGGTGGTGCCCATGCCGTGCAGATCGGGATCTTCGTCGACCCGGTCGAGGATTGCTGCGTTGGCCGAGCGCACCGCGGTGACCAGCGAGTCGATGTTGTTGGCCACATATGTCTCTGCCAACGTGGTCACCGCCATCCGCGAAGCGACCTCGCCCGCGGTGTGGCCGCCGAGTCCGTCGGCAACAGCAAAAAGCTTGCCGTTGGCCAGGTAGGAGTCCTCGTTGGCCGCGCGTACCTTGCCGACGTCCGTCTTGGCGGCCCAACGCAGATCAATCACGAGCGTCTAACCCCGCGGCAGTCACGCGACGAGTTCCAATGTTGTGTCTCCGAACTGGATTCGGTCGCCGGGGCGAAGCTCGACGGGTTTACGTAAGGGTTGCCCGTTGACGCGTGTGCCGTTGGTGGATCCCAAGTCCTCGATATACACGGCGCCCATACGCCGATACACACGTGCGTGAAGCTGTGAGATGAATCCGTCGTCGGGCAGGCTGACGTGGCAACCCGCCGCGCGGCCGATGGTGAGCTCGTCGCCGATGCTGAACTGCGTCCCCTTGTGCTTTCGAGGTTCCTTGATAATCAACGCTGTAGGGATCACAGTCGGTCGAGCGCTGGCCGAGGCTTTGCCTTGTCGGTCGCGCATGTCCGCGCCGGCCCCATGGACGGCGCGGTTTGCATGGAGATCGTGACCCTCGTCTGTCGCGACGGCCACGGTTGGTTGCCGCACGCTGACCAGCACAGCTCGAAGGGCGCGGGCAAAGAAGAGATAGAGCAAGGCCAAGAAACACAACTTGAGAGCAGTCAGAACACCGTCGGCAATCATCGAGGCGCTCCGAAACGCAACGTTGTTACGCCGATTGTGATCCGGTCGCCGTCGTGTAGTTGCTCTGACCCCTCGATCTTGCGACCGTTGAGGCTCGTGCCGTTTGTCGAGCCGAGATCGCGCACGGATGAAATTCCGTGCAGCGTCGTGATGGCAGCGTGGCGGCGGCTGGCGTTTGGATCCGACAGTGTGAGCTCACAGGCGGGCAATCGCCCGATCACGAACTCGACTCGGTCGATCCCGCGCCGGTGACCGTCGGGGAACTCAAGAGAACCGAAGTAGCCCTCTGCTTCGCGGGTGCCCTCGTCGGCGGCGGCGCGCTGATCCTCGGCGCGCTGTGCGGTCGGGGGGTAGTGGTCGAATGGCTCCACTGGGAGGCCAATGTCGGGCGGCGCTGAGTCGTGCGCAGAGTGCGCATCGGGTGAACCAGGCGCATCGGGCGCAAAGGGCGAGCGGTTTGGGTCGCGCTGTCGGGTCGGCGACGGGGTGGGCCGCGGTCGAGCGGGTGGTCCTTGGTGCGACCGGTCGACCGGGGCCTGCGCAGGGGAGTCGGCGGTACCTGCTGTCGAGCGCGGCCAAGGTGTCGCAACCACGTCAGACAGGGCACTTGCAGCAACGTCAACGAGCCCTTTGCGCGCCGCGGGATCGGGCTCAACCACGATGTGAATGGGTCCGACGAGGTGGTAGCCCATGTCGCGGGCGTGGCCTGCGGCCGCATGGGCGAACTCGGGTATGAGTCCGCCGAGCAGGGGCGCGAGCTGTTCGTAGTCGGCCGGATTTAGACGAACGAGGAAGTCGTTGGCCACGATCGGACCGTCGAGGCCGACAAACTTTCGGTTGTCCATGGCGCGCAAGATGCGTTGACCGACTTCGATCGGCTGAACTCCTCCGCGAAACGCGGAGGCAAAGGCGCCTTCAACAAGGCGTTCGAGGCGCTCTTCGAGCCGACGCAGGACCATGAGTTACGTCAGTGTAACGATGGGGGAACGGAAATCGGCGCCGCTCTGGTAGGGTCGGCGAACCCGGGCGGGTGGCGGAATAGGCAGACGCGCTGGCTTCAGGTGCCAGTGTCCGCAAGGACGTGGGGGTTCAAGTCCCCCCTCGCCCACTGAGTTGTCGCAGGGCTGCGCCTTTCAAGCCGGCGGTTGGCAGTTGGCAGTTGGCTGCCGCAGCTAGCAGTTAACGGGGCTCGCCTTCGTAGAACTCCGACGGGTTGTGGAAGCCAGCCGACTCGAAAATGGGCGCGACAACTGATCGGTCGCTCGTGTCGGGCACGATCGCCAAGACGGCGCCTCGCCGTGCCGCCTGATCCGCGGCGACAGCTGCATCTGCGGCCGCGATGCCGTTAAGCAGGCAGACCGGGCCTTGGGGGTCATACACCGGTGGTGCTGGGACGATGAGCCCCGACACGCTCCCGAGCATCACATGCCCCCAGATCACTTCGGCACCGGCGGAGTCGAGCTCTTTGACCCACCAGCGCTCCACGACCGTGAGACCGAGTGATCGCAACATTGTGCGCTTCGGCTCGTCGGCGGTAGCGGTCACTACGCGCAGAGTCGTCTGGCGAAACGATCGAGCTGCCCACACGCCGAAGGCAAGTTCTGCGCCATCGGTTCGCCACAGGTCGTCGTGATCGACGGCGAAGTCATCGACTACGCAGCGGTCCCCAGCTGGAGTCGAAATGGCGAAACCGTGGTCTGTTCGCACGGCAACGGTGCCATCTTGCGCGGCCAGCGAACGCATGAACTCGGCGTGGGCTTCCTCAACGCCAGTGGCAGGGCGCCAAAACACAGGCGAAAACTGCGCGAAACGCTCCCGTCGCCGTTGCATGAGCGCGGCGGCCCACGTGTAGTCGTCCCCACCCATGACTCGAAGCATGAGGCCAATATTGGTCGTTCGCGCCGGCCCTTGCGCCGACGAGTGCGCCACGGCCGTGTCCCTTTGTGCACGGCGTTGCCCGCCACCGCTCAGCCGGCTCAGCGCGGAACAGTGGACCGTCGCAAGAACGGGCCGTCGCGCGAGCGCACAGGTGCACGCAACGCTCGGTTGCAAACGCGATGCGCTGTTCGAAGTGCGCAGAAAATCGCTCAAGGTTGGCGATGTGGCGGCCGATAACTAATGCTGAGGGCGTTTTCCCGTGCGCCTTCTCAGATGGCGGGTGGGGGTCGAGACCCTCTACAGCAGCCAACGACAGCGTTCCCACGCTGACCCCCTTGGCCCCCACCCACCCATCTCACGGCGAGACGGCCGCAGACCGCGCTCCGGCTAGAAGTTCTCGATGCTCGCGCCGCGGTCGGCGTCATTGACGAAGCTGGTGTAGCTCCCGAGGAACACGACCTTGACGCGGCCGGTTGGCCCGTTTCGGTGTTTGGCGACAAGCAACTCGGCGATGCCCTTGTCGGGCGTTTCCTCGTTGTACACCTCGTCGCGGTAGATAAACA
Source organism: uncultured Acidimicrobiia bacterium (assembly GCA_964635475.1). Taxonomy (GTDB): domain Bacteria; phylum Actinomycetota; class Acidimicrobiia; order Acidimicrobiales; family CAZWPY01; genus CAZWPY01. The sequence goes on from CAZWPY010000048.1 coordinate 14,353, forward strand.
TCACGACGTCGGCGTCTTGTTCGATCGACCCTGACTCACGCAAGTCGGAGAGCTGTGGGCGTTTGTCGGCCCGGCTTTCGAGGTTTCGCGACAGCTGGCTCAACGCGACAACGGGCACTTCGAGTTCGCGGGCGAGGATCTTCAGGCCCCGGCTGATCTCACTCACCTCGACCTGGCGGTTCTCCGCGCTGTTGCGACCGGTCATGAGCTGGAGATAGTCGACGACCACCAACCCGAGGTCGCCAAGTTGTGACTTCAGCCGCCGAGCCTTAGCCCGGATGTCGAGCACGGTCACGTCGGGCCGTTCGTCGATGTAGATCTGCGCCGTGCTCAGTCGTTCCTCAGCACTCGACAGTCGCTGCCAGTCGGCTGACTCGAGCGCGTTTTGCCGAAGCGCCTTTGAGTTAATGCGCGCTTCGGAGCACAAGATGCGTTGGGTGATCTCCAGGAAGCTCATTTCGAGCGAAAAGATCAACACCGGCTTTCGTTCGCGGACGCCGACGTGAGTGGCGATATTGAGCGCAAGCGATGTTTTACCCATCGACGGCCGTGCGCCTACCACCACCAGGTTTGAGGCATGAAGGCCCGACAGTAAGTCGTCGAGTTGGTGGAACCCTGTTGGCACACCGACGATGCGACTGCCGTGTTTGTACACCTCGTCGAGGTGTTCCATGTGCTGTTCGAGGAGCAGCCCGAGCGGTTGTGGTTCCTCGGACCGTCGCCGCTGCGCGATGTCGAAGATCTTCGCTTCGGCGGCGTCGAGTGCCCCCTCCGCGTCGACTCCAGGCCGATAGGCCAGTTCCGCGATTTCACCAGCGGTGCCGATGAGGCGACGCAGCAGCGCCGTGTTTTGTACAAGTCGGGCGTAGTTGGCTGCGTTGGAGGCTGCCGGCGTGGAGGCTTCGAGCTCAAGGAGGAACTCGGCCCCGCCAAGTTGATCGAGCAAACCGCTGCGCCGGAGCTCGCCGGCAACGGTGATGGTGTCGATCGGCTCGCCCGCACCATAAAGACCAACGATTGCCTCGAACACGCGGGCGTGCGCGGGCTTGTGAAAAGCGTCGGCCGCGATGGTTTCGACGACCACACCGACGGCCTCTCGCGACAGCAACATCGCGCCCAACAACGATCGTTCCGCGTCGAGGTCGTAGGGAGCGACGCGGCCGCCGCTCACATCGATTCGTGAAGCGACGCTGGAGGTGTCGCGCGTAGCGCTCACCGACCGCGCTCCGACAACGGCGTGGCGTGCCCTTTGAATTCGGCGCAGGCGCCACCGGCTGCTATGAGCCGGTGGACGCCGAGCGCCGGGTTCACTTCTTCAGTCCGGTGACCTCAACGGTAAGGCTGAACGGATCGATCAAGCCGAGCTCTACGGGAACCTCGAAAGAGCCGGTCGACTTGATCGGCTCGACGAGGCCAATGTGGTCGACGTCGATCGCCAAACCAAACCGATCCATAATCGCTTTCGCGATGTGGTTTGCGGTGACGGAGCCGAACAGCCGGTCCTTGTTGGCCCGCGACTCGATCACCAGCGTCTGTCCGCGCAACTTCTGCGCGAGCAGCCCTTGATCCTCACGAGCGCGAGCGTCGGCGGCTTGGCGATTACGCCGCATCGACTCGGCTTGCGCCTCAGCACCGTCGCTGGCTACGAGTGCCAGACCACGGGGCAGAAGGAAGTTGCGGCCGTAACCGTTTGCGACCTCACGCACGTCGCCCTTCTTGCCGAGTCGCGCGACATCCGCGCGTAGGACGACTTTCACTGCTCGGTCTCCTCGTCGATCGCGAGGTCGGTCGCATCGAGGGCGCCGGCGGCATCGAGATCGGCCTCGAGCTCGCTCAACGTGGTTGCCTCGTTTGCTGAGCGGTCGCGATCCTCACGCGGGCCGCGGTCCTCGCGGGGCCGCTTCGGCCCGCGTTCGCTCACGGTGCGCTGCGTGTAGGGAATCAACGCGAGTTCACGAGCCGTACGGATCGCGATGGCGACGTCGCGCTGATGTTGTACGCAGTTACCGGTGACCCGGCGGGCACGGATCTTGGCCCGGTCCGAGATGAACTTACGTAGCGTTGCGACGTCTTTGTAGTCGACCCACTCGGTTTTGTCTTTGCAGAACTGGCAAAAACGCTTCTTGACCTTGCGGGTGTCGTCCTTGGCCGACTTGCGGCGTGGCGGTCGTGGCGCCATCAGAAGGGCTCCTCATCGTGGTGTTCGTACGCAGCGGGTGCGGGGGTATTGCGTGGGGCGCTGTAGCCGCCCTCGCCCGCGCCGCGGCGCTCGTTGCGGGTGACCTGCGCGGTTGCCCAGCGCAGACTGGGACCGATGTCGTCGGCGACGATCTCGATTTTCGAGCGTTTTTCTCCGGCCTCGTTTTGCCAGCTGCGCTGCTCGAGGCGACCGGTGACCATCACTCGTTGGCCTTTGTGTAGCGACTCAGCCGCATTTTCGGCCATCTCTCGCCAGCAGACGACGTCGAAAAACGATGTCTGCTCCTGCCATTCCTGGCTCGCTCGGTCCTGCCAGCGGCGGTTCACCGCGAGGCCAAAGTCGGCGCGGGCCTGGCCGTTGGCTGTAAATCGAAGTTCGGGATCGCGGGTGATGTTGCCGACGATGGTGATGCTGTTTCCGTTGGACATTTCGGCTCCTAACTGGCGCCGTCGGTGGCTGCCGCTTTGGGCTCTTCGTCGTCGGGGCGCGACGTACGGCTGTGTACGCCGTCGGGAAGACGGATCACCTTGTGGCGGACCACGTCGTCGGACAGCTGAAACGTGCGGCTCAGTTCGGCCAAAGCTGCTGGCTCGGCCGAAGTGGAAATCAACACGTAGTAGCCATCGGGCTTCTTGGCAATCGGATACGCCAGCCGGCGCCGGCCCCACTTGTCGACGTGGGTGCCGCTGGCACCTTGGGCCTCAAGTAGTGCGGTGGCCTTGTCGATCACGGCCTTGATGGATTGCTCCTCAAGGGCGGAATCGAGAATTGCCATGACCTCATACGAGCGCATAGGACTTCCTCGCTCACGAGCCAAAAAGCTCGTGTTCCTGTGGACCCGGGCTAAGCCGGGGCCCCGACGATCGGGGCAGGGTGGGCTGGAGAGTGTATTCGTTTCGACGGCGAAGCCCGAAATTACGACGGGGCGACGGTGCGGTGTGGTGGTTGATGTGTTGTTGGGGTTGTTGGCCGGGACGCGAGGTCGACTCAGATTCGTCCTGGGCTGGGTGGCCCTGGAGCAAAGGTGAGCGACCGCTACATCTCACCACAGGGGTAGGACAGTGCGGGCGGGCGCTGGCGGGTGGTCAGCTCGCCGACGCTACGCAGACCTTGGCCACTTCGAGCGCCGGCGGTTCGTCGGCCGCCGCACCGATTTCGATGAGGTGGCCAAGATCGGTCTCTACCGCCGTGCGGTAAGGACCGCTGGGGTCATAAATCGGGCAATCGGTAGTGCTGGCGGGACACGGTTGCATGGCCGCCCGACTCACTTCTGCGCCGCTCGCGTCGTACCACGCGATGTCGAGCGGGATCAATGTGTCTTTCATCCAAAACCCGAAGGACACGTCTTGTGGCCACTCAAAAAGCATCGCGTCGTAGCCGCGCAGGTCGACTTGGTTCATCAGGCCTTGTTCCCGAGCTGCGTCGGTTGTGGCGAGCAAGCCGCAAAACCAGTCCGTGATGGGCTTGTTGGAACGAACGAATCGAAAGGCCCGTTCGTCGAACCCAGCCAGCGGAGTGCGCCCCGCCGCTGGCCGCGCTGCGGCGTCAGCAATGTCGGCGATGTCGGCGATGTCGGCAACGGTGCTCGCTGCCTGCGGCCCCTTCGAATCCGGCGAAACCGACGTGTCGGTGGAATCCGACGAGCACGCGGCGCTCACGCCGACTGCGAGCATGAGCGCGAGAACGGCGGTTTTCGTTGCGCGTGGCATCGATCGCGCGTGTTGCGAACGCGTCACTCGGCGCGTAAAGGAGCGATGACGGGCAGCACTTCCGCGGTTTCGGGAGGCAGGTGGTAACTCTCGTCGGCCGACGGGAATAGGTGTGTACGCACGTCGTCGCAGTAGTCGCGCACGGCGTCGACGGCGGCCGCGTGAAGGTCGGCGTATCGACGGACGAATTTCGGCAGTCGCCGCTCTTCGTATCCAGCAAGGTCGTGGAACACCAGGACCTGGCCGTCACACTCGGTGCCGGCCCCAATGCCGATCGTCGGGATATTGATCGACCTCGTGATGACGGCGGCGACCTCGGCAGGGACACACTCAAGGACGAGAGCGAAACACCCGGCGGCCTCGAGCGCTTTCGCGTCCGAGACGAGTGCTGCGATCGAGTCGAGCTGCTTGGCCTGGACTTTGTAGCCGCCCAACGCGTTGATCGACTGCGGCGTCAGGCCAAGATGGCCCATCACTGGGATTTCTGCGGCGACGAGCGCCTCGATTACCGCGACACGGCTGCGTCCGCCTTCCAGCTTCACGCACTGAGCGCCGGCTCGGATCAAACGGGCGGCGTTGTTGACGGCCGTTGTCGTGTCGGTGTGGTAACTCATCCACGGCATGTCGCCGACGATGAGCGCCGCCGGCTTGGCGCGAGCGACGGCCGCCGTGTGGTGGCACAGGTCATCGATGGTCACCTGCAACGTGTCGTCGTAACCCAAAACGACCATCGCGACCGAGTCGCCCACCAAAATGAGGTCGACCCCACCCTCGGACGCGATCCGGGCCGTGGGTGCGTCGTACGCGGTGACCATCACGAGTGGCTCGCCGCCCTTTCGGCCACGAATCTCGGGGATGGTCGGGCGCTGTCGGGGTTCGTGGACTCGCGTTGCGTGTCCGTAGACAGTCAGCGGTGTGGTTGTGGCAACAGTCATGTCGCACCTCCTGTCGTCCAGCGCCTGGGGCTGCCGGCGACGTATGTAGAGAGGGTAGCGGGCGGAGAAAGGTCGCGGTTCTCGTGTTGGTAGCAGCAACTAGTCGAACGGTGTTCTAAACGAGGCGCGCAGCATAGGCATCGTGCTGCTCAGGTACTAATTGGTGTCGGGCCGGCGTTGCGCGGCCAACGGCCACGCGGACAGCGGCTAGTGCGTATAAGCGCGTGCGTCGGCGTCGCGCAGACGGCTGGCCATGGCGCTGAGGAACTTGCGCGCGATGCCGGGCACCTCTTCCAACAACCCGAAAAACTCCTGCTGAGTCAACACGAGAAGGCGAATGTCGGTGTCGGCTTTCACGGTCGCCACCCGCGGACCCTTATCCAGTAAGGACATCTCGCCAATGAAGGCGCCTGGGCCCAGTGTGGTGATCTTGCGACCGTTGCGGCTGACGGTGGCCGCCCCCTCCAAGATGATGAACAACTCGTGGCCGACGGCGTCTTGTTCCAAGAGGACTGTGCCCGCCGGCCGGGTGCTCTCGGTCGTTGTACGGGCCACCGCCTGTAAGTCCTTTTTCGAAAGGGAGGAAAACAGCGGGACCCGGGCCAAATGGTCGAGATGATGCGACTTTGCTGCCATGGCGACAGCATGCCAGACGCGTTCGGGCCCGCGTCGAGCCAGCGTCGAGCCACGCCGACTACCGGTCCGAGCCCGCTGCTTTGGGGCTCCCCCCGCTGCCTTTGAGGGTCGCGCGCGCTGCTTTGGGGCTCGCCCACGTGCCCGCGCGACCGATCTCTATGCATCGACGCAAGAAACTTGACAAAGAGGCACTCAACTTTTATGATCCACCTACGTTTTGATCAGCCGGGTGGTCCGGTGGAGAGAAGGGTTTACAGATGCCCAAAGCTGTGGGAATCGATCTAGGGACGACCAACTCCGTGGTCGCAGTTCTCGAAGCAGGCGATCCAGTGGTGATCGCGAACGCCGAAGGCGCTCGTACGACTCCGTCGGTCGTGGCCTTCAAGGGCTCGGAGGTGTTGGTCGGCGAGCCGGCCAAACGACAGGCAATTACCAATCCAGACCGCACGATCCGTTCGGTCAAACGTCACGTCGGTACCAACTGGACCGTTCCGATCGATGGCAAGAACTACACGCCGCAGGAGATTTCCGCGCGGGTGCTGCAGAAGTTGAAGCGTGACGCGGAGGCCTATCTCGGCGAGACCGTGACCCAGGCCGTCATCACGGTCCCCGCGTACTTCGACGATGCGCAGCGCACAGCGACCAAGGAGGCCGGCCAGATCGCGGGCCTTGAGGTGTTGCGCATTATCAACGAGCCGACCGCCGCCGCCCTCGCCTACGGCCTTGAGAAAGAGGCGGCCGACCAAACGGTGTTGGTCTTCGACCTCGGTGGCGGCACTTTCGACGTGTCGGTGCTCGACATTGGCGACGGTGTGTTTGAGGTGAAGTCGACGAGCGGCGACACCAACCTGGGTGGCGACGACTGGGACCAACGGGTGATCGATTGGTTGGTGGAGCGTTTCCGCGCGGCCGAAGGCGTCGACCTCGCGGCCGACAAGATGGCAATGCAGCGCCTAAAGGAGGCGGCAGAGAAAGCGAAGATCGAGCTGTCCTCGGCGCAGGAGACTGCGGTCAACCTGCCGTTCATCACAGCCACAAACGAGGGTCCCAAACACCTCGACGAACGGCTCACGCGTGCGAAGTTCCAAGAGCTCACAGCGGATCTGGTCGAGCGTTGCCGCAAACCCTTCGAGCAGGCGATCTCCGACGCGGGTCTGACAAAGAGCGACATCGATCACGTGGTCATGGTTGGTGGCTCAACCCGCATGCCGGCGATCTCGGAGTTGGTCACCGGCTTGATCGGCAAGGAGCCGCACAAGGGTGTCAACCCCGACGAGGTGGTGGCTGTCGGTGCGGCGATCCAAGCGGGCGTGTTGCGCGGTGAGGTCAAAGACGTTCTCTTGCTCGACGTCACCCCGTTGTCGCTCGGGATCGAGACCAAAGGCGGGATCATGACCAAGCTGATCGAACGAAATACGACGATTCCCACCAAACGGACGGAAGTGTTCACCACTGCGGAGGACATGCAGCCCTCGGTTGAAATTCACGTCCTGCAAGGCGAACGTGAGATGGCTGGGTACAACAAGACGCTGGGCAAGTTCCAGCTCGTCGACTTGCCGCCCGCGCCGCGTGGCGTGCCGCAGATCGAGGTCACCTTCGACATCGACGCCAACGGCATTGTGCACGTCTCAGCCAAGGACCGCGCGACAGGTAAGGAACAGTCGATGACGATCACTGGCCAGTCGTCGCTGGCACGTGACGACATCGAACGAATGGTGCGTGACGCCGAGTCGCACGCGGCCGAGGACAAGCGCCGTCGAGAAGAGGCCGAGATCCGCAACCAAGGCGACTCACTCGTGTACCAGACCGAGAAGCTGTTACGTGATCAAGGTGAAAAGGTCACCGGCGACGAAAAGTCGGCAGTGGAGTCGGCCTTGGCCAACCTGAAGTCGGCTTTGGGGGGATCGGACCTCGAGGCCATCAAGTCGGCCAACGAGGCGCTCGGCGTTGCCACTCAGGCGCTGGCGGCGCGTATGTACGAGCAGGCGTCGGCCAGTGGTGGCGACGGCGCGACGAGCGCGGGCGCGACTGGCGCCGATGCCGGTGACGACTCGACGATCGCTGATGCGGAGATCGTCGATGGCGAGTGATCTGCACGACTCCGAGGAGCACGCGGA
>CAZWPY010000049.1:0-21481 GCA_964635475.1 uncultured Acidimicrobiia bacterium
CCGGTCCCATCACCCTGGCGCACCGGTGGTCCCATCATGCTGGCGGGCGACAGCTCCTGTCGTATCTGCGGGCGCACGGCCGCGACGCCGCTACTCCGAAGGCTCTCGGCAACTCGCACTCAGAGCCCTGGGTTGAAGAACCTTCCACCATCTACAAAAAGACGATCACGGTGGAGGTGTCCACTTCTCTTCGACCGCCCGCGACGGTCGAGGCCTCCCTGCTTGCGCTGTGGGATCCCCTTCCAGGGTACGAGCGTGACGAGTTCAACCAACTGGCCGCCCTCGAGAAAGCGAAGGCTCTGTCGCCGCAGGACCGCCGGCGCCTTAAAGAGTTGCGCTCCGCCGGGCCGGGGATAGCGGTGTACCTAAACCGTTAGCCGGTTCGTTCATCACGGACCCCGCAGTCGCAACACCCTCAACAATCCCGCGACAACGCAACACCCGGGCTAGTTCTGGTCGAAGACCGTGGCGAGACCGCTGAGCAGCCACGCGTGTTCTTCGGCGACCTCGCCGGCCGCCGCCGGCATCGGCGCTCGTTGACTCAGGGCCTCAAGCAAACCGACCGCGTCGCCGGTGAAGGTGACCACCGACGCCGGGTCAAGACCGTCACGAACCGTTACCCGATCGGCCACCTCGACCGTGATCGCCACATCGGGGTCCGATGCTGTGATCGAGAGCGAACACGGACGAGATGACGCAACGCCGGTGGCACTCATCTGAAGGGCATTGACGGCAAACGCCGGGCTGAGGCTCGCCGCGTATCTCAGGCTCGCAACGATTTCGCGGTCGGCTTCGGTGGTCGCCCGCCCGCGGCCACGGCCGAGCGGCAACGTGATGTCGCGCTCGTGAATCCACGAGTCCCACAACGCGTGGTGCAACATCGTGGCGATGCTGACGTGGCCGACTGGCGACTCGGCCGGCAGATCGAAGTGTTCAGGATCCAATGCCGCAACGGTTTCGACGAGAGCCGAACACGACGCGACGAACGACTCGAACACCGCGCTGCTCGACAGTGCGTGGGAACCCGACACGAGCCCGGCGGGGCCAGCAACCGGGTCGAAGGTGGCCAGGAGTTTCGACGGCACTCCCTTGCGGCCGGACTTGATCGAAAAGTTCCAAAACGCGTTGGTGCTGTCGAGGTGCACGATGACGTCGCGAACCGTCCAGCCGTCGCATCGGCTCGGATGTTGCCACTCATCGTCGCTCAGCGAGGCGAGCGTCTCTGCGAGTCGACGGCGTTGCTCGACGAGTGGCTCGGCGATTGCCGTCTGGTCACCGTCGAGCGCGATGAGCGGCTCGGCGTCGTAACGAGGAGACAGTTGCATGAGGCCCTTGCTCGTCAGGCGCGAGCCAGCCGCCCGATGGAGCGGGTGGCGCCGACGTGCTCGGCCGCGGAAGTCGTTTTGTGCAGCATCTCGGTTGCCATCCTCCGAGCGGTTGAACCCGCAGCCTTGCACGGCTGCAGGCTGTCGCCGGTTCGTCGGTAGGGTGGCCAGGTGAACCTACGCCTTGGAACGATTGCCGCCGTGGCTGCACTCGCCGTGCTGGGGGCCGCGTGCGGGTCATCTGATGACGAGACGACCACCGCGACCGCCACGACAACGACGACCGAGGCCTCATCGACGGCATCGACTAGCGCGCAAGCCGACGGCATCACAAACGAATGGCTCGCCAACGACCTCGACCCGACGAAACTCCCGATCGGCGACGGCAAAGCGTCGACGACCACAGCCGCTGTCGGCACCGTATTCGCGTGCCAAATGGGTAACCCGTCCGCGCCGGGGGCCACAGCCGACGGCCCGTGGATAGACGCCGCCAACAACACGTGGGATTCGACCACGAAACTCGCCGTCGAAGGCGACGTCGAATGGCCAACCGCCGAGTACAGCGAAACGATCGACGGCGACACGCGAGTGCTCATGAGCAACGGCATCCCCGTGGGCGTTGTAACCGGCAACTTCCCCATTGCCGAAACCGATCCGTCGTATCAGTACGACCACAATCCGGGCCGAGTTCAGGAGGCCGCCACGACACTTCGACTTCCGACCACGCCAACCGTCGCCGCGACACCAACGTGCGTCGCATTCGACGCGGTGGGGATGTTGCGAAACGGAGTGGCGCTGTTTAACGCGCTCGACGGCCGCGGCGACGACGCCGTTGCTCACGAGTCACAAGATGTCTGCAACGGCCATCCGAATCAGGAGAAGTACCACTACCACAGCGTGCCGAACTGCTTGCTGAACGCGGCAACGGGCGCATCGAGTGTGGTCGGTTTCGCGCTCGACGGCTTCCCGATCGTCGTGGAGCGAGATGCGGCCGGCGCCCTCCCGACGAACGCCGATCTTGACGAATGTCACGGCCGAACGTCGCTCATTGAACTCAACGGCGAGGTCGTCGAGATGTACCACTACTCCGCCACTTTTGAATACCCCTACACGATCGGCTGTTACCGCGGTACGCCGACCGCCGCTTGAGTGTCGCGGCCGCCGCTGGCTTGCCCCGCTGTCGGCACGAGGGTGAGGGCCGAATAACACATCTCGTCGGCCGTGCCCTCTGACCACAGGATGTAGCGGGCCTCGGGCACACGAAGGTGCGCTCGATCCCACGAGCATTCCACTTTGATCGTGTCTCCCCGAGCAAGCTGCACTGGCTGCGCGAAGCGATAGTTGAGCTGCCAGCCGAAGTCCCAGCGGGGGATGTCGAGGAGCACCTTCTCGTTCGCCGTGCCCGGATTGAGCGTCATGCGGAACGTCTCGCCGATCTCGTGCATGTGACCAAACACCGCGATTGCCTCGGCGTCGCGCCGGATGCGGTGTTCGCAACTCGCCGACGCAACGCCGTCGGTCATCGACGCGTAGTCGGCAGGGGTCGCGCCGCAGCGCTGGTTCAAAAAGTCGGCGACCACGCCGGCGAGAGGATCAAGGCGGGCACTCGCGTCGGCTTTGGCCGCCGTGCGGTCACACAGTGGCCCTTCCTCCAGCCCTGCCCGACAGGGGATCTCCGCAGGTGCCAACAAGACGCGGTAGTCGACCGGCGCGAGGTCAGGATCGGTCGACGTGAGGAACTCAAAATGCGACTGGTCGGGTGGCGCGGCGTGCGCACCGAAGTGGTAGTGGATCTGCGCAACCAACGCGGTGCCGGGCTCGAAACGCATCGCCGTTCCATCGGGGAAAACTGTCGGGTCTTGCCCGGGCGCCCAGGCCATGAACTGCCCGCCCATTGCGCCGTTACCGTCGCAATCCCATCCACTTTCCGGACTCTGCGCATCCTTCGCACGGAAACTGTCCGCTGCTGCGGCGTCGACCCGGAAGCCCAACGCGTGGTGCACGATCGACGGCTCGTCGGCCACAAAGGTGTAGCCGCGAATCCAGGTCGCTTCGGTGAACGCCGGTTCGAGGATGAAACATCGGTAGTCGTCGACTTGATCGCTGCTGCCCACATAGGGCTCGCTCAGCGTGAGCCGCAGATTGGGCGTGAAATCGCTCGGCGTGCGGGCGGGAGCGGCAATGGGAGTCGACTCGTCCACGTCGAGCTTGCCGCCGCCTTGTGCCCACTCCACGATGGCTTGCTTCTCCGACTCCGACAGGCGCCGCTCGTCTGCGAACGGCACGCTCTTGCCCGACGCCGGCCATGGCGGCATGTAGTCAGCACCCGTCACCAGCGCGAGGCCCGACGCAACGTCGGCCGCATCGCGAGCCGACGCCAGTTCCCACACGTGCGCACCAACACCCTCGCCCGAATGACAACTCGCACAGTTGTCTCGCAGGATCGGCATCACGTCGTCGCGAAATGACGTGATGCCACTCGCTGTTTCGACCTTCTGCTCGGGGGCGAGCACCGTCGCAGGAATCGCCTCCTTGCTCGGGTCGACAAAGGTGACATCGAGCGAAAGCCGAGCGTCATCGGACGTTTTTACGAGTCCGATGAGTTCGATCGGGCCAACGTCGAACGTCGAGAGCTTCACGTCGGCCTCGGCAATCAAGTGGATCGCGTCGGCCGTCTTGGTCACTGATCCCGTGAAGGTCACCGGCGCTGTGGTGGTCTTGACTCCCAACACGCCACGGATCTCCACCTCGACGGGCGCTCCTCGCAGCAGATCAGCATCGTCGAGCCCATCGACGGCAACTGGCGAGAAAGTGGCCAGCGGGTACTTACCGGACTCAAGAAAGTCGTGGCGCAAGCGCCGATCCCGCAACCCCTCGTCGGAGCTGAGTTGCTGGACGTCGACAACGATGGGGCCGAATCGAGACTGCGCTGGCGCCGCGGCATTGAACGCAATGTCGCCCGCGATCCCACTCGTTGTCCCGTGCGCCGCTCGAGAGACGCCGGCAAGCCGCTCCTCGACGTCGTAGGCGACCTCCGAGCGGCGAGCGTGGACGCGAAATATTTGCTCGTCTGGGCTCGCGGTGAGCTGGCGGGCGGCCGGAACCGCCCAGGTCGGTGGGATATCGCTGACGTGGGTCTGATCCCACACCAACCAGCCCGCGCCAGCCACCACACCGAGGCCAGCTACCGAAATTCCCAACACGACGGGACGGCGGCCGAGCCAGCCGAACAGCCCCATAGGGGTTACTGCGTCACGGTGGTGCGCAGCAGCACGGTGTTGTCGACGTGAAGGTCGGTGCCCCAAATCAACTTGGCCGCAGCATCCCAATCGACTTGGGTGTAGCCGTCCTTAGGCGACACCTCCGCTTCGCTCCACTCGGTCGCCGCGCTCCAACCCGCGTCGTCAAAGTCTGCCCCCGACCAGCCCGACGGTGCGTCGGAGATCTCTGACTCACACGTCTCATCGGGGTTCGCGTCTTTCACGCACGACTCGTTGAGCGGAGCCCGGTGGATCACGAGCGACTTCCACGACGAATCGGTAGACGCAACCACCTCGCCCGTATCGAGGTTGGTGACTTGCGCGATCACGCCGCCGTCGCCGCGCTGCTGGTTGGGCTCCCCGATGTACTCAAGGCCCGAATCGGTCTCGAAATAGTCCCGCGCCATGATGGCCAGCGTGAACGGCGCGCTCGCCGAGAACGTGAAGCGCTCGGCGTTGAACGACCGCTCGGTGTTGAACGGAGTTGAGTCCTGCCCGATCGATTGGCCGTTGACGAAAACTTCCATCCAGTTGTCGGCCCACACGTCGATCGCATAGGAAGCAGCACTCCCGTCCGCGGGAGCAGCTGCCGCGTCGTCCGCGGGAGCAGCTGCCGCCTCCGATGTGTTCTCCGACACCGCTGCCGACTCGACGTCATCGTCGTCGTCAGACGAACACGCACCACCCGCGACGGCAATGGCGACGAGCGCGGCCACGCTCAGTACTCGCATCATTCGGGTCATATACGTTGCTCCTCAGCGAAATGGTCGACCGGCTGAGGGTAATTCGTCCCTAGGTTGACGATGGTCGCGGGAAACCGCCGGGCCATCACAACCGCGGCCAGCGCCAGTACCGCCGCAGCGAGCAAGAACGCGGCCCGCAGTCCGTCGGTGAACGCGGCGCCCGACGTCGAGTGAATCGCAGCCGCGAGCGCGGGCGGTGCGTCGGCTGCGGCAAACGTGGCCGCACCGATCGACTCCTTCACGGCGGCGGCCAAACCCTTGGGCGCGGCGGCTGGCACGTCGACCGACGAGCGGTAGACCGCCGACAGAATCGAGCCCATCAAGGCGATCCCGATCGAGCCGCCGACCTCGCGGGTGGTGTCGTTCATCGCGGATCCGACGCCGGCCTTCGCCGGCGGGAGACTCGACACGATCGCCGTGGTCGCCGGCGGCATTGCCATGGCGACGCCGCCGGCCATCAAGATCACGCCCACCACGATCAGCCCGTAGGGCGAGTCGGGCCGCAGCGACGACATCAGAACAAAGCCGAGCGCCGACAAACCCAGTCCGAGAGTCACCGTTTTGCGTTGGCCGAGCCGCTCGGCAATGAGCGGACTCCTGGGTGCGACCAGGATCATCGTGGCTGCCGACGGCAACAACCGCAACGACGCGCCGAGCGCGCTATAGCCCTTTACAAACTGTAGGTATTGGCTGATAACGAAAAACATGCCGAACATGGCGAAGAAGATCGCTGTGATGGTGACACTGCCCATCGAGAAACCGCGGAGTCGAAACAGCCGCGGATCGAGCATTGGATGGCTCGATCCGAGTTCCCAACGGACAAACACGACCGCTGCAACCACGGCGACGGCGAAACCAGCCATCACCAACGGGTCAGTCCACCCGCGCTCGGGTCCCTCGATGATTCCGAACAACAGCGATCCCAGCGCCACAACCGACGCCACCGAGCCAACGGGATCCAGCGGTGCGTCCTGTGGGTCGCGCGACGACGGCACGAACCGGCTCGCGAGCACGAACAACACGATCACAAACGGGACGTTCAACAAGAACACCGAACCCCACCAGAACCGCTCCAGCAACAGCCCCGCCAGCACGGGCCCGATCGCTCCCCCAGCGCCCGCGAGCCCGGCCCAACTCGCTATCGCTTTTGCCCGTTCGTGCGGCGGAAACACCGTGGTGATGATCGACAGCGTCGCGGGCATGATCAGCGCCGCACCGAGGCCCATTACGGCGCGAACAGCGATCAGTTGCGTGGACGACGTAGCCAAGGTTCCGCCCAAGGCCGCGACTCCGAAGATCGTTAGGCCGACGAGCAACGCGCCCTTTCGCCCGTATTTGTCGCCCAGCGCACCAGCCGGCAGCAAGAACCCAGCAAATACCAACGCGTACGCGTCGACGATCCACTGCAACTCGCTCGCGTCGGCGCGAAGAGCTCGCTGCAACGACGGAATCGCGACGTTGAGCGAACTCACCGCAACCACCACCATTACGAGGCTGAGGTTGAGAATCGCGAGGATCCGCCACCGGTTCGGGTGGCCTTCGGGAGGAATGTCGACGTACGCGGCCTGACGAAAGATCACCGCACGGGTCTAGTCGCTCCCGTTTTCCTACTCACAGTCCGCTCGTGCGGAGGTCACGGGCCTCAGGCTGCAGCCGGTACCGTCACGCCGTGACCGGCACCAGGCGGCCTAGCCCAGACGTCGAGCGTTACGTCGCGCTCGTGCGCGGCATCAATGTCGGCGGGCGCAACAAGGTCCCGATGGCCGAGCTGCGAACGTGTCTCACCGAAGCCGGTTACCTCGACGTGCGCACGTACATCCAAAGCGGCAACGTGGCGTTCGACTCGCCCGTCACGACGACTGCGCCGCAGCACGCGGCGCAGCTCGAACACGAGGTCGAGTCGCTGATCGAGCAGCGTTTCGGCATCGCCGTCCCCGTCGTCGTGCGCTCACGAGCACAAGTCGGCGCGGTGATAGCCGACGCGCCAACAGGATTCGGCGCTGATCCGACGACCTATTTGTGCGACGTCGTGTTTCTCAAAAGCCCACTCACGACCGAGACGGCGCTCGGGGCAGTCTCGCTTCGTCCGGGGGTCGACTCGGCCTGGGCGGGCATCGACGTGGTGTACTTCCAGCGGCTGAGCGCGCGTCGCACCGAGAGTCGCCTCAACAAGGTCATGAGCTCCCCCGCCTACAAGCTGATGACAATCCGCAACTGGGCAACCACCCAGGCGCTCACGACCCTCTAGCCACCGCCCGCAGCGCGACGGCTCGCCACTCGTGGTACGCGGCCCATACCGTCAGCATCGGCGGCACCAAAACCAGAGCTGCCAATACCGAGTACACGATCGTCATTGCGGTCACGACGCCGAACTGGACAAATGGCGTGAGCGGGCTGAAAACCAAGACGATGAACCCACACGCCGTCGTCAGCCCAGACGCAATCACCGCGCCACCACCCGAGCGCATCGTGTGCACGATCGCCGCGCGGATGTCGGGGATCTCGGCGTGCGCCTCCTCGAATCGGTGGATCATGTGAATCGAGTAGTCGATCCCGATTCCCATCGACAACGCCGCGATGAGCGACGTCACCACGTTGTAGGGGATGCCGACGAGCGACATCGTGCCGAGGACCCACAACAACACCAATGCCACCGGTGCAACGGCAATAAAGCCCAACATCGGCCGGAAACGCTGGATCCCGTAAACAGCCACGAGCAAGAACAGGGCGATCACGATCGCCGAGACGAAACCTTGCGTCGACGAATCGGTGATCGCGTCAGTGATCTCCAGCCCAACGATCTCGCCCGAGCTGGCGGTCATTTGCGAATCGGCGCCAAACCATAGGCCCTCGAGGTCCTCGACCATCTGCCGAGTGCGCTGCTGATCGCCAGTGACGGCGTTGAACTGCAGCAGGGTCGAATCGATGCCGCTGGGATCGACCACAGCCACGCTGGCGAACCCATCGGGGTCAAGCTCTTCGAGTCGATCGAGAATCCGTTGCACCGCTGTCGGGTCGACTTTGAGGCCTTGGTCGACCGACGTGAGCATCTCGCCCAACTCCGGGTCGTAGTTGGCATCTCCGCCGCCGTTATCAACCACCCAGTCGCGCAGCAACGTTCCGAGCGACAACGTGATCTCGCTCGTTGCTCCGGCGGGCCGGGTCTCGTCACTCTCGAACGCCTCGTGCAGCCCGAGCACATTGCGCAACACGCGGTCGTCGGTCAGCTCGGCGCGCACCAGCACGTTGACGGTCTCTTGCTGGCCACCAAACGCGGTGTCCATGAGTTCGAGATCTCGTCGCGACTCGCCGCCGTTGGGTAGGAAATCGCGCGACGAAAAGGTCGTGTCGATCTTGGTCACCGCGATACCCATGACGACACTGATTCCGGTGATCACTGCAAGCACGATCCCGGGCCGACGCGACACGACGCGGCCGATCATCGCCGTGGCTTTGGCCGATCCGGGAATCGCGTCGCTGATCTCGCGTGGTGCGCCGAGCGTTCCAGCCGCCTCCCTTCGCGCGTCGCGCAATACGCGCAACGACACCGGGACAACGAGGAACACCGCAATCCCCCACAACACGCCAAATGCAGCGACCCAGCCGAAGTCCCGATTCGCGGGAATTGGCGACACGACGTTGGTCAACAAGCTGACGATGGTCACCGACGCGGCAAGGGCAATCGGTGCAATAACGGCGAGAATGCCCTGGCGGCCAGCTGCGCGTACCCGAGTAGCCCCGCCGCGGCGGTACTCACGATAGGACTCCACCATCTTGACGGCGTAGTCAACGCACAAGCTGATCAACATGATCGGCGCGGTGTTGGTGAGCTGATTCGGCAGCCCGATCAGGTCGAAGCCCTTGGGGCCGATCCAGCCTTGGAAACCCAACGTGCCCGCGACGGTGAGCACGAGACCCACCAGCGAGAGGAACACGTCGAGACCCGACCGGAAAAATGCCAGCAAGGCAATGGCGATCATGACGAACGCCAACGCGAGCAGCTTGTTCATTGACGACTCGTTGGACGTCTGCTTCTCCTCAGCCACGGTCTGGTTCGACAGCGCTCGCACGTCGAGCGGACCGCCGATGCTGTCAGCGCGCTGCGCGAGCTCCAGCTGGAGCGATTCGAACTGGCTCGACGCGGCGTCGGCGCTCTGGCCCTGAAGCGCCCCGCTGAAGAGCGGAACGATGCCGATCGCCACGCCTTTGCCGTCGATCTTGGTCTCCGACACGAGCTGTGGCCATGCCTTCGCGCCACGTTCGTCGGCACGAATAGCCGCGATGATCGTGTCGACTTGCTGTTGGCTGAGCGACTCGGGCTCCGCCCCGCCCGCGGCACCACTCACCAACGTCGCGGCCGACACGGGCTCGCGGTCGGGCAGAAGCCGGTCGTCGACGCCCTCGGTGTCGAGCACGTTATCCATCACGTCGTCGATCTGACCAAGGCCCTCCGGTGTGGTCACGTCGCCGACAAAGATCACCACGTTGGTCGCCGTTTGCGCAGTTGTCGGAAACAACTTCACCAACGCTGCCGAGGCCTCCGCGACCGCGTTGCCCTCCGGCAAGAACACCTCGTCGCCCGCTGGTGGACCGAGTTTTGTGACGCCCGCAGCCAGCGCAACGAAGACCACGAACACCGCACCCAGGCCCAGGATGTAACGCCGTAGCGTCCACTCGACGTCGTTCGTTGTGCTCGTCATCGGCCGAGAGTCTGCCGCACCCCGGGCGGCGCCGGGCCAGAACTGCCGACTACGCGACCGCCGCGAGCGCCTCGACGGCCGAGCGCAGCGTTGCCTCGATTCTGTCCTGCGACCCGCTCAGCCGCACGGCCAGCTGAAGATCGGTCACGCCCGCGGCAACGAGGCGAGGTACGTGCTCGAACGTGGCAGCCACGTCAAACACGCCGGCGTCACTCGTCACGCCCGGCAGCGGCGCCGACACACGCAAAGACGAGGCGTCGCCGCCCACATGGTCCACCAGATCACGCATCCGGGCAATCGCCGCGCCAGGATCACGAGCCGCCTCGCCCCACGTGATCCAACCCGTGCCAAACCGCGCGATCCGCCGCGCCACCGCCGGGTTCACAGTGCCGGAGATCCACATCGGGACGCCACCAGGTTGAATCGGCTTGGGGTCGGCGTACACGGAGCTGAGGGTGAGTCGCTCGTCGGCGAAATCCACCGGATCGGGGCCCCACAACGCCCGCATGACAGCGAGCGAGTGGTCGAGTAACGAACCACGAGTGTCGAAGTCGAGCCCGGCCGCCTCATACTCGGCGCGCTGCCAGCCAACGCCGACGCCCACGTCGAGGCGCCCGCCGCTCAAGACGTCGAGGGTCGCCAGCGTCTTGGCCAACGACACGGGCCGACGAATCGCGGCGAGCAGGATGGAGGTGCCGAGGCGGACACGGTTGGTGTGGCTCGCGACCCACGACAACACCACGAGCGGATCGAGCCACTGACCATCGGGACCGGTTGGCTGACGGCCGCCGCGTGTCCCGCCCACCTCGGGACGCCCGTAGTCGGACAGGTCCGCACCGAACACCACATGATCTGAAACCAACACGCGGTCGATCCCCACACGGTCGGCCGCCCGGGCCACGTCCACGAGATGGCTCCACGAGTCGGGCGACGACGCGGCGAAGTTGCGTAGATGCACCCCGAGCGCGGGACGACGAGGTGGGGTCTGCTCAGCCAGGAGAGACCGCCGAGTTGTTGGCCGCGTTGGTTTCGCCGGTCACCGGATCAACCGACGCGCCGAGCCCAGCGCCCGCGGGAACCGAAGCAATCTCGACCACGCCTGTCTCCGCGGTCGGCGCGAGCTCAGCAGCCCACGAGCACTCAATCAGGTACGTCCCGAGGCCGTTCATCGAACACACCCACCCTTGTGCTGCGTTGATGCCGAATGGCTGGTCGACCGCATCGAACACAAGGTGAATCGACTCTCCGGTCGGGCTCGTGGTCCCGCCGACGTTGGCCACCACGAACGACCGGACACCGCCGTTGTTGGTGGCCGACAGTTCCAAGTCGACCGGCGTCGCCACCGGTGGTGCGGGCTCGCACGCTGCCAAGACCGCAGCGCCCATGACCGCCATCACCAGACGGCGCACGCGCCGAGATCCGCCCTGTACTCCCCTTGGTTCAAACATCGTCGCCCCCTTTCCCCGGCCGAGGGTAGCGCCGTCGTCACTAGCAGGAGCGGGCCAAAAGGCCCATCTAGTCAGAGCCAGCCGCCTCGGCCGCGCGGCGGAAGCCGTCGTTTTCCTGCGCGAGCGCGCGCCGCACCTGCCGGCCGATCAGCCAGCCGACCACGCGGGCGCCGCGCCCGCTCAACTCGATCCCGAGGTCGTTTCGACACCCGGTCGCCGTGGCGCTGATGTTGTGGCGCGCCCGCATCGTCATACGACCCAACGGTGCACTCCACACGAACGTTCGCGGCGCGTCCATCGTCTCGACAGTCCACACTCGGGGACGCTGGCGCGGCTGAGTGAGTCGAGCCTGGCTGCCCACCGCCAGTGGTCCGCTATCGAGGCGCTCCACCGCGGTCACTGTGGGTGTGAGCTCGGGCAGCTTCTCGACCGCCACCGTCAAGTCCCACACACGCACGGGCGAGGCGGAAATTTCAATCGAATTCTGAAAGGTCACCGTGGTCGCCATCCCGCAAATGTACCACTTGGTACACTCGATGGATGGCGCGACCTGAAGAGCCTGGTGAGCACCGCTCGGCGCGAGACGAACTCGCGAGCCGCGTGGTCGCCGTCGCGCTCGCCCGCGGAATCGGCGAGATCAGCCAACGTGACCTCGCTGCCGCCATTGGCACGAGCCATCGCATGCTCAACTACCACTTCGGCGGACGAGCCGGCGTTGTGCGAGTTGTGGTCGACTACGTCGAGGCCGCACAACGCAACCTGTTCCGCACTCTTGCACGCGAATCGACGTCGCCGCACGAGCTCGGCCTGCAGCACTGGGCGACGCTGGCCGATCCCTCTACTCGGCCACAGATACTGCTGTTCGTTGAAGTTCTGTCAGCGGCGCTGCGCGGCGAGCCCGGGACCGAGGGGTTCCTCGAACGCGTGACCACAGAGTGGCTCACGGCGATCCGATCCATTGTCGGCTCCGGACGCCGAGCTGACATCGAGGCCGACGCCACGGAAATCAGAGATGTCGAGGCCGAGGCGCTGCTCTCGATCGCGACCGTGCGCGGGCTGTTGTTTGAGGCAGCGATTGCCTCCGACGCGACGCTGGCGACCCGAGCGTTTGCCCTGTTTCTCGAACGTGTTCAGCCGCGCTCGCGTCGTCGCGGTTCGGGGACCTTGGCCACTCGCAACGCCCCCGGCGCGTCACTGGGCACCGCAGGCGCGCGCGGCGCCACTGGCGCGACACGTCGATAGGCCGACCCCAACGTCGGGCGGGTGTCGGTGTCGCCGGCGTTTGGCCACATCGACATCGCACGCTCCGCTTGCGCGGTGATGGTGAGCGACGGGTTCACACCCAAGTTGGCCGAAACCGCAGCGCCGTCGACCACGTGCAGCCCGGGGTGGCCGAACACTCGGTGGTAGGCGTCGATCACGCCCGACTGCGAGTCGGCACCGATCGGCGCGCCACCCAAGAAGTGCGCCGTCATCGGCACGTTGAACACGTCGTTCCAGCCGCCGCCGGCAAACCCGTCATTTTTCGCAGCGATTCGGCGAGTGGCCTCGTGCCCCACAGGAATCCACGTCGGGTTCGGCTCGCCGTGGCCCTGGCGTGAGGTCAGCTTCCAGCGCCCGCCACGGCCTTTGGTGGAGTAACACGTGATCGAGTTGTCACGTGTCTGCATGACCAACGCGATAATCGTCTGCTCGGACCAGTGCCGCATCGACAAGTTGCGAGCAAACGCCACGGGATGACGCACCGCCTCGGCGAGCCACTTGATCGGTCGCGGAATCCGCCCGCCCCCATCAACAAGTCCGGTGGTGAGCAGTCCCATTGCGTTGGAACCCTTGCCGTAACGAACGGGCTCGATGTGGGTGTGTTCGTCGGGGTGAAACGACGACGTGATCGCGACCCCGCGGGTGAAGTCAACATCGCGGCGAAAACTGCGTGCGCCAAGAATCGCCTCGGAGTTCGTCCGGGTCAGTTCGCCGAGGCGCGACGACAGATTCGGCAAGTGGCCCTCGTCACGCAGACGATGCAACAACTTCTGCGTACCCAAGGTTCCGGCAGCAAACACCACGTCTCGGGCGACAAAATTCTCCGAACGGCGCCCACGGCGAGCCCCGACGCTGGGCGTCGTGCGCACGTCGTAACGACCATCAGCCCGAGGCGCCACCACCTCGACGGTGGTGAGCGGGTACACGACCGCCCCCGCCCTTTCGGCCAAATACAAGTAGTTCGTGAGCAACGTGTTTTTCGCGCCGTGGCGACATCCCGTCATACACTCGCCGCACTCGATGCAGCCCCGGCGCGCCGGGCCCGCGCCGCCGAAGAACGGGTCGGGCACCTCCACGCCCGCCTCGCCGAAGTAGACCCCGACAGGAGTGGGATGGAACGTGTCGCCCACACCCATGTCGGCGGCAACCTCGGCCATCACTTCGTCGGCAGGTGTGACCGTCGGATTGTCCACCACACCGAGCATCGCCTTGGCCTGCCGGTAAAACGGCGCCAGCTCGTTACGCCAGTCGGTGATCCCCGCCCATTGCGGGTCGGAGTAAAACGGTGCGAGTGGTTCGTACAACGTGTTCGCATACACGAGTGAGCCGCCGCCGACGCCGGCTCCCGACAAGACCATCACATCACGCAGCAGAGAAATCCGCTGGATACCGGTGAGCCCCAGCTTCGGCGCCCAGAAGAACGATCGCGCTCGCCACGAGGTCTTGGGCAAGGTCCGCTCGTTGAAGCGCCGGCCGGCCTCGAGCACGGCAACCGAATAGCCCTTCTCCGACAGGCGCAGCGCGCTCACGCTGCCGCCGAACCCGCTGCCGATGACAACGACGTCGACTTCTATTGGCTTCATCGGGTCTTCACCTGCGCATCATCCGGGCGTCATCGCGGCGTCATCGCGGCGTCAGCAGCGGCGCCGCGGAGATCGCATCGCACAACACCGCAGTGAGCTCGGGGCTGCTCATGTGGGTCACGTGACCGCGAGCGAGCCACGTGACGTTGCTCGTGCCCCAGTGGTCGACCAAACGAGCGGTTTGCGCGCGGGGATCAAGGAGCCGGTCGTGCAGGCCGGCCACGACGTAGAGCCGCTCGGGCGGCGTAGCCGGGGTGAAGCGCAACGGCGACACCACCTCGTGTACTCGCGCAGATGCCGCGGCCATCGCCTCGAAACGCTCCTGCCCCCGCATCTCCTTGGGCGACTGGCGGTGGAACACTTCAGGGAAATCAACCGCGGGAACCATGCCGACCACCGCTCCGAGCGCTGGCTCCAACCCAGCGACCAGCGCAGCGACGTACCCGCCAAGCGACAATCCCGACACCGAGACACTCGCGGGGCTCTGCGTTTCGATCCAGCGCAACAGCGTGCGGACATCAAACGCGCTCTGCGCGAGACCGTGCACGTTGTCGAGCGGGTCGACGGTGGGAAAGCCGGTGCCTGCGCCGTCACGCGTCCGCCGACTGCCATGCAAGGGCAGCAGCGGCAATAGGACGTTGCAGCCGAGCTCCTCGTGCAGTTTGCGAGCCCGAAACACCATCTGGTCGACCAACAGCCGACCTTGCTCGGTGCCATGAACGAGCACGGCCCAGTGGCGGGGTTGCGAGTCGTGATGACGCAAGATCCACGCGGAAGCTCGTCGGTTGTCCGCGTACCCAAGCCAACGTTGTGCGCCGGGCTCGTCGGGCCACGGTTGCCACGTACTGGCCCAACGCAACTGCTGCCAGGGCAATCCCAACGTCGCGTAACGCGCCACTGCGGCCGAATGGATGTCGTCGGGAACGGATGGATCCTGGTGATACGAGCGCGGGTCCGCGAGCCAACCCGCGGCGTCGAACTGCTCCTCGGCGTGCGCGACTTCGTAGCCGAAACGCTCCCAGGTCTGATCTGTCGGGGGATTTCGGATGATCTTGAATCCCGCGAGAACCATCTCGTCGGCGAGTACCGAAAAGATCGCCCCCGCCGAGGTGCCGGGCGCGGGCAGTCCCGCAGTGGAGTGGTTGGCAACACGCTTGTCGCGATAACCAGGGGCGAAGTACATGCCCGATCGCCACAGCGCCATCGGCAACGCCGAATACTTCAACGAGTTCTGCGGGCGTTCGTTGAGGCGCTGTTCAGGCATCGCCGCTCACTTTCTCAGCCCTGCGCGCTCGGCGACCCGGCCAGGCCCAGATCGTAGGGGCTCGCGGGCCCCGGCGGCGACGCGACCTCCGCTGCGCGGGCGGGATGACTATCGGCGGCAACCAACGCGTGACGAAGCGCAGCGGTCATCGAACCGACGAGATCGACCACGGGTCCCGCGTGGGGCCGCAACACATCGGCGCCGTGATACATGCCGGGTACGACGACCAGCTCACACTGCACGCCCGCGGCGCGCAAGCGCCGCGCGTACTCAACGCACTCGTCGTGGAACAGGTCGGTATCGCCCACGGCAATCCACGCGGGCGCAAGCTCCGCGAGATTCTCGCGGCGTGAAGGCACCGCGTGCGCTGGCGCGTGATCGCTGCCCGCGGGTCGCCCGAGGTACTGATTCCATGCGAAAACGTTCGCGGCCTTACCCCACACGCGGGCGTCGGGGCGCGCCTTGTCGGCTGGCGACGCGGTGCGATCGTCGAGCATCGGGTAGCGCAGTGCCTGGAAACACACAGCAGGCCCGCCGCGGTCGAGGGCAAGCTGCGCCAACGCGGCGGCCATACCACCACCCGCGCTTGCGCCGCCCACGGCGATTCGCGTCGGGTCGATGTCGAGGGAATCGGCGTGACCCGCGGTCCACACCAGCGCGTCGTAACAGTCATCGAGCCCAGCGGGGAAAGGATGTTCCGGAGCGAGGCGGTAGTCGACGCTCACGACCACGATCCCCAAGTCGGCCGCGAGGCGGCTCGCGGTCGCATGATCTTGTTGCGCCGTTCCCATCACGTACCCACCGCCGTGGATCCACACGAGCGCGCCCGTACGGCCACTTCGCACCATCGGCTCATAGATGTACACACGGGTCGCGCCTGGCGCGCTCGTGCGGGCGATGTGGTGTTCACGCCGCGCGACACCAGGCGCCATCGGCGTCGTGAACGCAATAGCGCGGCGCATGATCCGAAGCTGCCGGAGGGTGCTCGGCCCGGGTGGCAGCAAAGCCAAGGGATGCCGGAAGTCGACGGGCACGGCCGCGAGTGCGCGCCGCGCCCACACCCATGCCGCGCCAGACGCTCCCGCCAGCCCGAGGCCGGCGAGCGTCAGGGTGGGTGGGATCGATCGCCGCCGTGCCCGCCTCATGACGGGGGCGCCGCTCGGGGGGAACGCAGCGGCCAGGCCCGGTCGCTCGCGCCATGTGTTCGCAACTGCAGTAGCCGGCCATAGGCGACCGCTAGCGAATCAACGTCGCCGGCGGGCAACCACCAACACGCAGCGGTGAGCACCGGGGACAGCTCGAACCACTCATTGCGACGGCGTAAGAAGTCGACGTGCGCGGTGCGGTACATAAACGTGCGCAAGGCGTCGAAGTCGCGCCAGACGGAATAGTTGACGATCTCCAGCTCGCTCGCGCGCCCTGGGATCTCGACGTAACTCGACGACTGGCCAGCCTCGTCACGCAAACGCCACACGAATCCGTCGCTGTCTTCTGCACGCGCGTTGATCTCGTCGAGCGCGGCCACAAACTCGGCCGTTTCGGGGGCGTCGAACGGGTGACGCAACGTCGCGACGTTGATTTGCGACAGATGCCACTGTTGCGCCGGCATGTCCGACAGCCGTTGCTCCACCGCGCCAGCGTAAAGGCCGCGCCGATGCGGCCCGAACCAGCGGCCGCATCGTCCTCGGCCAAGGCCGCACGCGCCGGATCAATAGTGTGGGCTGGTGCGCAGCATCGACATCGATGACCTCCGCGAGCCGCGGCGCGATACCCATCAGCAGCAGATTTATGAAGCCGCGCTGACCATGGAAGTCGAGCTCGATCCCGCGAGCCTGCTGGCGTCCGCGAAACGCCGTACCGGTCTCGCCGACCTCGGGTCCGACCCGACCGTGCTCGACCGCCTCCGCGCGCAAGCCGAGGCCGCCGATGCCGACTCGGGTCTCAGCGGGCTCGGGCGCTACATGGTTCGACGTCGCTTAGTTGGCCTGCTCGCCGCGCGTTTACGTTTCGAAGACTTCATCCGCCGCTACCCCGAGGCCTTGGCAACCCCGCTCGATCCGCCGATCGTGGTGATCGGCCTGCCCCGTTCGGGCACGACACACTTGGTCAACCTCTTGGCGGCCGACACCCGACTGCGCTCGCTGCCGTGGTGGGAAGCCGCTGAGCCGATACCCGTACTCGGCGATGGACCCGGTCGCGACGGTATCGACCCGCGTTTTCTGCGCTCGCAGGACGACCACGAAGCGACCCGGTCGGTGTCGCCGCTCACGAGCTACATGCACGATCGGCCCCCGTCGTTCATCGAAGAGGAGTGCGAGCTGATGGACCTCGACTTCTGCGCGTACACCCTCGAGTGGCATGCGCGGGTGCCGACGTGGCGCGACGCCTACTTCGAACTCGACCAGCGCGCGCACTACGGATTCCTCGATCGTGCGCTGCGGGTCTTGAGCTTCCTGCGTGGTCCGCGGCGTTGGGTGCTCAAGTGCCCACAACACTTGGAGCAAACCGACGCGCTGCTGGCCACCTTCCCGACGGCCACCGTCGCGCTCACCTTGCGCGATCCCGTCGCGGTCGTGCAGTCGACCCTGACAATGCTGGCCTATGGCGACCGCTTGCGCCGGATCACCATCGACGCCGACGAGCTGGCGCTCTACTGGGTCGACCGGGTCGACAGATTGCTCCGCGCCTGCGTGCGTGATGTCGGCCGCATCGATCCGCACCGCCGTGTCGACGTGGAGTTCACGAGCTTCACCCGCAACCCCCTGCCGGTCGCCGAAGCTATCGCCACCGCAGCGGGCCTCGACGTGACCGAGGAGTGCCAACGGCAGTGGGCAGCGTTTCTCGCCACCGACTCTCGCAGTCGCGACGCACGTATCGGCTACAACCTCCTGCGTGACTTCGCGATCGAGCCGCGCGCTCTTCACGAGCGGTATCAGTACTACTTCGACGCTTTCCCTCAGGTCCGAACGGAAGTGAGCTGATGGCAGGAATCCATCGGACTCGACCTGCCGCCGAGGCAATCGCCGCGGCCAACGGCGCGCCTGCCCGCGACCTCGGCGACGGCGTGTGGATGTCACAAGGCCTGTCCAACTCGTACCTGATCCGTGCGAGTCGCGCCCGGGTGGTGATCAATGCCGGCATGGGTTTCGAAGGTGGGTTCCACCGGGCCAACTTCGACGCCATCGACACCTCGCCCATTGCCGCGCTGATCTTCACGCAAGGGCATTACGACCACGTCGGCGGCGCGCGGCACCTGAGCGAACTGCACACGGAGTTGATCGCGCAGGAGAACTTTGCGGTGTGGCGAGCCGACAACGAACGTCTCGAACAGTTCCGCTCGCGAAATGCGGCGTTCGCGTGGATAGATGCGATCGTCGCCGCGATGGACCACGCGCGCCGACACGGCGCGGGCGACCTGTCGCAAGCGCGACCCGAACCGACCCTCACGTTTCGTGATCACCACGTATTTGATCTTGACGACGGGCGACGGCTTGAGTTGATCGCCACGCCGGGCGGCGAGACGTTCGACTCATCGGTGGTGTGGCTGCCGGAAAGTCGCACGTTGTTCTCCGGCAACCTGTTTGGCCCACTGTTTGGCCACGTCCCCAATCTGGTGACCATCCGCGGCGATCGATACCGCGACGCGCTCAGCTACATCGCGTCGCTCGACACCGTGCTCGACCTCCAACCCGAGCGCCTGATCACTGGCCACTTCGACCCGATCGAGGGCGCCGCCACGATCCGCGAGGAACTGCAAACGCTGCGGGCCGCGATGCAGTCGGTGCACGACCAGACGGTTGCCGGCATGAACAACGGCGCCACGGTGCACGAGCTAATGAGAGATGTCCGCGTGCCCAGCGACCTCGACGTCGGCGAGGGTTACGGCAAAACCTCTTGGAACGTAAGGGCGATCTGGGAGAACTACGCCGGCTGGTTCCACCACCGCTCCACGACCGAGCTGTACTCCACCCCGCCGAGTTCAGTGAGCGCCGACATCGTCGCCGCCGCCGGCACAACCGCGCTGGTAGCCGCCGCGCGCGACCGCCTCGCTGCCGACGAGCCTGTCGCGGCGCTGCACTTGACCGACCTTGTCCTCAACGTCGATCCGAGTGAGGCGGGAGCACTCGCCGTTGCGCGATCAGCCACGGAGCTCCTCCTCGTTCGCAGTAGCAATTTCTGGGAGACGGCGTGGTTGCGCCGCAGTCTCGACAAACTCACCGCGGCGGCTCGCGCGTGAGCAATTCAGTCCGCTTCGATTTCCGCGGTGTCCACGTCCTTGTAACTGGAGCAACCAGCGGCATCGGCCTCGCGACCGCTCGTGCGTTTGGCGATGCGGGCGCGCAGGTGTGGATCACCGGGACACGCACGTCTCAGTCCGACTACGACACCGACCTCGGCAGCTTTCGTTTCCTTCAGCTCGATACCGGCGACGATGCCTCGATAACTCGACTGATCGATGAGCTCGGCCGGCAAACCGACCACCTCGACGTACTGGTCAACAACGCTGGCGCCAACTTTCCCGGCGGCCGTGACGAGTGGAGTCCTGAGGGTTTCGCGGCCTCAGTCGCGCTCAACCTCGTCGGCCCGATGCGCCTCAGCGTCGGCCTTGAACCGCTGTTGCGGCGCAGCGTCGAACCCGCGGGCGCGGCAGTCATCAACATCGCGTCGATGGCCGCGTTTCGTGCCATTCCGATCGTGGTCGGCTACGGGGCGGCCAAAGCCGGAGTGGTCAACCTCACGGGCAACCTCGCGCGCCGCTGGGCAACGGCGGGCCCCCGCGACGGCTGCGCGATTCGGGTCAACGCCGTGGCTCCCGGCGTGATCGAGACACCCATGACCGCTCCGCTCGCGGCACTGCCCGAGTTGCTCGAAAGCGAAATCGCCCACACGCCAATGGGCCGGCTCGGCCAGCCGGCCGAAGTCGCCAACGTCGTGTTGTTCCTCGCGAGTTCGGCGGCGTCATTCGTGACCGGCCACACCTTCGTCGTCGACGGCGGATACTTGCTGCCGTGATTGCCAGTCCCCCACCGCACGTTCCCCAGGTTCGTGTCCACGGTCCTGGTGACGTGCGTGTCGACCACCTCACGCTGCCCCCTGCCGGGCCCGCTGACGCGGTGGTGCGCGTCGCCGCGTGCGGCATCTGCGGCACCGACCTGTCCTACATCCGCCTCGGCGGACTCGCCGGCCCCGGGCCCGAGCCGCTGTGCCTCGGCCATGAGATCGCGGGCACGGTTGAATGGGTCGGTGCCGACGTCACGCGGGTCGCGGTCGGCGACCGCGTCGTGGTCGAACCGGGCAACGACACGCTCGGCCGCATCGGCGGCGGTGCGCCCGCGGGCGGACTGACCACGCACCTGCTCGTGCGCCATGCCGACGCGGGGATGTTGCACCACATTCCGCACGAAATCGCGCTCGAGTTCGCTGCATTTGCCGAGCCGCTGGCCGTGGGCATGCACGCGGCCGAACAAGTTGAGGCATCACTCGATGAGGGTGTGGCGGTGTTCGGCTGCGGACCGATCGGCCTCGCGGCGATCGCGTCGTTGCTCGACAAGGGCCACCGCAAGGTCGTGGCCATCGACCTCAGTCCCACCCGGCTGCGCCTCGCCGAGGGCCTTGGCGCCCAAGCGGCGCTCGACCCGACACGCGATGACGTGTGGGCTGAACTGGCACGCTTGCACGGCACCACGCCGTTTATGTTCGGACCCACTCCAGCGACAGCTGCCTACATCGAAGCGTCGGGTTCGCCGCAGGTCATCACCGAGATCCTCAACCGCGGGCGTGTGCGCGGTCGCCTCGCCGTCGTCGCGCTGCACTACCGGCCCATCGAGATCAACATGTTGCTGGTGATGATGAAGGAGTTCACGATTCGTGGCTCGATGGAGTACCCGGCACGGT
>CAZWPY010000050.1:0-19329 GCA_964635475.1 uncultured Acidimicrobiia bacterium
CGCCCCGGCCCCCGCGACCGTCCCCGCCCCGGCGACGGCTCCACGTGAATCTGTCACACCGCCTTCGTCCTCGGCCGCGGCGGGTGGACCTGCCCCACAGCGCTCGCCTGTGGCGGCGGCTGCGACACCCCCACAGGATGCCGGCAACGACGTCGAGACTGTGCCGTTTTCGAACATCCGGCGCCGCACCGCAGAACACATGGTGCGGTCGAAGACCGTGTCGGCGCACGCGGCATGTGTTGTGGAGGTCGACTACAGCAACGTCGACCACGTGCGTCTCGCCCACAAGGACGCGTTTAAGGCCGCACAGGGCATGAGCCTTACGTACCTGCCGTTCATCGCACTCGCCACTGTCGATGCGTTGCGCGAGTTCCCGCACGTCAACGCGTCGGTCGGCGACGACGCGCTGCTGGTTCATCGTGAGATTCATCTCGGAATCGCCGTCGACCTCAGTTTCGAAGGCCTCATCGCACCCGTGGTGCACCATGCCGATCAGCTGCGGCTACAGGCGATGGCACACTCGATCAACGACTTGGCCACCCGCGCCCGGGCGCGCGGGCTGGGTATCGATGACATCAGCGGTGGCACGTTCACCCTTACAAACAATGGCTCTTTCGGATCGGTGCTGACGCTACCGATCATCAATCAGCCGCAGGTCGCGATCTTGTCGACCGACGCTGTGCGCAAGGCGCCGATTGCCATCGAGCTACCCAGTGGCGAGGACGCGGTTGTGGTGCGGCCCGTCGGTCGACTGGTGTTGGCGTGGGATCACCGCGCTTTCGACGGTGCGTACGCCGGGTCCTTTGTCAGCCGCGTGAAGGAGATCCTCGAAACACGCGACTGGTCGGCTGAGTTCTGAGGTGAGCGGCCGGCCGCTGCAGGTTCGGTGGCTCGGGCAGGTGAGGTACCGAGACGCTCTCGCGTTACAAAACGCCCTGTTTGCCAGCGACGTCGATTACTTGCTGTTGCTCGAGCACAGCCCCGTGTTCACGCTGGGTTCTCGGGCCTCACTGGAGCACTTGCTTTGCGACCCCGTGGTGGTGGGTGCCGATGTCGAGCGTGCCGACCGGGGTGGTGACATCACGTGGCACGGGCCAGGACAGCTCGTCGGTTATCCGATATTGACATTGCCCGACTACCGGGCCGGCCTCGCCGACATCACCGCCCATGTCCGCTCCATGGAACAGCTCGTGATCGACGTCGTGACGTCGTTTGGGCTAACGGATGTCGGTCGCCTGGCTGACTACCCCGGCGTGTGGGTGGGCGTGGGCGAGGGGCGGCCACGAAAGATCGCTGCGGTCGGCAGCCGGGTCGTCCGCCGCCGATCGAAACACGGCTTTGCCCTCAACGTTGCGCCCGATATGGAGTGGTTCACGCGCCTTGTTCCGTGCGGGATTTCTGAGTACCCCGTTACGTCGTTGGCTGGTGAAGGTGTCGACGTAACGATGCGAGAGGTGACCGAGGCCGTCGCGTTGCGGGCGGCCCAGTTGTGGTCGGGCGGGTCAGCCGAACGGGCCGAGGTGGCCTGGCGCGTCCGTCCAACCGACATGGCGGCGTTTACCCGCGACAGGGGAATTGGCTCCACGTCCCGTGATCTCGACGCGAACGCAGTGTCAGTTCGAGTCCGTGGCCGCCTTGAGGAGGCTGGCGTCGACCACAACCAGGCTGTGCGGTGGCGCGAACGTAAACCCGAGTGGATGCGTACGCGACTGCGCCTCGACGGCGACGTTGCCCAGGTCCGCTCGACGGTCAAAGAGCTTCGTTTGGTCACGGTGTGCGAGGAGGCGGGCTGTCCCAACCTGTCGGAGTGTTGGAGCGACGGCACCGCGACGTTCATGATCAACGGCGACCGCTGTACCCGTGCCTGTGGATTCTGTCTGGTCGACACGCGTAAGCCGGAGCCGCTCGACCCCAGTGAGCCACATCGAGTGGCCGAGGCGGTGGCGCGGATGGACCTGCGTCACGCGGTGGTCACCTGCGTGGCGCGTGACGACGTGCCCGACGGGGGAGCGGCCGCCTTCGCGGCGACCATCGGCGCCATCCGTGCGGCGCGACCCGAATGTGCGGTGGAGGTCTTGGTCTCGGATTTCCAAGGCGATCCCGCGGCCATCGACTCGGTAATCGCTGCTCGACCTGACGTCTTCAACCACAACGTCGAGACGGTTGCTCGGCTCCAGCGAGCGGTGCGTCCGTCGGCTTCGTACGCTCGTAGCTTGGCGGTGCTCGGGCGAGCAAGCGCCGCCGGGATTGTTGTGAAATCCGGCCTCGTCCTCGGGATGGGCGAGACCGACGACGAGGTGGTGCTCGCGCTTCGTGACCTGCGTTCAGTTGGCGTGTCGATCGTGACGCTCGGCCAGTATTTGCGGCCGACCGCGGCCCATGTGCCCGTGCAGCGGTGGTGGACTCCTGCCGAGTTTGAGTGTTTCGCCGATGTCGGCCGCGAACTCGGATTCGCGCACGTGGAGTCGAGCCCGCTCACGCGATCGAGCTATCACGCTCGCAGCGCCGCGGGCGCAGCTGCGGTCGCGACGTGATCGTGAGCGGTGTCGCGGCGGCGAGCTTGAGGTCGACGTGATTTCCCTCGACGCGGCAACGGTGCTGTTGCAGTGGGCCGCAGGAGCGATGATCGGCGCGTGGCTCACAACGCGCCACGACGACGTGGGCCGTGGTTATGGCCAACTTGTCCGGCTGGTGTTCGGGCTCGTCGCGCTCGGCTCGTTGGCGACCGCCCGTTGGAGCGACAGTTCGTGGGCCCGCACCTTGGGCGCGACCGCCGTTGCGACGTTGTGCGGCGCTGCGTTGGTGATTGCCCAACGGCGGGGCGCCCGACCCGAAGGTCGGGCAAAAGCCGCGCAACTCGACGCGTTGGCCGGACTAGCCGGGCTGGTCGCGCTTGTTGCAGCTGGGCTGGAGCTGTCGGTGGGTGGGCTCGCAATCGCACGCTGGTGTGTTGGGGCGGTTTTTCTGGGCGTCGTTACCGATGCGATGTTGCTCGGACATTGGTATCTGGTTCAGCCGGGAATGCCCCGTTCGTTGCTCGGCGAGCTCGTCAGCGCGGTAACCGTCGTGTGGCCTCTTGAGGTGGCCGTGCTGTTGGTGCCACGGGGCATGGGCTCGGTGCTGAGCGGCGCGATCGACGACGGCTGGGGTGGCACGTTGGGCTGGATGTGGGCGGCGTGCGCTCTCTGCACGATCGCGTTGTGCGTGGTGACGCGGCTGGCGCTGCGCGAGCGTGGCTATTCAGCGGTGATGGCTGCGACCGGGTTGCTCTACCTCGCCATCCTGACGGCCTTTGGAACGGACCTCATCGCGCGGGCGGTTCTGGCTTAACGCTAAGGGCGGCGAGCGCTCCGACTTGTTGACATGTCTGAATGGTGGCAGGGGTTGAGCACGGTGACCGGGCTTGATCAGGTGACGGGCTTGAGCGCGCACAACCCCTCGCGAGGAGGGAGTCGCGAGGGGTTGTGCGTTGGGGGGAACCGGCCCTGTCCGTGCCGGCCGTAGGTGTGACGTAGTGGATCAGCTGCGAGTCGCGGTCGCCCCCGAGGTGGTCGGCGCGTTCTGCGGCCGATTCTGACCCTGCGGTGCACCAGCGGGCCGGGCCGGGCGAGCCGCTTCGAAGGCGGCAACCACAGCGTCGGACTGGGCTTGGGTCAGAGTCTTGTTCGACACGAGCGTCGCGAGCACCTTTTTCATGCCATCGGCCGGATTGGGGCGGGTGCGAGCGTTGGTGCCGCTGGCCGCTTGGCCGCCTGTCGTTTGACCAGCCGCGGGTGCCTGGCCCGTGGTTTTCGTCTGGCCAGCCGCCGGGGCCTGGCCGTCGGCTGGACGGGCCGGGCGAGCCGCTTCGAGCGCCGCGACGATCTTGTCGGCCTGGGCCTGGGTGATCGTGCCCTTGGTGACAAGCGCCTTCAGGATCTCCTGACCCTTGGCCTTGCGCTCTGCGTCAGTCGGGCGAGCCGGTCGCTGCCCGGATTGCGTGGCCGCGGTAGGCGAGCTGCTGCTGTCGACGGCGAAGGCCGTGGCGGGCAAAACAACTCCGGTGCCCAGCAAACCAACGAGTGCTGCGGCGGCGAATGTGCGCTTCATGATTTCTCCTTGTGTCGCCGGTTGTCCGGCAGCGACCGGGTCTGTCCCGGTACAAGGAACACTCTGCGGGCACAGCGATAGAGCAGGGCTGGAGCAAGGTGAAGGTTTGGTATGAACCGCGTCGGAGGGGTTGCGGGGCCCGCGTTAGGTCACTCAGGGGTGTTGACCAGGAAGTTAGCGGCGTTCGTGGCGTGTTCGAGGATGGCCGAGCGCAACGGTGCGGCGACGGGACACTCGTCGAGTGCCGCGGTGAAACAGCCGAGCCACTGGTCGCGGGCCGCCGAATCGACACGAAACTGCATGTGGCGCATCCGCAGCCGGGGATGCCCCCGTTCCTCGGAGTAGGTGGTTGGTCCGCCCCAGTACTGGGCCAGAAACAGCGCCAGACGTCGGGCCGCGGGTGCCAGATTCTCGGGCTCTGGATAGAGCGCCAGCAACTCTGGCGCCGCGCCCACGTGGCGGTAGAACGCTGTTGCGAGGCGTTCAAAGTAAGCCGTTTCGCCCGCGAGCTCATAGACCGACGGTCCACGTTCGCCAAGGGTGAGGTCGACGGGCTCGTTCACGTCAGCCTCGGGCGACGAAGTATTTGGCTTGCGGGTGGTGGCAGATGATCGCCGACGTGCTCTGTTCGGGCTCGAACTGCCAACTGGTCTGCTCGCCGACCGTGACCCCGATGCGTTGCGCGTCGAGAAGTGAGGCCACGACGGCGTTGTCCTCGAGGTCCGGGCACGCCGGGTATCCCCACGAGTAGCGCCCGCCGCGATATTGCTGACGGAACAGTCCCGTCAGTGTTGGGCCATCTTGATCAGCGAAGCCGAGTTCCTCCCGCACACGGCGGTGCCATAGCTCGGCGAGGGCCTCGGTGAGTTCGACCGCGAGGCCGTGGAGCAACAGGTAGTCCTGGTATTTGTCGGCCCCGAACAGCTGCGCCGTTGCCTCGGAGACCTTGCCCCCCATAGTCACGACGTGAAACGCGGCGTAATCGATCTCGCCACTTTCGATCGGGCGAAAGAAGTCGGCGATGCACAACCAGGGATCGGCGTTTTGCCGCGGGAATGTGAAGCGCGCGAGTTCGCCAGAGCGGTTTGTATCGTCCCAAACGACGAGTTGATTGCCGTCGGCATTACACGGGAAGTAGCCGTACACAACTGCCGGGACGAGCACGCCGCTCGATTGCGCCGCGTCGAGCTGCTCTCGCAACACGGAGCGAATTCGTGTTTTGAACGCTTCGTCGGACTCCCCGCCCTCGGGACGGTAACCCCATTGGTTGCGGAACAGAGCTGTTTCATTGATGTATTCCGCGATCTCGTTGAGAGCGATGCCTTTGACGACGCGGCTCCCGACGAACGGCGGGCTGAATATTTGGTTGTCGGTCGCGACCGAGGGTGCGCGTGGTGGTGCGGCGGTCGGATCGACAGCGGTCTTGGCATGCCGTTCTGGAACGCCGGCGCGCCCTCCCAGGGCGCGGCCGTAGTCGGGATCGTCGATCTCGCCGCGCTTGAGCGCCATCAGTCGATCCATTGTGTGTAGACCCTCAAATGCGTCCTTGCCGTAGAACACCCGACCGACATGGTCTTTTCGCAGGTCGCGTTCGACGTACGTCCGCGTGAGCGCGGCACCTCCGAGCAGCACCGGGATGTCGTTGAGACCGCGATCGGACAGTTCGGCGAGGTTGTCGCGCATGATCAACGTGCTCTTGACGAGTAGTCCCGACATGCCGATCGCGTCGGCTTTGTGTTCCACCGCCGCGTCGATCATCTCGGCGATGGGCACCTTGATTCCCAGGTTGTGGACGGTGTAGCCGTTGTTGGTGAGGATGATGTCGACCAAGTTCTTGCCGATGTCGTGAACATCACCCTTGACGGTGGCCAAGACGAGCGTTCCCTTAGTCGTTTCTCCGCCCGAGCGTTCCATATGCGGTTCCAGGTAGGCGACGGCGGTTTTCATACACTCTGCCGACTGGAGGACGAACGGGAGCTGCATCTCGCCCTTGCCGAACAGCTCACCGACGACACGCATTCCCTCGAGCAGCACGTCGTTGACAACACTGAGAGCGGATCTGCTCTGAAGCGCTTCGTCGAGGTCGGCCTCGAGTCCGTCGCGATCCCCGTCGATGATTCTGTGTTCGAGCCGCTGCTCCACCGACCAACCCGAGCGATCTTCCTTCTCGGCGACGGTCGCGGTGGCGTCGGAGAACAGGTCGAGCAATTCGGTGAGTGGGTCGTAACCCGGCGAACGGCGGTCGTAGATCAAATCAAGACACACGGTGCGTTCGCGCTCGGGGATCCGGTGCAAGGGCAAGATGCGCGCCGCGTGCACGATGGCCGCGTCGAGCCCGGCCTCGCGACACTCGTGGAGAAAGACCGAGTTGAGTACCTGTCGAGCGGCGGGATTGAGTCCGAAACTGACGTTGGACACGCCGAGCACCGTCGATACGCCTGTCAGTTCGGATTTGATCTGACGGATTGCTGCGATCGTCGCCTCGGCGTCGCGGCGCAGATCGTCGTCTCCTGTCGACAGCGGGAACGTCAGCGCATCAAACATCAAGTCGGTCGGGTCGATTCCGTACCGCTGGGTCGCGAGCGAGTAGAGCCGGCGAGCGATGCGCATCTTCCACTCGACGTCGCGCGCTTGTCCTTGCTCGTCGATCAAAAGACAAACGACCGCGGCTCCGTACTGTTTCGCGAGGCGAAACACCCGGTCGGCTCGGCTCCCCTCGGCGTCACCGTCTTCGAGGTTCGCTGAGTTGAGGATTGCCTTGCCGCCGATCCACTGCAGTCCGGCTTCGAGCACTTCTGGTTCGGTCGAGTCGAGCATGAGCGGGACCGTCGCTTGGGTGGCCAAGCGGCTGGCAATCTCATCCATGTCGGCGGTGCCGTCGCGACCGACGTAGTCGACGCACACATCAAGGACGTGGCTGCCCTCCTTCGTCTGCTCCTTGGCCATCTGCACGGTTGTGTCCCAATCGGCGGCAAGCATCGCGTCGCGGAACTTCTTCGACCCGTTGGCGTTGGTGCGTTCCCCTACTACGAGAAACGACGCGTCCTGGTGGTAGGGGACAGCGGAGTAAATCGAGGCCAGGCCCGGTTCGTGTTCAGGATGACGCCGAGGCGCGGGTAAGTCGCGCACGGCTTGAACTACGGCGCGTAGGTGTTCAGGCGACGTGCCACAGCAGCCGCCCACGGTCGCGACACCGAATTCACTGATGAATCGTGCGTGCGCAGCGGCGAGCTCAGCCGGACTGAGGTCGTAGTGGGTGTGCCCGTCGACAACCGAGGGCAGCCCCGCGTTGGGCAGACAGGAGATCGGCATCCGCGCGTGGGCAGAGAGGTGACGAAGGTGTTCGGTCATCTCGTGGGGGCCTGTTGCACAGTTGAGGCCAATGACGTCTGGCTTCATGGCATCGAGCGCGCAGAGTGCCGCGCCGATTTCCGTGCCGACCAACATCCTCCCCGTCGTCTCCATCGTCACCTGTACTTGGATCGGGACGTGGCGGCCGACACGTTGCATTGCTCGGCGTGCTCCGACGATGGCGGCTTTGGCCTGCAGCAGGTCGTACACCGTTTCGATGAGGAGGAGATCGACTCCGCCGTCGAGCAAGCCATGCGCTTGTTCGGCGTAGCTGTCACGCAGTTGCGCGAAACGGATTTGGCCGAGCGACGGCAACTTCGTGCCGGGGCCCATCGAGCCGGCCACGAAACGGGGGCGCCCGTCGGCGGCGAAGTCGTCGGCGACCTGCCGAGCGATCTGCGCTCCGGCACGACTGAGTTCGTACGCGCGGTCGGCGATGTCGTACTCGGTCAACACGGTGGAGAACGAACCGAAGGTATTGGTTTCGACTATGTCGACGCCGACCTCGAAGAACGACGCGTGTAACTCGCCGACCACATCGGGGCGGGTGAGCACGAGCATTTCGTTGCATCCTTCGAGCGACTCGCCGCCAAAGTCGTCGGCGGTGAGGTTGCGTGTCATCAGGTTTGAGCCTGTGGCGCCGTCGAAGACGAGCACTCGTTCGCGCAGCGCGTCGAGATATGGGGACGACATCAGGCCAGGCTACAGGTGGGTTCGGTGGATACTCGCGGGAGCATTTTCGTTTCCCGCACGGCAAAGGACCTGGTCATGGCCTCATCGCCCATCTACACACGCTCCGGCGACGACGGCACCACCGGTTTGTTCTACGGCGGTCGTGTGAGCAAAGACCACAGCGGGCCGCACGCATACGGCGACGTCGACGAGACCCAGGCGGCGCTGGGAATCGCGCGAGCCAGCGCCAGCGGCTCTGCGGGACGTCTCGACATCGCGGAAGTGCTGTTGGAACTACAGCGGGATTTGTGGGTGGTCATGGCTGAACTCGCGACCGCGAAGGACAACCGTCCCAAGCTGGCCGACGACGTGTCGCGGGTGAGTCCAGCGATGGTGCAGCGATTGGAACCTCTGATCGACAGGTTTACGGCGCAGTTCGAGCCGATCCGTGACTTTGTTGTCCCGGGCAACACCGTGCTCGGGGCTCAACTCGACGTGGCCCGCACGATCGCCCGCCGAGCGGAACGGTCTGCGGTCACTCACGTCCGCGAGATG
The DNA here is from genome assembly GCA_964635475.1 of uncultured Acidimicrobiia bacterium. Lineage (GTDB taxonomy): Bacteria > Actinomycetota > Acidimicrobiia > Acidimicrobiales > CAZWPY01 > CAZWPY01. The sequence continues at coordinate 8,668 of CAZWPY010000050.1, forward strand.
GGTATCGACTCGGAGGTGGTTCGGTACCTGAATCGCCTGTCGGACTTGCTGTGGACACTCGCTCGTGCGGCCGACGGCGAGTCGGTCCGAGCGAAAGACGTCTGAGCGAGCGACAGTCAGGAGAACGCCGTCCGGACGGATCTTGCGGTTTAGCCTCTGGCTCGCACGCGAGATTTGAGGAGGGTTTTATGCCCCGGACTGCACGCCAGCCTGACCCCGCCAGGGACACCAGTTTCGACGTAGCGCCGAGCGCGCCGTCGGGGATCGACGTGGTCGTGCGCGGCGTTGGAGCTCCAGCCCGGAAGGGCGCCGCATTTGTCGGCGACCTCACGAGTGCGGATCAGGACTTCTTGCGCTTGCGTGGTTTCGCGGCAGGGGTTGGGGAGTGTGTTGCGACCCCCGCTCCGCGCGGCAAAGGCAAGGTCGTGGTCTGGCTCGGCTTGGGCGCACGATCCGAGCAGTCGCCCGCGGCGGTTCGGCGTGCGGTGGCGATGGCGGCGCGCGCAGTAGGCGCGGCCGAGTCCGTGGCGCTCGACCTCTTTCCTGCGCTGGCCCGAGGGGTCGACAAGGGTCTCGCCGCCCACGGCGCCGTCGAGGGCTGGCTGTTGGCGACCCATCGAGCGAAGTCGACCAACAAACCCGCCAAACCGACTCCGTCGCGAGTTGTGGTGATCGGGACGGGAGCGGGGGTCGCGCGTGCAGTGCAGCGAGCGCAGGTCGTCGGCAAGGCCACACGACTGGCCCGCGACCTTGTCGGATTGGCGTCGGGGGAGTTGCGACCGCCCGACATGATCGATCGTGCGTCGGCAATTGCGGCGGCGTCGGGGCTCGAACTCAAGGTGTGGAGTGGTGATGAACTCGCGGCCGACAGGCTCAACGGACTCATCGCGGTCGGCAAGGGCAGCGACGTCGATCCGTGTTTGATCCGGCTCACCTACGAGCCCGCCAAGGCCACTCGCACGACACCCACGGTCGTGTTGGTTGGCAAGGGCATCACGTTCGACTCGGGTGGCTTGTCGCTCAAACCAGCAGCGGGCATGGAAACGATGCGAATGGACAAGGGCGGAGCCTGCGCAGTGCTCGCGACGATGAGCGTGATTGACCAGATCGCTCCGGCGGTTCGGGTGGTTGGTTACCTCGCGTGCGCCGAAAACATGCCGAGCGGGTCGGCACAGCGCCCCGGTGACGTCATCACCTATCGCGACGGCACCACCGTCGAGGTGCTCAACACTGATGCGGAAGGTCGACTCGTTTTGGCCGACGCGTTGTTGCTTGCCGCGGAATCCAAGCCCGCAGCGATCATCGACCTCGCCACGCTCACCGGTGCATGTTTGGTGGCTTTGGGGCCAAAGGTGGCGGGCATGTTCTCCAACGACGACGAGCTGGCGGCACGGATCGAGGAGGGAGCATCGGGCGCCGGCGAGGCGTTGTGGCGTATGCCGCTTGTGGATGAGTACCGCAAGATGCTCGATTCGCCCTTCGCCGACATGAAAAACATCGGTGGCCCATACGGTGGCACGATCACCGCGGCGCTGTTCTTGCGTGAATTCGTCGGCACAGCCGCGTGGGCTCACCTCGATATTGCCGGACCGGCGTGGAGCGATTCCGACGATGGCGAACTCAATCGCGGTGCGACGGGTTGGGGTGTGCGCACGCTGCTCAACGTGCTCGAACGCTGGAGCTAAATCCGGGCGGCACATGCGGGGCCCGTCCGGGCGCAGAGCACCGCGACAGGGCGTGGTGGTCGCTGCTGGCGCAGGCGACCCCGAGGTGGCTGCACGCAGCTCCTCGACCCGAGACCGTTTACCCGTAACCCCCGAATTTGGTTTCGAACTCACGGTTGGTGGGCCAAAGTGCTACGACGCAGCCTCCTCGGCAGGCACCCGGTCGTCGACCTGAAACAGATCGCCGTCCGGCTACCCACTTCCACTGACGCCTTGCTGGTGTCGATGGTTCCCTGTTGGAGAAGAATTTCGCGCATGTAACTCGCGTCGCGCTAGTCCTGGTCGGGTCCGGGCCTAACACCAGCATCACGCGGACTCAGCCATAACCATGGCGTTCATTGCCCACACAGCAGCGGTACGTGCGACCAGCGGATCGGCCCAACGCAACAGCTGTTGTTCTGTCGTGTCGACGTCGGCGCCCATCGCGACGAAGCCCCACGCCAGTTGCCGAACTTGATCGAGTCCCGGGCCACTCGCGTTTTGTCGCTCAAGCCAGCAGCGGTGCGCGTCTTGCGCGGCGGGCGCGAGGCCGTCGACTTGCCGGCGGCTGATCGGCGGCACTTTGCGCCGTACGGCGAGGCCGGTGAGGCCACTTTGCCGAGCGAGGTCGAACGAACACAGACGGCTGAGCGCTCGGGCGAACGGCGAGTGGTGGCCGCCGTCGAAGCCGAGCCCGAGGTCCTTCGCACATTGGCTGAGATCGAGCGCGTAACCAGTCGGTGCTTCGTCGAACGCGGCCGCGAGGCGTCGCAGCAACCACGTGGTCGACGGGCCGAGGATTCCGAGCCAGAACTGCTCGACGTATGCCGAGCGGGGATCGAAGCCGTGGCGATCCACGACCTCGTCGATCCAGGGGACGATCTCGAGTGTCCCTGAGTCGGTGTAGTGAAGGGTGGGGACGATGCGATGTGCCATACGCGCCTGCCGAGGTGATGCGGGCACTCGTGGCCCGCTGGGTGCAGCGGAGGAAGCCCTCGGTATCCCAGTCGCCCGTGATGGAAATGTCAAGAGATGCATCGAAAATTATTGACATAACACAAAGCGGTCCCCGCGGATGACCGGACGGCTCAGTCGTGCCCCCAACCGCCCCAGGTTGTGAGCTCGTCGAGTGGTTTCCACCCCCGCCCGACACTGTGCGAGGGGCGGACGTCGTCGGCTGGCGTTCCCAAGGCGACGGTGCCGATCGGGTGAAGGTGCTGCGGTACGGAAAACTCTCGCCGCACAGCGTCGAGCTGCGCGGGGAAAATGCCGAAAAACAAGGCGCCGAGGCCGGCGTTGGTCGCAGCGAGGAGCAGCGTCATTACGCAGAACGCGGTGTCGATGTGCCACATCGGCGCGCCCCAGTGGTTAAGCGATCCGTCGGCGAAGTCCTTGTCCGGCTCGGCGTAGCGCCGCTGGTAGGCCGACGCGTCGGAGCAGAAGACCACGAGCGCTGCTGCGTTTAACAGGCCTGGCCAGGGAAAACCGGAGCGGTCGGGCAAGGTCGCGTCGAAGTAGCGAGCGACCTCACGTCGTCCGTGCAGCACCAGGAGGTGGCGTCCTTGTGAGTGACCGGCGGAGGGAACGTGGAGGCACGCCGACAGCAGGCCATCGAGTGTCGAGCGCGGCAGCGGGTCTGTGGTGAAACTTCGACACATACGACGGCGATGCAAGACGTCGGCGAATTCCATATACGAGTGTCGCGCCCTGGGTGGTGTGCCACGTGAGTTCGTCGCTCATGGGAATAGTTGACCTAACTGGTAGGGTTTAGAACCCCAGGACAACGCGTGTTTCACGGTCCCGAGGGTGAGTGCGGGTCGTAAGGAGAGAAACGATGGCGAGTTTTCGAGAATTGTTGGCTGCGACCAAGGCCGGTATCACCGAGGTCGATACCGAGGCCGCCGAGGGGTTGATCAAGGCCGGCCACGTGGTGATCGACGTCCGCGAGCCCGACGAATACGAGCAAGGCGCCTTGGTGGGGGCAATCCACATCCCGCGAGGGATGTTGGAGTCACAGGTGGAATCGAAGGTGCCCGACAAGGACGCGCCTCTTGTGGTCTATTGCGCGGGCGGCGTCCGCTCGGCCTTCTCAGCAAAAACCCTTGCTGAGCTTGGCTACACCGACGTCGTGTCGATGGCCGGCGGCTTTGGCAAATGGAAAAACGAGGGCCGAAGCTGGCGCGCGCCGACCGTGCTCAGCGCCGACCAGCGTTTGCGGTATCACCGCCACCTGTTGTTGCCCGAGGTTTCCGAGGCTGGCCAACAGAAGTTGTTGAGTTCCAAAGTGTTGTTGTTGGGCGCGGGTGGCCTCGGGTCGCCCGCTGCGCTGTATCTGGCGGCCGCCGGTGTGGGCACCCTTGGCATCATCGACATGGACGTGGTCGACGAGTCGAACTTGCAGCGGCAGATCTTGCACAACACCGATCGAATCGGCGACCGCAAAGTCGACTCGGCCAAGAAGACCCTGACGTTGCTCAACCCCGACGTCAACGTGGTGACCTACGACGCTCGCCTAGGCGCCGACAACGTGCTCGACATCATCGACGGCTACGACGTCATCGTCGACGGCACCGACAACTTCCCAACTCGGTATTTGCTCAACGACGCGTCGCTGCTGAAGAAGATCCCCGTTATCTACGGCGCGATCTTCCGTTTCGAGGGCCAGGTCAGCGTGTTTCACCCCTACGAGGGGCCGTGTTATCGGTGCTTGCTGCCCGAACCGCCGCCGCCGGAGCTCGCGCCGTCGTGTTCAGAGGCGGGCGTGTTGGGGGTGCTGCCGGGCATCATCGGCTCACTCCAGGCGCTGGAGGCGATCAAGGTCCTGCTCGGTTTGGGCGAGCCGCTAGTGGGCCGCTTGCTGGCCTACGACGCGCTCGAGCAGTCGTTCCGCAACTTCAAAGTGCGCCGCGACCCGGCCTGCCCAGCGTGTGGTCCCGACGCTGGCGAGATCGTGATCGCCGAGTACGACGAGTTGTGCATGCCGCACCCGAAGGTGGCGCCGGCCTCGTAGGCGACCCGGCCTCTCTAGCGCGACCCGGCCACGGGGGCTGTTAGACGGCCGGGTACGTCTCGGCGAGGTCGCGCAGGTCCTTCTTCGAGATCTTGCCGAGCTCAGCTGTGGGGAACTCGTCGAGGAAGTAGACCGCCCGCGGAACCTTGAAGTCGGAGAGAGCGGCCTTGCAGGCGGCGATGATGGCCGGACCCATCTCCTCTTCGGGCGCGGCGAAGGCATTACGAATCACGAAGGCGACCGGCACCATGTCGAGCATCTCGTGGCTCTTTGCGACCACGGCGATGTCGTCGATTCCCGGCACCGTGCGACAGACGTCTTCGACTTCCCTGGCCGACACATTCTCGCCGCCGACCTTGAGAGCGTCTTTGTCGCGGTCGGTGTAGAACACGTTCCCGTCGGCCTCAAGGCGGACCATGTCGCCCGTGCGGCACCAGCCGTCGGGGGTGAACATCTTCTCGTTGGCTTCGGGGTTGTCGAGGTACTCGGCAAACACCGAGATTCCGCGCACGCCACGAATCCACAGCTCGCCGATCTCGCCGACCTCGGCTGGCCGGCCGGCCTCGTGGTTCACGACCATCCACTCGTATCCCGGCGACACCTTCCCCATCGCCATGTCGGGGTACGACTCGAACGGGTTCGAATGGATGCAGTGGGTGACGAGTTCGGTCATGCCGTAAGCAGCGATCACCCGCATGCCGAGCCACTGGTCGAGCACCGGCATGATTAGGCCGAACACGCCCACCCGCACGGTGTGTTCGGGTACCGGCTCGCCGCCGATCGCCTTGAAAACAAAGGGGATCAGCGAGATGTGGCTGACTTTGTGTTTGGCGATCACTTCCCAAAAGCGACTCGCCGAAAAGCGCGGCTGGAGTACGACCGAGCCGCCGGTCCCGAGTACCGACCAGATCGCCCAGCCTTGCGTGTTCACGTGAAAGAAGGGCAGAAACGCGAGATAGACGTCGTCGGCGCGAAAGTCGATGTTGGTGGGATTGACCTTGGCCGCCCACAGCACATTGCCGTGCGTATGCACGACGGCCTTTGGCTTTGAGGTGGTTCCCGAGGTGAACAAGATTCCGACCGGACGTAGCGGATCGCGGTCCAACTCGGGAACGGCGACCGGATCGCCCGAGAGCGAGTCGAAACCCGGGCGGCCGTGTTCGAGTTGATCCGCGGGCGCCTCGACGCCCGAGTTGTCGGCGGTTACCACCACCCAGCCGAGGTTCGGTCCGGCCTCGGCCACCAACGAGGCGTATTGCGGTTGGGTGATCGCGCCCACCGCTTTGGAGTGGTCGATGAAGTACGCCACTTCGGCCGCGACGCTGCGGGTGTTGGTCGTGACGGCGACGGCGCCGAGGCGCGACAGCGCGTACCACGCGATCACGCCCTCGGGGCAGTTGTCGGCGTGGATGAGCACTCGATCACCCGCCTTGACTCCCTTGGCTGCCAGCCCGGCAGCCACCGAGCGCGTGGCGTCGGCGAACTGCGAGTAGGTCCACGTGCGGTCGTTGCCGTCCTTGGGCTCCCAGATCAGAAACGGGTGCTCGCCGCGATGGGCTGCCCAATGGTCGAGCAACCAGGGCACGTCTTGGCCGTGCAGTTGGTAACGAGCGACGGTCGTCGGATCAAAACTCAACGTTGGCGCAGCCGTTTGAGTAGTTGCGGCCGAATCGTTCACAGTGAGACCCTCCCCAGAGCCGCGCCACGCTGTACGCGGGTGAATTTTGCGGATCTGACGGTACGTCAGAAATCACTGCCCTGCGGTCTCCGGCTCACGCAACCCCTTGACGCCAAGCGCGCGCGTAGGTTTCTCGCTGTGTGGTGGTGCTGGACACCGCCCGAGGGGAGGTTCAGTGTGAGGAACTCGCTTGTCGCCGTGGCGGCGGGCGTCGCGCTGCTGGGCGGTTGCGGCGCGGGGCTCGACGAATCTGCCGTGCAGTCCGCCAAGCCACCCGGGGTCGCTGCGCCCACATCGAGCCCGCTGTTTGGGGACCTACGGGAACTGTCGAGTTCGATGTCGTCGCAAGACAGCTCGAACAATTCCCAGTGGAGTAGCTACCTAGCCACGGTCCCGCGGCCGAGCAAGGAAGCCATCGAGTTCGCTAAGGGTGATATCTCGAAGGTTGAGTGCCCACCGGGGTTTGCTGAGGCCGTGGCGGCGGGCGAAACCGCCGAGCGTAAAGAGCTGCCCGATCGCGAGACGGCTGCCGGGTTCCTGCGAGCCGAGTTTGGCTCACTCCCGTCGGGCCTCGTGGCCGACACGCTGCGACCAAGCGAGACTCCCGAAACCGCGAACCTGATCCGAGATGAGTCCATCGAGTATGGCTGGGACTACCGGATTGGCGCTCGTGGCAAACCCGACGGCACGCCGACCACATGGGGTGATTCTCCGCCCTCGCTGCAGCTCCACGTGACGCAGGCGCCGCGGGCAGAGAGCGCGGCGGACCGCGTTCGGATGAGGACCGTGGCCCCCTACAGAGTGATTGACGAGGGCGTCCTGCGCGAGGGGAGGGTGTGTGGTTCGCGGTTTCTTGTGCTGACGGATGGTTCCCTCACGGAGGCTCGTGGTTTTGTAAACCCCTGGATATATCTGGCTGGCCCGGGGCCCCTGGTTATCGCGGTCGACTCGTCACACCTGACGCTCGCCGATGTCTTGCAAACAGCAGTCGATGTTCGGCTCACCGATCGAGTCGGAGGTGGGGGCAAATGAAACAGTTTCGGCGGATTCTCGTATCGTTGGTGCTGGTGGGCCTTGGCTCGTGCGAGTGGGGCTCCTCCCTCGACACGTACTACTCGGACCCGGTGGCGCAGCACCACTTTGGTCATGCCGCCTGGCCGATCGGCCCGGCTGGCTTGCAGAACATCGCGTCGTCGGGCGAATCCGTGCTTCTGTGGCAGTCGTTGTTGGGAAGCTGGGGTGCCTCGTTCAGTTGCGCCGCCCTCGACGGTCAGTTCGGCCCTCAAACGATTGCCGCCACCCAGTACTGGCAGATCGCGCAGAACGGCAACCCCTCCTGGATTCATGTTCGCACCGACGGGGTGGTCGACAAGCCCATGTGGGACGCGATCTTTTATGACCATATGAGGACGACCAGCCCGTTCGTGGTCGACCAGTTTTACAACAAAGTTCCCGAGCCACCCAACGGACAGGTCGTCGTGGTCCGCACCTTTGGCGACGATCACGCAGGGGTCAATCCGCCAGAACGAACGGGATGGTTTTGGGACACACAGAACTACTTGCCCGACGGATTCCACACTGCAAAGACTTGGGAAAACCTCACATCGACATCGGTCGACATCATCAACGCCGACAGCGTCGGGTGCAGCGTCTGAGTAGTGTCGGGCACTGAGGTGACCATCGCCGCGTCCGGGCGTGCGTCGAGACTCGGTGCGCGATTTAGCCTGGGTGGTATGGCAGAACGCAACGATGAGCGGCTGACGGATTCGGGTATCGAGATTCGGCCGCTGTATGGGCCAGCAGACGTGGCGGCGTTCGACGCCGAAACGCGGCTGGGCACTCCGGGGAAGCCTCCCTACACGCGGGGCATCTATCCGAACATGTATCGCGGGCGGCACTGGACGATGCGCCAGTACGCCGGCTTTGGTACCGCCGAAGCCACAAACGAACGCTTCAAGTTCCTGCTCGACGCCGGTCAAACGGGTCTGTCGTGTGCGTTCGACCTTCCGACGCAAATGGGCTTCGACTCCGATCACGCACGTGCCGAGGGCGAAGTCGGCAAGGTCGGGGTAGCAATCGACTCGCTCGACGACATGCACCGACTTCTGGCCGACATCCCGCTCGACCGCGTGTCGACGTCGATGACCATCAACTCAACCGCGCCGATTCTGTTGTTGCTGTATCAACTGGTCGCTGAGTCGCAGGGCGTCGACTCAAAGCTGTTGTCGGGCACAATCCAAAACGACTTGCTGAAGGAGTACATCGCCCGCGGCACCTACATCTATCCACCGCGGGCCTCGATGCGGCTCATCACCGATGTGTTCGCATACTGCAACGAACACATGCCGCAGTGGAACACGATCTCGATCTCGGGCTACCACATCCGTGAGGCGGGATCGACGGCGGTTCAGGAAATCGCCTTCACCTTGTCGAATGCGATTGCGTACGTTCAGGCGGCAGTTGCTGCGGGCCTCGACGTCGACGACTTCGCCCCACGCTTGAGCTTCTTTTGGAACGCTCATAACAACTTCTTCGAAGAGGTGGCCAAATTCCGTGCCAGCCGGCGGATGTGGCACAAGATCATGACCGAGCGGTTTGGCGCCAAGGACGAGAAGTCGTTGTTGTTGCGTTTCCATACCCAAACGGGCGGATCGACCCTCACCGCCCAACAGCCCGAAGTGAATGTGGTGCGGGTGACGCTGCAGGCGTTGGCTGCCGTGATGGGTGGCACGCAGAGCTTGCACACCAACGGTTTTGACGAGGCGCTCGGTTTGCCGACCCAGGACGCGGCCCGAGTCGCGTTGCGCACGCAGCAAGTGATTGCCTACGAATCCGGCGTGGTCGACACGATCGACCCTCTCGCCGGTTCCTACTTTGTCGAGACGCTCACCGATCAAGTCGAAGCGGCCGCGTGGGACTACATCGCGCGCATCGACGAGTTGGGCGGCGCGGTCGCGGCGATTGAAGAGGGCTTCCAAGTCGATGAGATCGAACAAGCGGCCTACGCCTACACGAAGGCGATCGACAACGGCGAGAAGGTGATCGTCGGAGTGAACAAGTTCACTGTCGAGCACCCCGGCGACCCCGACGTGTTTCCGATCGACCCCGCGTTGCAGACGTTGCAGGCCCAGCGCGTTCGCGACTTGAAGGCCACGCGTAACAACGACGCTGTCCAAGCCGCGCTCGCCGATGTGCGCCAAGCCGCGTCGGGCACGCAGAACGTGCTGATTCCGATGAAGGAAGCGCTGGCTCGCCACGCAACCCTGGGCGAAGTGAGCGACGTCTTGCGCGAGGTCTTCGGGGAGTATCAACCGCGCTGACCGGTTGGCGACGTGCCGCGGCAAGTCGTAGCGAGGAAAGGACGGCGAGGCGTTGCGCTTTACCGTGCCGCGTTCCAGACTCGGCCGCATGAGGAGTTCGACGCGACTGTCCGTAACGCTGGTGACTGTGGCGGGGCTGGTCGCGTCGTGCGGCGGTTCCTCCGACGGCGACGCGAAGAAGGCGACCGACTCGACCTCCCGCGCGACTAGCGAGTCGACCACCAAACAGGCGGAGACATCGGCTCCGAAAGTGATCGATCTCAGTGCGCTGGGCCCGTGTGACCCGATCGCGCCCCGTTGCCTCGTGCCGTATCCGAACGACTTCTACACCGAGCCCGCGGCCGACACTGACACCGGGCGGCGTTTGCGTTTCGATCGTGAGTCGATGCCGGCGAATGCTGCGGGCGTGCACATCGATCCAACCGAATGGACCCGCAACGACGGATTCTCGCCATCGAGTTCGATGATCGTGTTGTTCCCCGGTGTGGTGCTTGAGTCGAGCAACCTTCCTGACTCGGCTCACATTGCCGACTCGCTCGACGACGAGGCCGGTGCGGTCGTGTTCGACCTCGCCACTGGTGAGAAACGAGCGTTTTGGGCCGAGCTCGATGCGCAGACCGACGACGCGAGTGCGCAGCTGCTCTTTCTCCGGCCGGCGGAGTTGTTCGAGGAGGGTCATACCTACGGAGTTGCCCTCCGCGGCCTGCGCGACTCGGCCGACGCTTTGCTCGCGGCTCCCGACGGCTTTGTGACCATCAGAGATCGAGCGTTTTCCAGTGATCGACTTTTCCCTCGGGCTGAAGCACTGGACCAAGTGCTCGACGCCGCCGACGAACAATTTGGCTGGGAGCGCGACGAGGTCCAACTGGCGTGGTCGTTCACTGTTGCGTCCGAGCGCAACCTGTCCGAACGCATGTTGGCTATGCGTGATGCCGCGCTGAAGCAGGTCGA
>CAZWPY010000050.1:19429-21327 GCA_964635475.1 uncultured Acidimicrobiia bacterium
TTGCGGGTGGTCACCGGTACGTTCGAGGTCCCCAACTTTCTCACCGGCAAAGGCGAACCGGGCTCGGCGCTCAACAACGGATCGGGTCCCGATGCCAACCCGATCCCCCAGCAAAACGGAACGTTCCAGGCCCCGTTCACCTGCGTGATTCCGCGGGTCGCGCTGGGCGACGGCGACACGACCGTGCCGACCGCGGTGGCGTTGTATGGCCACGGCCTGCTGGGTAGCCGAGACGAGGTCCGCGGCGCAGCGCCGGACTTTGCTGCCGAGAACGCGATCACGTTTTGTGCCACCGACTGGAAAGGCATGAGCGACGAGGATGTTCCCAACGCGGCCGCGATTCTCGGTGACTTGTCGGGCTTTCGGACCCTGGCCGACCGTTTGCAACAAGGGATGCTCAACTTCCTCGTCCTCGGCCGACTCCTCAAGGCCGACGACGGTCTTGTGAGTCATGAGGCGTTCCAGGACTCCGCGGGCAACCCGCTCATCGCGACCGACGGTGAGCTTCTGTTTGTGGGCAACAGCCAAGGCGGGATAATCGGCGGCGCGCTGTCCGCCGTGGCACAGGACTGGACGCGGGTGGTGTTGGGTGTCCCCGGCGTGGCGTACCACGTGCTGCTGAATCGTTCGATCGATTGGGATGAGTTCAAGGTCATCTACGACGCGGCTTACACCGACCCGATCGACCGCCAACTCGGCTTGTTGTTGATCCAGTCCCTATGGGATCGCGGCGAAAACGCGGGTTACGCCCAACACCTTGTGGACGATCCCTACCCCGATACGCCGAAGAAAAACGTGGCCATTTTTGAGGCCTACTCCGACCAACAAGTTGCCAACGTGCAGACCGAGGTACTTGCGCGCACGTTGGGGGCACGAGCTCACACGCCGTTATTGGACCCCGACCGCGAGTTGGCGAACGGGGGAGAGGGATACGGGCTGAAGCCGATCAGCGGTCGTGAGGACGGTGGTGCGTTTATTTTTCAATGGGATTTCGGTAATCCGCCGCCGCCACTTGATAACCAAGCGCCCCGCGAGGGGGAAGACCCGCACGGCCGCGGTGGCGACGTCGCCGAGGTTCGGGCGGCGATCGGCGCGTTCCTCGCCACGGGCGCACTACCGGCTGATCTGTGCGGCGGCGAAGCCTGCGCCAGCGCAGCGCTACCCGAGGCCTTCACTCGCCTCGACGCCCCGCCGTGGGTGCAGGAGACCCGTGAGACCCTCGACGTCGGCGACGCCTTGCCGGAGTTGGGCGAACCGCAAGTGGTGGCTCGTGACGTTTTGGCAGATACGCCCAACCTGGGCGATGTGGTGTCGATCGAGTCCGACCAGCTGCCTTACGAGATCGGCGACCGAGTCCTGATCGAGGCGCACGCGTCGGGCGGCGCGCAAATCGGCCTGTACGCGCTGGCCGACTCTGATGCTGGCGTCGATGGTGTTTTCGTGATCACCGAAAGCGGCGCTGCTTACGCGTATGACCTGTCGCAGTGGCTCCTGCCGCCGACGACCAAACCCGATGCCGAGTTTGTCGACGAAAGCGTTCGCTGGGTCGAGCTCTCAGGGGACGTGTTGTACATAGCGAATTCGCACTGGACGTACTCAGCCGACACCGGCGGCGCCAACTCCTACATTTCGGCGATTGACGTGGCGACGGGGAAACTCCTGTGGCGCAGCGAGCCGCTCGTGTCGAACGCGAAGAACTTCTTGATCGTCGGGTCGGGGATCGTGGCGGGTTACGGCTTTACCGACGAGCCCGACCGCGTGGTGGTGATCGACCGCGCAACAGGCAAAGTCACCGACGAGGTCGCGGTGCCGTCGGGCCCCGAACAACTAGCCGACCGTGGCGACCAGATCCTCGTGCGCTGTTACGACGCCGACGTGCACATCCCCCTCGCCGCTCT
>CAZWPY010000051.1:0-21237 GCA_964635475.1 uncultured Acidimicrobiia bacterium
TCGAGTCGCGACCGTCACAGAAGACCACGACGGTCGAGTCGCGACCGTCACCGACCCGGCCGCCACATTCGCCACGGAGCACACAAAATGACCGACACGCATTTGCCCGCTGGGCCGCCACGGCCACTGCCTGACACGACGCCTTCGGTCGCGGACCGCACTCGTTGGAGCGCCGCGCTGGATCGACTCCGCAGCCCGCAAGGCTGGCTCTACGCGAGCGACCCCACGCAACGTTTTGGCTCGCTTTTTGGCCGCGACTCGCTGATCAGTGCTCTCGCGTTGTTGCCGTTCGATCCGACCATCGCCGAACGAACTCTGACTCGGCTCGGCGTGGAGCTCGGAGCCGTCGACGATCCCGAGCTCGAGTCAGAGCCGGGCAAGGTGATCCACGAATCGCGCGACGAGGGCCTTGAGCTGTACGAGCGCCACGGCTGGCCTGTCCGACACGGCCGCCTGCGCTACTACGGATCGATCGACGCGAGTCTGTGGTTTCTCATCGTTTACGGCGCCCTCGCACGCTACGGACATCGTGTCTTGCAGCACACCGCGGCGGCCCGGCGGGTCCAGGCCTGGTTACACGAGCAGCCGCTGCCGCTCACGTACACGAGGCGCGCACGCCACGGCGGCCTCGCGCACCAGTGGTGGCGCGACGTTGCAGCCGACCTCGAGGGCAACGGGCACGGCATGATCACCACGACCGGCAGACCCATGCAGGCTCCCGTGGCCGTAGCCGCTGTCGGCGCGCTGGCATGGCGCGCATGGGCCGAGGTGACCGAAACGCTCGACCGTCACGCCGACATCCACGCCCGCCGCGCGCACGACGTCTTTCTCGCGAGCTTCCAGCCAGCGGCGGCTCCTGCCGCTTTCGCCCGACACCGCGACGGCCTCGATCTAAGTCCCACGAGCGACCTCGGCATCGTGTGTTGGACTGGCGTGGTCGACGGCGCCCGCCTCGACGCAAACGCCCGCCGACTACTCGATGACGACCTCATGACGGCCCACGGCGTACGCACGCTGCCCCACACTCACGCGGGATTCCGCCCCGATGGCTACCACACCGGCTCGGTGTGGCCGTTTGATTCGTGGTTAGCCGCCGGCGGGCTCGCGGCCGCGGGGTACACCCAAGCTGCGAGCAAAGTCACTAGCGGCGTCATCGACGCGCTCGACCGCCTCGGCGGCTACCCGGAGCTATACGTCGTCGACCCCGACGATCACACCGTGGCGCCCAGCAAGGAAGCGTGTTCGCTGCAGGCGTGGACCGTCGCCAGCGTGTCGGCAATCAGCCTCGGATGGGACGGGCGCAGCTGGGCTTAACGCCGCCCGTCCACAGTCGCCTCGCAGCCAGCCCTCACCACAAACCAACAGCTTGACCAAGGCCCCAGGTTGTCCACGCGTGCGTGCCCAGTATCACGACGGCAACCAACGCCATCATGTAGTTCTGCCCCTGTTCAGCCCAGTCGTGAATCATCAACACGAAATAGGTCAGGCTCAACAACAAGCTCGCGATTGCGGCGATCGGCGTGAGCACTCCGGTGACCAGACCGAGTCCGATGGCCAACTCACCCCACACCACGAGGTGAGCCATCAACTTCGGACGGGGTGCAACGATCGAGTCGAATCCCTTACGAACAAAGGGCCACTTGTGTTTCTCGGCGACCGACTTCGCCCAGGCAATGCCCGTCCCGCGCTCGAACCAACCCTTCTTGTCCTTGTGACGCCAGCTCTCCAGCCACCACAGGCCGAGGCCGATCCGCAGTACTGCTAGCCACTCAGGCCCATCGAGCCAGGTCATGCTCACTCCCATCAGCTGCGTCGGGGTCGCGTGATGTGCGGGAAGCTCACGCGCGTGTCGGGAGGCTAGCCCGGCGCCCGCCAGCGCCCGACCCGAAGGCTTTCAGTCGGCGATCAGGGCCTACGATCCGACCGTGAACACGTTTCGTTTTGGCCTGCAGCAGTCGAATTGGGAATCGCTCGCACAGCTGCGTGACTTCTCGACCCGGGCCGAGGACCTCGGCTACTCATCGATCTGCGCGGCGGACCATTTTGACGACCAGTGGGCGCCGCTCATTAGCGCGACAGCGATCGCGGCGTCGACACATTCGATCAACGTCGGCACGTTGGTGCTCGCCAACGACTACCGCCATCCCGTCGTGCTGGCCAAGGAAATCGCCACTCTCGACCGGCTCTCGGGCGGGAGGGTGGAGCTGGGAATCGGCGCGGGCTGGATGGCCACCGACTACGAGTCGAGCGGGATCTCCTACGACCGCCCCGGAGTACGAGTCGACAGACTGGCCGAGTCGGTGACCGTCCTGAAGGGGCTCTTTTCCGATGAACCGGTGACATTTTCCGGTGAGCACTACCGGCTCGACGCCCAGCGCGGGACCCCGCAGCCAGTTCAGCGGCCACACCCGAAGATCCACATCGGCGGCGGGGCACGTCGGATTCTCGAGCTCGCGGGTCGAGAGGCCGACATCATCGGGATCAACTTCGACATGCGCGCCGGGGCAATCAGTCCCGACCTCGGCCCGAACGGCACGGCCGACGCAACACTGGAAAAGCTCGCGTGGGTTCGCGCGGGCGCTGGCGATCGCTTCGACTCGCTCGAACTCTCCGTCACCGTCTTCTTCGCCATGGTCACCGACGACCGTTCCGCAATGGCCACGATGATGGCCGGGGGATTTCAGCTTGAGCCGCAGACGCTGCTCGCGTCACCCCATGTCTTGCTCGGTACAACCGACGAGATGATCGACACACTGCAGGCACGCCGCGAACAATTTGGCTTCACCTACATCGTGGTACCCGGCGCGCAGCTCGATGCATTCGCTCCGGTCGTGGCCGCGTTAGCGGGCCAATAGCGGCTCAAGCGCGACATCGATCGCCGCCACCAGTCGGTGGTCGAGTTCGGTAACCGAAGCAGTCGTGTGGGTAAAGCACCGCACTTCGAGGTGGCGATACGACCACACGATGTCGGGGTGGTGGTCCATCAGCTCGGCCACGTCGGCAATGGCCTCCACGCACCGGCGGGCACACGCGAACGACGGGGCGTCGATCGTTGTGACCAACGCCCCGTCGATCTCTTGCCAGCTCGTGGCGGCTTGCGTCACGAAATCCGCAACGCCGAGGCTGCAGTGAAACGGGCCTGCACGTCGGCCCAATTCACGATGTTCCAAAAAGCCGCGACAAAGTCGGGGCGGACGTTCTTGTACTGCAGGTAGTACGCGTGCTCCCACGCGTCGATGACCAACAGCGGGATCGACCCGTTGCCGATGTTGCCTTGGTGGTCGTACACCTGCTCCACGATCAACCGTCCGCCAAGAGGCTCCCACGCCAAAGCGCCCCAGCCGGAGCCCTGCACCGTGGTCGTCGCGTTGGTCAGCTGGCCCTTAAACCCGTCGAACGAACCAAAGTGCTCGTCGATCGCCGCCGCCAATTCGCCCGTGGGCTTGTCGCCGCCGTCGGGACTCATGTTCTGCCAATAGATCGTGTGCAACACGTGGCCCGACACGTGAAACGCCAGGGTCTTTTCGAGCCCGACAATGGCACCGAAGTCGCCCGCCTCGCGTGCGGCCGCAAGCTTCTCCAACGTCTGATTTGCACCGGTCACGTACGCGGCGTGGTGTTTGTCGTGATGCAGTTCGAGGATGGCGCCAATCTGATGCGGCTCAAGGGCGGCATAGTCGTAGGGCAGGTCCGGGAGGGTATAGGTCACAATTTCTCCTTTGAAAACGGTGAATTGATCCTACGTCCGGCCTGCCGATTACTTCACCGCCCGTCGGCCACCTCGGCTCGCGCGAGCAGTCCGCGCGCGATCACAAGTCGTTGGATGTCGTTGGTGCCCTCACCAATGATCATCAGCGGGGCATCTCGGTACAGCCGCTCCACCACCGCATCGGTCGTGTAGCCGACGCCACCGTGAATCCGCATCGCCGACGTTGCCAGTTCGAGCGCAGTCTCCGACGCGAACAGCTTTGCCATGCCCGCTTCCACATCGGCGCGGCCAGCGGTCATCTTCGTGCGGGCCGCGTGGTGCGTCAGCAGGCGAGCGGCTGTGAGCTTCGTCGCCATCTCGGCGAGCTGCATCGCAACGCCTTGGTGGCCCGACAGCGGTTTGCCAAACGCGTGACGCTGCATCGAGTACCCGAGAGCGGCTTCGTACGCGCATCGCGCCACTCCCACGGCCCGTGCCGCAATATTGATGCGGCCAACCTCTAGCGCGCCCATGATCAGCGCAAACCCTCGACCTTCGGCGCCGATCAGGTGGTCGGCGGGGACTCGGAGGCCGTCATAAAACATCTCGACTGTTTCGATTCCCCGGTAGCCGAGCTTTGACACGTGGCGAGTCACCTGCGGCCGCGGTGCCGCGCGGTTGTCGACCAACAGGCACGAGATTCCCGACGGGGTCTTGACCGCGAGAGCGATCAACCCCGCTCGCTCGCCGTTTGTGACCCACGCTTTGGTGCCCGTCACGACCCACTCGTCGCCGTCGCGTTCGGCTCGACAGGAAATCGCCTGCGCGTCCGAACCGGCGTCGGGTTCAGAGAGCGAGAAGGCCCCGCGAACCTCGCCCGACGCGAGCAATGGCAGCCACTTTGTCCGTAGAGCGGGGCTACCCGCAGCGAGCAAGAGTCGCACGACCATCGTGTGGGTGTTCAACACGCCGGTGAGCGTCATCCAGCCCGCTGCGATTTCCTCGATGACCTGCGCGTAGGTCAACAGGTCGACGCCGACGCCGCCGTAACCGGGCGGGACGGCCAAACCGAAGAGGCCCATGTCGGCCATGTCGGCGATGAGGCGTTCGGGATAACGGTCGTTCGCCTCCAACTCGCTGGCCGCGGGAACGACCTCACGCCTGACCCAGCGGCGCACCGCGTCGACCAGTTCGGCGCGAGCGCCGTCGTCGAGCGGTGCTGGCTCGCCGGGCTCAGGAGTCGCTGCCGGCTCGGGGATCGCTGCCGGCTCGGGGATCTCGGCTACCTCCACGCGTCGGCCGGCGTGGCCAGTGCGCGCACGTGTTTGGGCAGCCGGCCAGCTGCGATGTCGGCGATCGTCGTACGGTCGAGAACGGAACGCAACGCCGCGCGAGTGGCGACCCAGACCGTTTGCAGCGACTCGGTCACGCCTTCGTAGGACAACGCCTCGGGCCGAATCGAGCGCACGTCGGCAAGTTGCCCCTCCACGGCGCGCATCACCTGTGCGACGGTGATCTGCGCGGGTGATCGCGCCAGGACATAACCACCTTCGGCGCCGCGGCGACTCAAGACGAAACCGTCGCGGCGTAGGTCCAACAAGATCGACGACAAGAACTTCTTGGGGATGTCCTGCGCGGCTGCCAACGCGTCGGCGGTCAGTGGCTCACCCCGCCGAGCCGCGAGCTCGACGAGCGCCCGAACTGCGTAATCCGACTTGGCCGACACGTGCATCGGCCGGAAAGCCTGGCATAGCAGGGCTTTTCTGGCCAAATGCGCGTGTCGCCTAGCGCAGTTCGACTATGCGCCCTTCGTCAGCAGGATCTGCATTTCGATCGTGCCAACAGGGTTGACCGAGGCGACCACAGGCGCCGTCGGCATAGTGATCCCAAATCCCGTGAAATCGAGCTCCTCAAGCGACCCAACAACCACAACGGTCCCACTGACAAGTTTTGCCTGCAAGGGAATCTGCACCGACTTGGTGACTCCGTGCACTGTGAGGTCGCCGGTGGCCGTCACCGAGATCTCGCCTCCTGCTGATGCGTCGGCGGGCAGGTCAACCGGTGCGGTCAACGTGAACGTCGCTGTCGGAAACTGATCGGTTTCCAACGCAGATTGGACCTTGTCGTCGCGACGCGACTGATCGGTAGTGATCGTCGACAGGTCGGCTTCGAATGTTGCCGCGGTCATCTGGTTGCCGGTGATCGTGATTTCACCGCTCACGTCGCCCGTGCGGCCGACCGCCTCGGTCGCGCCAATCCCGACCAATTCCTCATTGACCCTGAAGCCGACAAACGTGCCAGTGGCCGACTGAAAGTCGAAGTCGCCCGAATCGGTGTCGACGGTCCATGTCCCTTCGATCCCGGTTCCTTCGACCTCGCCACCATCGGCCGCCGTCGACTCGGCGCCCGCCTCAGCGTCGGCGGTCGAGCCGTCGTCGCCGGCCTCGACGCTCTCGACGGCCTTGTCGAGATCGACCTTGTCGGGGTTGTTGTTGTTATTGATGACGATGTAGCCGACGATCGCCGCGGCGACAGCGACCAGCAGCAACACCGGGATGAGCAGCTTCTTCTTAGACATCGAGGAAGCCTAGGGCGCACGCGTTCTCATCGCGTGGCGGAGCCGCTAGCGGGCTTCCCGCTCGAACGCGACGCCCAGCGCCGCCGGCGCACCCCAACCACGCCGCGACCAACGCGCTGACACCACGACCAAGACGACCACCGTCACCAGGTAGGGCAGCGAGTCGAGCAGCTGCGTCGGCACATCGACCCCGCGGGCCTGCAGGGTGAGGCCAAGACTCGTCAGACCGCCGAACAAGTAGGCGCCGATCAGCACCAATTCGGGCCGCCAGAAGCCAAAGATCACAAGGGCGAGGGCAATCCAGCCGCGGCCTCCAGTGAGGCCGTCAGCCCACAGCGGCACAATCGCCAAAGAGAAAAAGCCACCACCGAGCCCGGCTAGCGCGCCGCCCAGCAATGTGTGTACGTAGCGGTAGCCGTTGACGTTCACCCCGAGCGCGTCGGCGGCCGCGGGGTTCTCACCGACCGCTCGAACGTGCAGCCCCGGCCGGGTGCGGAAGAGATACCACCACATCACCGCGACCAACGCCCACGACGTGTAGGTGAGCGCGTTGTGGTGAAACAGCAGTGGCCCAAGGACCGGCAGGTCCGCGAGGCCAAATACGTCGATCGCGACCAGCTGATGGGGGGCGGGGCGCTGCGCGATGTGCCACACGTTGGCCAAGTACGACGAAAACCCTGCAGCACCAACCAGGATCGTGATCGCAAGTCCCGACACGATCTGACCTACCCGCAAAGAGATCACCAAAAAGGCGTGCACCAGCGCCGTGAGCGTGGACGCAACCATGCCGATAACAAGCGCTGCACACACCACCCACCAGCCCGGACCCGGCACGTGCTGCGCCCCCCACGCCGCGCTCACCGCACCCATCAGCATCATGCCCTCGACGCCGAGATTGAGCACGCCCGACCGTTCCGCCAACAGCTCGCCCAATGCGGCCAACAGTTGCGGCGTCCCATAAAAGATCGCCGACGCAAGCACGACCACTACAAGGTTGTCGTTCACGACTCGACCCCGATCAGGGGCGTGGTGCTCGCGCGAGCCCGTCCGCGCCGTCCGGGCCGGCCGACCCGACGAATCCGGTAGTGCGCGAACACCTCCCCGCCCACGGCGAACAGCAACAACAGGCCCTGCAGTGTCCCGACGAGACCGGCAGGAAAGTCGGGGCCCTGCAAGCTGCGCCCGGCATTGGCCAGTCCGCCCATCAGGACCGAGACAAAAACAACGGCGACGGGGTTAAACCGAGCCAGTGCGGCCACGACGATGCCCGCATAGCCATAACCGGCCTGATTCAACGCTTTGGGGTCGAGCACGTGGCGAACGCCACCGACGTCGGCTGCACCGCCGAGGCCGGCGACGGCGCCCGACAACGCCATGAGCCCCAGGATCGTCCGGCGAGTCCGCACGCCCGCGTAGTGCGCCGCACGAGGTTCGTCGCCCATCACCCGAACCTGGAAACCAAAACGGGTTCGACGAAAAACGACGAGCAACCCAGCCGCCACGGCAGCGCCAACGACGAAACCAACCGGCCACGTGACGCCCCCGGCCTCCCACTGCGGCCAGCTCGCCGCCTCCGGAAGGCGTCGCCCCTGCGGGAACATCAACCCCGTGCCGGTGAGTTCACGCCAGTGTGATTCAGAACCGAATATCAAATACGAGGCAAAGTTTGCGGCCAGGTAGTTGAACATCAGCGTGGTGATGATCTCGTTGGTGTGCAACCAGGCGCGCAAGAACCCGGGAATAGCCGCCCACAATGCGCCGGCGAGAGCGCCCGCGGCGGCCATCACGACGATCACAAGCCACGTCGGCGAGTCGTTCATGAGCAATCCGACACCCGACGCGGCCACCGAACCACAAACAAACTGGCCCTCGGCGCCGATGTTGAAGATCCGCATCCGAAACGCAATAGAGGCAGCAAGACCTGTAAACAGCAGTGGACCAGCCGAGACGATCGTCGCGCTCAAGGCACCTTCGGAGCTGAACGCTCTGTCGGCAATCCGCGAGTACACCGAGCCCGGCGCGTAGCCGTTGAGCCGAATCACGACGCCGCCAGCGATGGCCGCCGCCAACACCGCCGCGACCGGGACAACCCATGCCAACCAGGCGGGCTGCGCGGCTCGTCGCTCCAGGCGAATCACTGTCCGCGCTCCGTGCTCGAGGCGCGGCCGCCGCTCACCGCGCCGCTGCTTGCCTGGTCGCGCAGAGGTAACTCCATTTGCAGCCCTTCAAGGGCGGCGCCACCCATCAGCATCCCGAGGTCCTCCACGTCGGCCTCGCCTCGATCGCGCATACCGACGAGCCGACCACGGAACATGACCCCAATTCGATCGGACAGGCTGAGAATCTCTTGTAAATCCTCGCTGATGAGCACGACCCCCACGCCGGCATCGGCCGCTTCGGCGATCAAGGTTCGCACGGCGTGCGTCGCCCCCACATCCAGTCCACGTGTGGGCGACGACGCAACAACCACTCGCGGCTCTGAGGTCAACACCCTCGCGACCACAACCTTTTGCGCGTTCCCACCCGAGAGCAGTCGCGCCGGCGTTGTCGGGCCCGGGGTGCGAACCCGGTAACGCTCGATGAGCCGCCGAGCCCGATCTCGGATTCGTTGGCGACGAACGAACGGGCCCAACGACAGTGGCCGATCGCGAAACGCCGTGAGCGCGAGGTTGTCCTCCACCGGCAACGACGGCGCGAGCGCGGTGCCAAAGCGGTCCTCGGGCACGTAGGCCAAACCGGCTTTCATCGCCGCCCGAGGGTCGGGGCGCCGTTGCGTGTGGCCGCCAACCGTGATCTCCCCGTCGCTCCACGCTCGCATGCCCGCAATGGCCTCGGCCAGCTCACGTTGGCCGTTGCCCGCGACGCCACATAGCCCCAGGACCTCTCCGGCACGAACCTCGAAGCTGACTCGGTCGACGGCAACCTCGCCGCGATCTCCACGTGCCGACACATCGTGAACACGCAACACCACGGCGGCGCCCATCGACGGCGGATGCTGGCGGGCCATCCGCTGAGCCGTCAGGTCGACGTCACGGCCGACCATCAAGCGGGCCAACGACCGCGCGTCGGCCCCGTCGATCGAATGGGTCCCGACCGAGGATCCGTCACGCAACACCGTCACCCGGTCGGCGACAGCGAGCACCTCGTCGAGCTTGTGAGAAATGAACACCACCGTGCGGCCCTCAGCGGCAATCTGGCGCACCACACCTAACAGCGCGTCGATCTCAGCTCCGGCCAAAACAGCGGTCGGTTCATCGAGGATCAAGACCCGCGCCTCACGCGCCAGCGCTTTGAGGATTTCAACTCGCTGCTGCTGGCCGACCGACAGTTGCCACACGTGGGCCGCCGGATCGACGCCAAGGCCATAACGTTCGCCAAGATCACGTGCTCGCGAGACGGCCTCGGCCGGGTCGTAGGGACGGTCGAAACCCAATTCGATGTTCTCGGCCACTGTGAACGACTCGACGAGCCGGAAGTGTTGGTGGACCATAAAGATCCCGGCCGCCAGTGCAGCCCCGGGAGAGGCAAATGAGACCAGCCGACCGTCGAGCAGCAGTTCGCCGGAATCAGGCGTGTAGTGGCCTGTCAAGCAGCTCGACAACGTCGACTTACCGGCGCCATTTTCTCCCAACAGCGCATGCACTTCGCCGGCACGCAGCTCAAGGTCGACGCGATCGTTCGCGACGACGCCACCGGGGAACGTCTTTCGTAACGCGCGCGCCACGAGCACCGCGGGAGCGGTCTCGTGACGCGACACGAAACGTCGTTAGTCAGTTGCCGTCAATGGCCCGGTGCGGGTCAGCCCTTGGGATCGCCCTCGACCCCTTGAACGAACCAGTCCATCGTGAGGATCTCAGGAAGGGTCAGCTTGGTGCCAGCGGCCACCTTTTCGGCTCCACTCTGGTCCATAAGAGGGCCGGTGAACTCATAGAACGTTCCCGCAACGATCTCCTGCTGGCGTTTGGCGATCAGATCCTTCACGGGTGTTGTCACTCGCTCGCCATAGGGGGCGAGGCTGACAAAACCATCCTCGATGCCGCCGTAGTACTCACCGGTCTTCCACGTGCCGTCCATCGCGGCTGTGACACGCTCGGTGTAGTACGGGCCCCAGTGGTACAACGAGGCGGTCAACCACACCTCGGGCAGGTTCTTGCTCTGATCCGAGTCGTACCCCACAAACGGCAAACCTGCTGCCTTAGCCGCCTCGCCCGATGCGGGGCTGTCCTGTCCCGACACGATCGCTTTCACGCCTGCTGCGACCAGCGAGTCGGCAGCGGCACGCTCCTTGGCCGGATCGAACCACGTATTGGTCCACACGACCTTCACCGTGGCGGTCGGGTTCACTTCGCGCACGCCGATCGTGAGCGCGTTGATGTGGCGGATGACCTCAGGGATCGGGAACGGGGCGACAAAGCCGACTTGCTCTCCGGGCTGGACCGCTGAACCGGCGGCAAGGCCCGTCAGATAGATCGTGTCCTCGGCGGCGCCGAAATACGTCGCAAGGTTGTCGGAAGTGGCCGCGCCGGTGGCATGTTCGAAATACACATCCGGGTACTTTGCGGCCAATTCTTTCAGCGCGTCCCCATAACCAAACGACGTCGCAAAGATGATCTTGTTGCCGTCTTTGATCAGGTCCTCGATTGTCTGTGTCGCTTCGGGACCCTCGGCGACGTTCTCCTTGAACGTCGTCTCGACCGTGTCGCCCAGGGCCTCCTCGACCGCCAAGCGGCCTTCATTGTGCGCCTGCGACCAGCCCCCGTCGTTCGACGGGCCGACGAGCACCCACGCGGCCTTAAACGTGTCCCCTCCGGCCGCGTCGCCCGAGCCGGAGCCGGCAGCCTCGCTCGTGGGCTCGTCGGTCGAGGTCTCGTCGGAGGAATCCTTACCGCCGCAAGCACCGACGAGGACTCCGACCAAACCAAAAACGGCTACAGCCCGAAGGGCTTTCGACCGTGCAGATAGCGCTAACACGTGTGTGGTGTCTCCCTGGCAAGTGGACCGCGGCCCACGGTGAGCAGATCTGGGCCGCGCGAGCACTAACTCCCTTGGGAAATAAGTACCCTCTCCAGCCCGCCGTTCAGCCTACGGGCCCCACGACGCCCTGGCGAAATGCTCCGCGGGCCCGACCCGGACATCGCTGACGCCCCGGGCGCAGGCGCGGCGGCGCGGTTGCGGAGCCGCGGCCCCCGAGTGTGATTCGATGGGCCTCGTGACTGACGAGACGTGGACCGCCGACGAACGAGCCGCCGCGCGGGCTTTTCTCCAACGGGCAGAGGTGCGGCTGAGCACAATCCACCGGGTCGTCACGGCGTTGCTGTCGGGAGCCGGGTTGATGGTGCTGCTGCCAGCCATTGCCCGCGACGCGGTGACCTCGGTGTTGCGGGCGCTGGTCGCGGCCGACCCAAACACTGAGCGCTACTTGCTCGCAGCGGCGACCGCCACGGTGCTCGCGTTGCCGCTCATCGCGTTCGTGTTACTGCTGCGCGACATCACCGGCTTCTATTTCCACGGCCAGCATTTCGACACGCCAAACGGCCAGATCTTCACGCCGCGTTTTACCCTCACCGGACTTCGCCTGCCCGCAGACGAACTCAGCGAACTCAGTCATGAACAACTCAACGCCGCACGGGCGACACCCGACGCCGTCGAGTTGCTCGTTCCCGGCAAGGACGATGCTCGCACTCGCATCGACCGCCAACTCGACGCGTACGGGGGTCTGGGGAGAAACGAGCACGGTGGCGACGCCGGCCGCGCCGAGGCGCTCTTTTCCCTGGTAGCCACCCGCGAGCGGCACCTGGCCGCGGAGGTCGCGAAGGTAGAACACGGTCTCGCCCGCCACCTGCTGCGGGTGCAGGTGATTGTGCTTCGTTACGTGAAGGCCTTGCTGCTGTTTCTGGTCACGACGCTGGCGGTATTTGCTGCAAACGCCACCGTGGAGCACGACCCGACGATCGGTGCACCGACGACGATCTGGCTCGCGATCATTTACCTTGCGTGGGCCACAGCTGTGGTCACGGCCGCAGGAGACCCCGTTCGCACGATAGAGCGGCTGCTGCGTTCAGAGGGGGCCACTCGAACGGCGGTCGGTGCCGATGTCGGATTCACGCAAGTCGAACGAGTCGCCGTGGGCGTGGCATCGATTGGATTCGGTCTTGCGCTGGCGTCATTGGTCCCGTCGCTCACCAGGGCCGGGCTAGGAGGGTCAACCCAAGTGCTCGGCCTCACCTGCGCCGTTGTCGGCGCCGGCGCCTACGCCGTTGCGCTGTGGCGCTGGTCCACCCGACAGCGGCGCGCCTGAGCGACCCGCGAGCGCCGGGCACTCCAGCGCGGGCATACCCGCGCTTTGTGCCCACAACGCGCAGGGGAACATCGCAGTTTCGGCACTCCCGACGAGACTCGACCGTTCCCCAACGGGCGGGCCGAGATCATCACGATGGGAGGTGCACCGATCGGTCGGCTTGTGCTCGATCCGGGCTGGCGGTGGTCCAACGACGTCAAGCCGTTCGCCGGAACCAACTCCTGCGAAGCGCCCCACTTTCAGTACCACGTGAGCGGCCAACTCGCGATCTTGATGGACGACGGAACGGAGTTGGTCGCCGGCCCCGGTGACCTCACGTCGTTGCCAAGCGGTCACGACACCTGGGTCGTTGGTTCGGAGCCCGTCGTCGTCATCGACTGGTTCGGCGCAAGCGAATACGCCAAGCGCGACGCGTAACCAGAGACATCGCTGGCAGCCGGAGGCCAACACGCGAAACGATTCACGTCGTTAGTCGGGCGATGTGGCCTCTGACCTGGGGTTATTCGGTGGGCGATACAGGACTCGAACCTGTGACCTCTGCCGTGTGAAGGCAGCGCTCTAACCAACTGAGCCAATCGCCCGTGGGCCTCGCAACGTAGCACGGACTCTCAAACGCGAAAACGCCGCCGGGCGCTGGCCCCGACGGCGTTGTCGACGAACTATCGAGTGTTACGCAGCGTTTTGCGAACGACGCCGGCGGAACGCCAGCACCAGCGCAGCACCACCGGCGAGCAGGCCAGCACCCGCACCGACCTGGGTGCCAAAGTTGGAGCCGGTGAAGGCCGGCGAACCCGAACCCGAACCGGCAGCGGCGGCTGGGTCGAGCTTCTTCTCGCCCTCCTCCTTCGGCGTCCCGCACTTGGAGAGTTCGAGGGCCTGGCTTGCGCTGGCTGCCGAACCGTCACGGGCTGTGCCGTCGCCGCGCAAGGTATGCGGGCCCGTCGGCGTGTCGCAGTCGAAGTTGACGGGCAACTTCCCGTGACCCGAGCCATCGGTCGTGATCTGGCCGAGCACACCGACGCTGGAGAGCAGATTCACTGTCACCGAGGTGTTGCCCATAAAGCAGTCGACAAACACGATGTAGTCGACGCCCTCAACCGCGGCCGCCAAGGTGACGGCGTCCGAATTCTCAAGGCGGATCTTCGGTCCCCCGGCGCAATCGGTGATCGTCAACTCGCCCTTGGCATTGGCGCCGTACCCCGCTTGAGCGTGGGCAGGCGCGATGCCAGCAAGACCAACCAACGCCGATGCAATAACACCAACACAAACTTTGATGCGCACAACCCCTCCAGCGGTAGAGCTTTGCGTGAAGGTTAACCGCTTCTCGACGACCCGGCAATGCTCGCTCGGCCCTCCCGGCCCAGAAACGACGCCGCTCGGAGTGTTCGTGCACTGATTCGCACGCGCGGCGACGGGCGCGTGACTGCAGCCAGCACCAATAGGCCCAGGTAGATCGACAAAAGCACAGCCCCGCGCTGCGACCACACGACCCCGCCCGAGCCCGACACGTCCACGCCCGAAGCCACGACGGGCACCCCCGACATTCCTGACCGCCAGCCTGATTCGGGCACCGTGGCCCACACACTGCGCCGCGCGCCCGACTCGCCACCGCCGACCGAACGCAGCCAGGGCAGTCCGAGAAGTGGCCGCGCCGACGCGTCGTCCCATCCCTGCACCTCAAAAAGCGCCAACGAGGGGCCCGCGACGACCCGCCGCAAACCAAAGTCCTGCTCGAGACGCTGGCGTTGTTCGAGCCCCTCAAGATCCGACCCGACGACAACCCAACGAATCCCGAGGCGCAGCAGCTGAGGCGAAACGGCCTGCCCGCGACGCAGTGCCGTCACCACCTCCTCTCCGCCGGCCACCCGCGGATCAACCGACTCGACACGCGGCGACGAACTCAGCTCCGGATCTGCAGCGCTAACGACGTCGGCAGCCAAAAAGTCGGCGAAAACGGCCAAGGATCGCCGGCCACCAGCAATTCCCAGGTCGTAGTACTGGTGCCACGGCAACGCGAGAACAGGGCCCGGGTCGGCCTGAACGACCTGTCGAGCTTTGTCCCACTCGAAGGGCATGTCGACGCTGCGCAACTGATTCCTCGCCGACCACGACGTCGCCACACACAAGGCCACTGCGGCTACCAGCAACGCCGGGACGACCGCTTGCCACACAGCTGCCGCTCGACGAACAAGCCCGGCCCAGCCAGCGACAGCGGGGCCGACCGCTACAAATAGCCACAGTCCGGCAAGTCGTTGTGAGTCCCGCAGAGGAGCACCCCATG
Source organism: uncultured Acidimicrobiia bacterium (assembly GCA_964635475.1). Taxonomy (GTDB): domain Bacteria; phylum Actinomycetota; class Acidimicrobiia; order Acidimicrobiales; family CAZWPY01; genus CAZWPY01. The sequence continues at coordinate 14,846 of CAZWPY010000051.1, forward strand.
TGTGCTCGGTTGCCCACGCGTGGAGGGAGCGCAGTCCCGGGACTCCGCTCGACAAGGCGCCGATGAAGGCCGCCGCCGCGAGGGCCCACAGTACGCGTTCAGTCGAACGCTGCTGGTCTGAGGTCACCGGCGGTGCGACACCACCGGTGTTGCGATTTTCGCCGGCTTGTGCGCCAGCCACTGGCTTCGGCACCGCGGTGATCGCGGTGCTCGCGGTGCTCTCGAGCGTGCGGCCCCGTCGTGCCGCGACTAACCCGGCTACCCACAGGAGCCCGAGCACAACGGCCGCCGTCAAAGGAAACGCCTCACTATCCGAACGCCAAAAGCCATAACCCGTCGTCGTGGCGATCCACTGTGCGGGACCGGCCAGATTCGTCGGGAAGTAGCTCCCGCCGGTGAGCGACGACGCGTTCGGAAGAATCAACATCCCCGGCACGACCCAGGGCAGTTGACCCACCAGCGCGCCCATCACCACACGCGCCCGGACGCGGCGTTCGTGGACGGCGTTAGCGACAACGACCGCAAGCAGGTATGCGCCGCCGGTAGCGCCGCCCAAACTGAGCAGCAGCGACCCGCGTAACGCACGCCCGAACTCCGCCCGCGGCTCGACAGGGTCGGCGACCGAGTCAGAGGAGAAGAGGCTCCTTGCAATGAGCGGCGCCGCCCACGGCAGCGCAGCGACCGTCGCGAGCACGTGCCAATGGCCGACGGCGAGCCGTGTGGCGGTAAACGGATTAACCGCGTAGAACACGCCCGTGACGACCGCGACAAGAAGTCCGCGGCCAAACAGCAGCCGCGTCATCCCCGCGGCGGCGATCCCGAGCAGTCCGACAAGCAACAACTTCGGCCCGATCGTGCCGAGCCAGGAGCTCGCCGACCAAAAGGCCCCGAATGGCACGCGGCGGGGCAAGTCGGGCCCGAGACCCCACAACGCCCTCGGCATCGGCACCCGCCCGACAAGAACAAGGTCGAGGTTGAACACCGGTCCCGGTCGCCACGCCTGACCGATAACCCACGCCGCCGCGGCCGCAGCCGCGAGTCCTGAAACCAACGGGCCGGATATCGATGGGCCCGACAGCAGGCCCGACACCCGCGAGGCCCACCTGGGCCGGTCGTCGTCCGCGGGGCTTGCTTGTAACGTCGCCGACGCTCCGTTCGGCATCAGCCGAGCCTTCGTCGGAGTCGGACGCCGTTGCCCACCAGCCAGAGGCCTGTGACCAAAAAACCACTCGACTCGATAGTCATCCCGGCGTTCAACGAGGAGCGGCGGTTGCCGCGCGCGCTCGACGCGTTGCTGGCCACTGTCGACGAGTCCACCGAAATCATTGTTGTTGACGATGGCAGCACCGACGCAACCAGGGAACTCGCCAGCCGATCACTACGCACCGGGCGCGACCGAGTCATCGCCCTCGGACGCAACCACGGCAAGGGTGCAGCCGTCGCCGCGGGGTTGCGTGCGGCGGCCGGTGAGCGGCTCGCATTTCTCGATGCCGACGGCGCCACCGACGTGGAAGCCCTACCGCGGCTGTTCGCCGCACTCGACGACGCGGAACTCGCGATCGGATCTCGCGCCGTTGCCGGCGCGCTCATCACCGCACACCCCTCGAGGATCCGCGAGTACGGCGGTCGTGCGTTCAACGGGATAGTCCGTGCACTCACAGGTCTTCCCTTCCGCGATACACAGTGTGGCTTCAAGGCCGTCCGAGCGTCGGTCACTCCGTCGTTGTTGGCGCTCATTGAAACCGACGGGTTCATGTTCGACATCGAATTGCTCTTGGCGGCTCGGGCAATAGGTTTGACCACCGTGGAAGTTCCGGTCCGCTGGACAGCAATCGACGGCAGCAAAGTCCACCCGCTGCCGGTCGCGCTGAGCGGAATCTTCCACGTGGCGCGGGCGAACCGCCGGATTGCCACCACGACCACCCGCCCGGCAACCCCGTGACGAGGCGGCGCCCCCGCGACGACGGCTCGCACGAGCCGCAGGTTTCAACACGCCAGATGCTGCGGCTTTTTCTCAACGAGCGCCGAGATCCGGCGCCATTTCACGCCGAGCTGGCCCGGCGCACTATCGGAGACCTGCCCCTCGATGCGGTCGAGTCGTTGGCGGGGCAACGGGTGGTTGATCTGGGCTGTGGACCCGGTGCCTACACACGGGCGCTGCGAGCTGCCGGCGCCACTGTGCTCCCGATCGATCTCGACCCCAGTGAATTCACGCTCCCCGGCGGACCGCCGGGCGGGGAAATGCTCGCCAGCGGCGCCGCTTTGCCGCTGCGTGATGGGTCGGTCGACGGCATCGTGTGTTCAAACATGATCGAACACACGCCGCAACCTCGCCATGTTCTCGACGAAATGCAACGCGTCGTTCGGCCCGGCGGCTGGGTTTGGCTGTCGTGGACCAACTGGCTGTCGCCGTGGGGCGGCCACGACATGAGTCCGTTTCACTACCTCGGCCCACGCGTCGGAACCCGCGTCTATCGCCTCGTCACCAAACGTTCGCCGAAGAACGAACCATTGCGCACGCTGTTTCCCTTGAGCATCTCGACCGTGCTCGACGACCTCGCGCGCCGGCCCGCCTTTTCTGTCCTGTCAGTGCGTCCCCGTTATTACCCTTCGCTGCGGTGGGTCGTACGCGTTCGCGGAGTTCGAGAGGTGCTGACGTGGAATTGCGTCGTCCGGCTCAAACGCGTGCCCTCACCGGCGGATCGCGCGCCCTAGAGCGTTGCGCTCTCGCCGCGTTGGCGATCGCGGCCTTCGCGCAGGCACCGGGAGAGCTGGCGGTCGACACCAAACTCGACATCGTCGTCGCGCCCGTTCGTTTCGTCACTCGAGCCGCGCAGCTCTGGGACCGGTTCGGCGGGCTCGGGCAAATCCCTAATCAAACAGCGGGTTACCTGTGGCCGATGGGCGCGTTCTTCTCGCTCGGCGACGTCAGCCCCGTGCCGATGTGGCTCGTCCAACGCGCCTGGCTCGCGCTGGTGTTGTGCGCGGCAGCACTCGGCGTGATCCGCCTCGCGGCAGCGCTTGGCCTCGGTGGCCGAGCCGTTGTCGTCGCGGGCGTTGCGTACGCCTTGAGCGCCAACGTCGGCGGACTCGCCGGCGCCTACTCGGGCACCGTGCTGCCGACCGCAGTGGCGCCCTGGGCCCTGCTGCCTTTCGTCCGACTGACCCACACACTGAGCGGAACGGACACCGATTGGTCCAGCAGTGACGGCGAACGGCGATGGCGTGGTCCACGCACGGCCGCGGCCCGCGGTGCGGTCGCGCTCGCGTGCGCGGGCGGCATCAATGCCACCGCAACCGTCGCCGCTGCTGCTCTGCCCGCCGCGTGGATCGTTACGCAACTTCACGGCCGGGTGCGCCGCGTCACAGCGTTGTGGTGGGTAACGATCACGACCGGGGCCACGGCCTGGTGGTGGGGACCGCTGCTGTTGCAGGGGCGGTTTGGCGTTGCTTTCGACCAATACACAGAAGGTGCCGCAGTCACCACCGCGACCTCATCGGTTACTGAAGCGGTACGCAGCACGCACTACTGGCTCGGCCGACTCACCGACCTACGTGGCACGCCGTGGATACCGGCCACTGACCTGCTCGGTTCCTGGGCGCCCGCGGCCATCGCACTAGCTGTCATTGCGGCCGCCGGTTGGTATGGGATCGCTCGCGGCGACCTCCCGCGCCGCTCGTTTTGGTGCGTGTCGGCGCTGCTCGGCACCATCGTGTTGGCGGCGGGATACGCGGGGGCGGGCGGCTGGCGCATCGCCGACGTCGTCCACACAGCTCTCGACGGCCCCGCTGCACCCCTGCGCAACATCTACAAGTTCGACGTCCTCGTCCGTCTTCCCCTGGCCATGGGCATTGCTGGGCTGGGTCCGCTCATTTCACGACGGATTGGGCACACCGCCACGTGGCAGCGCTCGTTGGTCACCGCGCTGGTCGCAACGCTTCTGGCGCTGAACGCGGCGCCATTCCTGAGCGGCAAAGCCTTACCTGACGGTCGTTTCAGCCGAGTCAGCTCGGCATGGGACGAGGCAGCCGACTGGCTCCACGACAACAGCGGCCCCGATGAACTGGCGCTCGTCGTTCCGGCTGCATCGTTTGGCGAGTTCGTGTGGGGTCGCACGCTCGACGACCCGCTCCAGCCGCTGGCCACGAGTCGCTGGGCAACGCGAGACATCATTCCGCTGGGAGCCGATGCGGGGGTCGCGCTCTTGGACGCCGTACAAGAGGTGCTGGAACGAGGCGAGCCCGACCCCGGTTTGGCCGCCTTCCTTGCCCGGTCGGGCGTCCGATATCTCGTCGCCCGCTACGACCTCGATCCCACGCGCAGTGCGGGGCCACGGCCAGCGGAGGTGCACGACACGCTCAGTGGATCAGGCCTCACAGTCGCGAAGTCGTTTGGCGAGCCACGCGCTCGCGCCGTGGACCCCTATCGGGTTCGTGAGCCGCTCGTTGAGAGACACTTGCCCGACATCGAAGTGTTTGTGGTCCCTCACGGGGTCACTGCTGCGGCGCAATCGTCCACGGCACCCACACTGATGGTCGGCGACGCTGCGACGCTGCTCGACGCGGCCCGGCTCGGGGTCGCTCCCGCGCAGATGACGATCGACGCGGCCGCGAACACCGAAGACCTGTCAACCAACGGCGTACTCGTGTCCGACCGACCCACCCGCCGGGCGATCGATGGCACGGCGGCACGGGCGAACACCTCCTACCCGCTCGAGGCAGACCAATCGCCAGCCGGCGACACGGGCGACGTGGAACAACGCAGCACCACGACCGATCCCCGACTTCAAGCCTTGCCGGTGTACACCGCAACCGCACCGGGCGCCGCGCCGATAAGCGCGACGTTCGACGCGACGTCGTACGGCTCGGTCTTCGGCCGTCTGCCCGAACGACAGCCCTACGCAGCCTTCGACGGCGATCCCCTCACCGCGTGGGAGGCGGCAACACCCGGTCGTGAAACCGTGGAGGTACACCTCGATTCGCCGATCGACCTCGATGCGGTCGACCTGACGCCATTGATCGACTCGCCCTCTCGCGCGCTCGCGACCCTCGTGGAGGTGACCACCGAACAAGGCGCGACCGTGGCGGCAATCACCCGCTCGGCCACGCCGCAAAGGGTTCTGGTTCACCCCGGGTCCACTTCCTTTGTGCGTATTACTCACCTGCAAGTCGGCGAAAGTTCGTTGGGAAACGGCCCCGGATGGGCCGAGATCGACGTAGCTGGCGTCAAGTTCCGCCGCAGCGTGGTGAGCGCGCGATCGCCTGCACAATCGGGGCCCGTGACTGCTGTCGCCAGCCGCGACCGAGGCGCCACCTACGTGTCACGACGAGCCGACGTGGAACGAACGCTCGACCGGACATTCCCGCAGGTGCCCGCCGGCGTGCCCGACGTCGTCATCCGCGCGCGACGCGACGTCGCTCCACAGACCTCGCCGTCGAGCGCTGAGGCCGAACTCGCCGTCGTGCGGGCCAGCTCAGTGCGCCCGTCAGTGGCTCCAGCGGCAGTCGCGGCACGGCTGACAGACGGCAACACCACCACCGGCTGGGTGGCCGATCCCACCGACCCCGCGCCGTACCTCGACATCACCACCGACAACGCCGCGGTCGATTCACTAACGGTCGTGTTGCCCAACCTCGGCGACATCTCTCGCACGGAAAAGATCGTCGTGCTCGCAGGCGACCAGCGACGCGAACTCGATGTCGACTCGGCCACGAGGGAGTCGGGCGGGCGGCTCACCTTCAACTTCCCCGCCCTGCGGGCGGCCCGCACGCGCCTGGTTTTCCTCCCGCCAGCATCTAGCGACCGGCAAACCGGCCTTGCGCTCGGCGCAACCGAACTCACGTTGCGGGCCGGGTCCGACACGTTGGAACTTGCGACCGCCGAGCAACGGGCGGCCGCAGAGCAACCCGACGCCACCACCGAGGCCGCGTGCGGCGATGGTCCCACACTCGAGATTGGCACCACGCTCGTCGAGTTCGCCTCCGCGCCGCGAAACACGGTGCCGCCCGTCGGATCGAGCGCCGATCCCCAGCGGTTTGTTCCCTGTTCAACGGTTCCCCGCAACTCCGCCGGCGCCCTTCGGGTGCTAGCGACACAGGGCAATGGCTGGCTCGTCGACGACATCGCCCTGTTGTGGGACGGCGGACTCGATCGCGGCGGTCCCGAGTCGCTTGCCATCTCGCCGGGAGCCCATGACTGGAGCGCGACCCCCGGATGGGATTCGGTGATCGTCTCGACCAACAGCAACTTCTCCACCGGTTGGCACGCGACCTCGTCAGGAGCCCGCGTGCGTGGGGTGAGGATCGACGGCTGGCGCCAGGGTTTCACGATCGACGGCCTTCCGAGTTCGTCAGTATCGACAGCCGAGAACACGACAGCCGAGAACACGACC
>CAZWPY010000052.1:0-21117 GCA_964635475.1 uncultured Acidimicrobiia bacterium
GGCCCACTCCGCGGCGGCGCCCGCCGCGGCCGCGACCGCGGCGTCGACGTCGGCCTTGCCCGACGCGGCTGCACGAGCAATTTCCTCGCCGGTTGCAGGGTTGATCACCGCGTCGGTCTTGCCGGTGCTGGCCTCTCGCCACTCGCCGCCAATGAAGTTCTTCACGACTCTCCCTCCCGGATTTCGACCCACCGTCGGGGTCGCCTCCGAGCGTAGGGCTGTCGGCGAGCAATGGGCGAACAGTGCGCCAAACTTCGTCGGTGACTGCGGCGGGCGAGACGAGGCGAGACTCCTGGGTGGCCACAGCACACGGCGAACCGACGGCCGTGCTGGCCCGACTCACCGGCGCGAATGACGCCGACCTCAAGCCCGGACACGTCCGCATCCGCACCGAGGCGATCGGCCTCAACTGGGCCGACGTGCTCACGTGCCGCGGCGCCTACCAAGTGCGATGCGAGCCACCGTTCACTCCTGGGCTTGAGGCTGCCGGCACAGTGACGCACGCGGCAGAAGGCGTCGACCCCAGGGTCGTCGGGACCCGCGTGGTCGCACTAGCCACCCCACCGGCGGGTGCGTTCGCAAGCTCGTTCGACGTCCCCGTCGATGCCGCAATCGCCACGTCGACACCAGCGGTCGTTGCGGCCGCGATGTTCGTCAACTTCCACACGGCCCACGTCGCACTCACGCACCGATGCCGCCTCGCCGCGGGCCAGCAGGTGCTGGTCCATGCTGCGGCCGGCGGAACGGGCGGGGCTGCCGTGCAAGTGGCCCGCGCCCTTGGAGCGACGGTGATCGCGACGTGCCGCGGGGCCGACAAGGTTGCGATAGCCCGCCAAAACGGGGCGCATCACGTCATCGACTTGCTTGAGACCGAGGGGGAATTCAGGTCACAGGTGCTCGAACTCACCCACGGCACCGGAGCCGACGTCGTGTTCGATCCGGTCGGCGGTCCCGGCTTCGAGCAGAGCAGGCGCTGCGTCGCATGGGAAGGCACCATCGTGGTCATCGGCTCAGCAGGCGGGCCGTCTGCCTCCCCACCGCTCGGCCACGTCTTGGTGAAGAACTATTCGATCGCGGGCGTGCACTGGAGCGCGTATCCCTCGCGAAACCCGACGCTCGTGACCAACACACAGCGAGTTCTCGACCAATGGCTGCGATCGGGCAAGATCACTCCCCACATATCTGCGGTGCGGCGCTTCGCCGACGTGCCCGCCGCTCTCGACGAATTGGCCAACGGGCGCACAGCGGGAAAGGTGGTGATCGAGTTATGAGCCGACCAGTGGGCGGACCCTTACCGGCCAACCCCGAATTGCTTGACTACCCCGGAGCTCGGCGGCCCGACCGCTGGCGCACCGTCGACTCCGGCGGCATACGGCTCGCCGCGTACGAATGGGGCGAGCCCGACCACCCGCCGCTGCTCGTGGCCCACGGCGGTTTCGACTTCGCGGGCACACTCGACACGTTCGCACCACGCCTGGCCGACGCGGGCTACCGCGTGATCTCCTGGGACCACCGGGGCCACGGCGACTCTGAACACAGCGCTCTCTATTCCTGGGCCGCCGACGTTCGAGACGCGGCCGCCGTACTGTCGACGATCTCTCGCCACCCGATTCCCGTGATCGGCCACTCCAAAGGCGGCGCCTTGATGCTGTCGCTCGCGAACTCGTGGCCGCACCTGGTGAGTCACGTGGTGAACATCGATGGCTTGCCCACCGGCCGGCGCATGCCCGACGTCGCCGATCACGAGCGCAACAAGATGGTGTCGGCCGAAGTCGCTGGCTGGCTCGAACGTCGCCGCCGCGCGCACCAACTCGAACGCCCGCCCGGCACGATCGAGGATCTCGCCCGCCGTCGCGGGCGAATGAACCCACGACTCACCCAGGAGTGGTTGCAGTATCTCGTGCCGATCGGTGCGCGGCGCGACGGCGACGGGTGGCGCTGGAAAATCGACCCGGTCATGAGATTCGGCGGCTTTGGGCCGTGGCGGCCGAGTTGGAGCATGGAGTTGATGCGCAACCTCGGCCAACCCACGCTGGGACTTCTGCCGTTGATCCAGGAGGAAATGGGCTGGGGCACCTTGGCCGAAGATGTGCTCGCGTACTTGCCGCACGGCGGCCGACTCGAAGTGCTCGACGACCTCGGCCACTTCGCCCACGTCGAGGATCCCGACCGAATCGCGACGCTGACATTGGAGTTCTTGCAGTGAACCCGATCCTGTGGCAAAAGCACGGCCGTATCGATCTCGCTCTCCACGTGCTCGCCGATCGAGCACCCGCGCACCGGCCACTGCTGCTGCTGCACGGACTCGGCGAACGGACAATCGCGCAGCTGCCCTGGCCGCTCAGCCACTTCGGCGGCTCGGTCTATGGCCTCGACTTCACCGGCCACGGCCTATCCACGGTGGCCCACGGTGGTGGCTACACCGCCGAGATGCTGATGGCCGACGCGCACGTCGCGGCGTTTGCGCTGAGCGACCGACACACGTTGCCGCCACTGGTGCTCGGCCGCGGGCTCGGTGGATACGTCGGTTTGCTGCTCGCGGGCGCGGACCCGACACATGTAGGTGGCGTCGTCATTGCCGACGGGCCGGGCCTCACCGGCGGCGGCGCACGGCCGCCGTCGTTGTATATCGGATCCGATCTACGGCCGAGTGACGAGACGCCCGACCCCTTCGCGTTGATGGAACTTGCCGGCGACGTCCGGCCGCCGGACTACGCGGTGATGATGATCAACCTCGCCGCCGCGGCGCAACGCCCGGTTCCGGTCGCCGTGAGTGCGAAGAATCGTCCGGAGTGGCTGAGCGCCGTTGTCGAACAGCCTGGCGTGCGTGAGCTTTCGATCGACGTCGCCCTCGGGATGCTCGGCTGAAACGTGGAGGTTCTTCTCGATGTCGCGCTGGTGATCGTCGGGTTCGGCCTCGTCGGCTGGGTCGTGCTGACGGCGATCAAGACCTTCGTCGTCCCGCGAGCGCAACGAGTCTGGCTCGCACGAGCGGTGTTCGTGATCATCCGACTGCCCCTCGACGCATGGGTTCGGCGCCACCCTGAGCACACCGATCGCGTATTTGCCCTGTACGCACCGGTCGCACTCCTTGCACTACCCGTTGTTTGGTCGTATGTGATCGCCATCGGCTTCGCGCTCGTCTTTTACGGCCTCGACGTGCGGCCGTGGAGCGAAGCGTTGATCACTTCGGGGTCCTCGCTGCTCACGCTCGGCTTCGAACGACCCGAAAGCGGACTCGCCGTCGCGGTCACGTTTCTCGAAGCGCTAATCGGCCTCGGCGTGGTCGCGCTAGTGATCGGCTACCTGCCAACGATCTACGGCGCGTTCGCCCGCCGAGAGGCGTTGGTCGGATCGCTTGAAACCTCAGCGGGAGTGCCGCCGTCGGCCGTGGAAATGCTCGTGCGTTATGAACGAATCGGCTTGACCCACCGCTACGAGGAGACATGGCGCGACTGGACGCGTTGGTTCGCCGACATCGAAGAGAGTCACTCCAGCCAAGCGTCGTTACCGTTCTTTCGCTCGCCCCAACCGCAAATGTCGTGGCTCACCGCGGCTGGGTGCGTACTCGACACCGCCGCATTCATCGACGCCGTGATCGACCGCCCAACGACACCCGAGGCGCGCCTGTTGATTCGCCAGGGTTACGTGACGTTGCGCCGAATCGCGAACAACTACGGGATCGACTATCCGGCCGACCCGCAGCAAGGTGACCCGATCTCGGTGTCGCGCACGGAGTGGGACGCGGCTGTGGCGCAACTGGAGGCCGCGGGTATTCCCCTCAAGACCGACCGCGAACAAGCGTGGCGCGACTGGGCGGGTTGGCGTGTGAACTACGACGAACCACTCATCATGCTGTGCGCCTGGATGTGGGCACCGCCCGCACCGTGGTCCTCCGACCGCCGCGTCGAGCTCCCCCGGGTGCGCCTGTTCACCTAACCCGCCGCGCGGAGTCCCGGGCTATAGGGCCGACACCCGCGTGCCCTGCGGCACTATGCGGTCGACGAGGCCTGCGCTGTTGCTGCCCCGAGGCCAGCGGCGATGACATCGCCGCGAGCGGCTGAATCGGGTTTCCCTCCGTTTGCAGGGCGGCCCGGGACACGACTCGGGGGTTCAGTCGTGAGGCGCCGTCGCGCTGCCGATTGGTTCCCCAAACAGTCGCGTCAACCTCGTCGCCAGCGCAGAGGACACCGACCACGTGGTGGCACGCCACGCGACCGGCACCGAGCGCCGCAGCACGAGCGGAATCAGGTAGATCGACGGGCTAAGTCTCGGGGCTTGCCAGTCGTCACCACGAGCCGCTTGAATCAGCAGCGAGTCCTGAGCCTTCACGCATCGGAACAGCACCAACGATCTCCCGTCCGCAAGGCGAAACGCGGCCGACTGCCAATGCAGGAGGCGAAACCTCAGTTCGACGCACTCGACGCGGTAGCTGCGTCGCCGGATCCAACCGACCTCTAGGGCAGGCGACGGATTGCCGGCGTACTCAATCAAGCTGGCCCGCATCGGGAGGCAACCGACCATGATCGCCGCCCAGGCCGCGTCGGCTCCGGGCAGGCCGAGCGCCAGGACTGCGGTGACCGCCGCCATGGCCACAGCGATGGCCGACAGCAATCGACGAAACGATGGTCGAGCGCACGATACCGAGGTCACCAATCGCTTCACCTCAAGCGAGGCTTCCACGTCCGGCGTCGCTGAACTCGTCTCCGGCTCAGACATCCCCACGAGTCGACGTTACCTCCGAGGCCTCAGCGATCGCGTGTGCCACGCGCCGACGAGCCAGCCGATTCGGCCGCCGACATCGCTGGCTACCGGCTACGCCTGCCACGGCCACACCATCTTGTTCTCACACGGTTGGCCGAGGGCCGTGCCGATCCAGCCGTCGTCGTCAGTCTCTCCAAGAGCGGCGGAAATTCGCGGATCGATGAAGCGCGCGCCCGGAAGTCGGCCGACGCGCAAACCCACGGCATCAGTGCTGGTGTAAACCAGCTTCACCCACTCAGCCGGGGCCACAGCCGTCCACCCACGTGACTCCAGCACACGACCGGCCGCCAACGCGAACTCATCGGAGTGTGTGTTCACGACCCGAAACGTGCCACCTGCGCCGTCGAGACACGCCAACACGCGCTCCCCACTCACCGTCGCCCCGTCGCTGCGTTGCGCCGCTGCGATCGCCGTCATCGCGGCCGCGAGCTCTCGATGCGCCTCGCCTGTGATGGCGGCATCGGCGTAGTCGGCGGCGTGCCACGGCCATGCGAAGTACGACAATCCGGCGATAGCAGCAATGCCCACAACAGTCAGCGCGAGCGGTAGCGCCCATCGGCCACTCGGGGCCTTGGCGTGCTCACCACCTTGCGGATGAAAGTCGAGGTCCGAGCCACCCCATCGCCGCCCACGGCTCGGCCAGCGCCGAGAAGGACCGGTGGGCTCAAGAATTTGAGTCGGTTCGAAGAGTTCCCAGCGGTCGCGCCACGGAATCGAACGCAACACGACCTCACGACCATTTGGTGTACGCACGCACAGCGGCGCCCACGGACTGTCCCCACGACTTGCTGTCGCCCATGAACCGTCCAAGTCGATTTCTCGAAAGAGCAACGGGGTCCAGACACGCAGAGTTTCGCCGTCCACCCTGTAGCCCATGAACAGGTATCGAAAAGCAACCAAGAACCACAAAGTCAAGAGCAGCACAAACTCTGGCGGGAGTCGCTCCGTCGCGAACAGCAAGGGCACAAAGACGCGGACCTGCATGACGCCTGTCCCTGCGAGGACCGCGGCCGGGCGGCGTAGGTTCCAGGCGACGTGGCGCGTCAGACCCAGACGAGGCAGCAGCCACAACCGTGTTTTCACCGAAACGCCCCCAACGTCGCGCCTGCTCTCAGTCGGGGTTGCGCTCGCGGGCGCGGGCACGGGCCCGGGACCACCACGAGGTGCCTGCGGCCGTCGGTAGCGCCGATACTTCCTGGAGCCGCAACAGGTCACGGGCCACGCCGCGACCAAGCTGCTGCGTGGCGCGCCAGTTGAGCGCGAGTCCGATCGCCGCGCCGGTGAACGCGGGTGCCAAGCTGCCGGTGCTGCGGGCGGTGCGGGCAACCATGCGCCGTTGAACAAGCCGCACGACCTCGCGGCGCGCCGCGCGATTCCACGGATCATCGGCGCCGTCGGGCGCGCCGATCAGCCCACCACGACGCAGCGCCCGCGGATCGACGCCGCGCGACTGGGCCCACGCCCGCGACAACGCGAGCGCCCGCTGCGGCAACGGTCCGGGAATGTGCACTCGATAACCCTCGTGCAACTCGCCGATCATCTTGATCTCGATCGCCGCCACCACAAGCGTTTCCACCAACAGTTCGGCGGGCAACAACAACAACGACGGCGCGCTCAGCTCCGACAGTCCGGCCGCCGCGCCCGCGGCCACTCCGACCAGGCCAGTGGCGGTGGCCGACTGCTTGATCAAGCCGGCCGCCAACAAGTTGGGGTCTTCGACCTCGAACCGCCGCACGAGCGTTTCGCGATCTCGCAGCGCCATGTGGCCCGCCGCGTCGATCGCTTGCTCGGCCAACCACTGGCCACTGGCAAGCGCCTTTGCGCCCGCGCCCGACATCGACAAACGGCCTTCGACAAACAACGACTTCATCGCGTCGCCCAAGGCACCCACGCGGGCGCGTTGCGATCGCCAGCCCGACGTGGGCCCGTCGTGGGGATCGGAACCTTCGCTCGCGACCGTGGCTAACGCGCCGACGGCCTCGCCGAACGACGAGTGGTGTTCTGCTGAAGATGACACGGGCGTGATTCTCGCACCCCCTACTGGGCGAAGTGCGCCGCTTCGAGCTCAAGCAGGTGTGCAAAACGCTCGCGCAGCTCCCGACGGCGAGAGCGGTCGTTGGCCAAGTTCACCAACTCGTGCGGGTCTTCCTGCACGTCGTACCACTCGTGGTCGAAGTCCTCGAAGGCCGAGTCGACGTCGACTCGTTTGGAATATGGCGTCGGCTGGCCAATCTGGTCGTAGCCGCCACCCACGCCGTAGTAACGCGCGTACTTCTCCCGCCCGTCGTAGTAGCCCCGCATCGCGTAACGCAATGGCACGCAGCTGCCGTACCAAGCCTGATCCTGGGCAAACATCACCGCCTCGACGGGCCCCCGCGAGGTCGGGTCGGCCAACACCGGGCTCAAGTCGGAGCCGGCCATGCCCTCGGTCGACCCGCCACCAAGGGCCACCAACGTCCGAGCCAAATCCACATGACTCGCCAACGCGTCGGTCGTGGCGCCCGCGGCGAGGCGGCCAGGGGCACGCATGTAAAGCGGAATGTGCATGATTTCCTCGTAAAGGAACGGACCCTTGGCCCGCAGGCCGTGTGAGCCACACATGTCGCCGTGATCGGATGTGAACACCACCACCGTGTCGTCGGCGGCTCCCGACGCGTCGAGCGCGGCGAGCACCCGCGCAAGGCTCTCGTCGGCGGCTTGGTGCAAACGCCAGTAGTAGTCGAGGTGCCGTAGCCATGAATCGGTGTCGTCGCGCTCGATCGTCCCCCAAAACGAGTTGTTTTGCTCGTGGCCCCATTGCCGGTGCACAGCGGGCTTTGTGAACAAGTCGTCGTCGAAGTTCTCGGGCAGCTTGTCGAAAACACGAGGAATTTCCTCGGTAAACAACGGGATCGGTTCGTCGTCTTTCCACGCGGCCAGGCGCAACAGGTCACGAAAGAACTGCACGGATTCGGGGTGGGCGGCTTGGTAGTCGGGCTGGTCGACCGGAAACCACATCACGTCGTGCGGATTCACCAATGCAACTGTGAGCAGCCACGGCTGGCGCTCCGGGCCCGTCCCGCTCGCGCCGTTGTGGCCGAGCCAGTTCACCGCTTGCTCGGCAATGACCGGGTCGAACTGCCAACCGGTGCCCGCCCAACCCATGTAGTGGCGATCGTTGCCCGTCCAGTCGGAGAAGCCATAACTCTCCATGTCGGGCTGCTCCGCGTGACTCAGATGCCACTTTCCCACGTACGACGTGCGGTATCCCGCGGCACGCAGTCGAGACCCGATCGTGGGCACGAGCGGATCCAACTCGTGTTGCGGCGGGAAGATCACGTTGTCGGTCACGCCGTGTTGAGGAACGTGTAGCCCAGTAAACAACGAGGCTCGCGAGGGCGAGCACGGCGAGGAGTGCGTGTAGTACGACCGGAACTCGAGGCCCTCGTCGATGAGCCGTTGGCGGGCAGGCAAACGTAAGTGCGACGGTATCCAGCCGCGAGAGCGCTCCTGGTCGGACACAACGAGCAAGATGTTGGGACGATCATCGGAGGCCATGGGCGGCATTCTTGCCCGAACCAGCAGCCCAGCAAACCCCGACCGTCGACCGCCGCCAGAAAACCCCGAGGAGCACCGTTGACCCGAGGAGCACCGTTGAGCAGCCCCGCGTACGCCGCCGAGATTCGCTGGACCACGCACGGCGTGCCGCACATCACCGCCGACAGCTACCGCAACCTCGGCTTCGGCCAGGGTTATGCCATTGCTCGCGATCATCTCGGCACGATCTGCGACCAGATCCTGAAGGTTCAGTCCGGTCGGGCCGCAGCACTCGGCCGCGGAACCGACGACATTCACCTCAACTCCGATTTCGGTTACCTGGCGCTCGGCGTCACCGAACGGGCGACTGCGCTGCAGGCGGCCCAGCCGGCCTACGCGCACGACATGGTCGAGGGATACGCAGCGGGGCTGTCGGCGTGGCTCGCCGACCACGGCCGCGCCGCGCTGCCGCAGTGGTGCCGCGACGCTCAATGGGTGCGGCCCGTGTCGGCCCACGACATGTACTGCCTGTATGTCGACGTCGCGATGATGGCCAGTGGGCGCAACCTCGCCGGCGCGATCGGCGCCGCCACCTCGCCGGCCGACCCGACTCCCCCACCACCCCTGCCCGACTCGCCCCACCCCGCCTCCAACGGCTGGGCGCTCGGCAGAGACGCCACCTCCGCCCGACGCGGCGCCGTCGTTGCCAACCCGCACTTTCCTTGGTCGGGAGAAGCGCGTTTTTGGGAGTGCCACCTCACCATCGCTGGCGAGCTCGACGTGTACGGCGCCGCCCTCGTCGGCTCGGCGGGCGTTCAGATCGGCTTCAACTCAGACCTCGCGTGGACACACACCTTTAGCCGCGGCCACCGCTTCACGTTGTACAAACTCGCGCTCGACCCCACTAGCCCGACGAGCTACCTGGTCGATGGCCAGCGCCACGAGATGGTGCCGACCACCTTTGCGGTCGAGGTTGCGGGCCAGGAGCCCGTCTCGCGGACTTTGTGGAGCACCCGATTTGGGCCGATCGTGTCGATCGCGCCGCTCGGCTGGACCGCCGACTTCGCGCTCGCGTGCCGAGACGCCAACGCCGACATGATGGGCCACCTCGTGCAGTGGCTCGACATCGCGCGCTGCCACAACGTCGGCGAACTTCGTGACTCGCTCAAACGGCACCAAGGGATCCCCTGGGTCAACACGATCGCGGCCGACTCGGCCGGCGACTGTCTTTACACCGACACGTCGCCGACGCCCGCTCTGTCCGACGAAGCCGCCGACGCGTTCGTCGACAGCCTGGCCAACGATCCACTGGCTGCTTTTGCACACACCCTGCGCGTAGCGCTGCTCGACGGCTCCACCGCAGCCAACGACTGGCAAGATCACCCCGATGCCCGTTCCGGGTTGCTCCCTCCAGCGGCGTGGCCCGCAGAACAGCGCAACGACTGGGTGTTCAACTCCAACGACCCGTATTGGCTCGCGCACTCCACGCGAGCACACGACCCGCTCTCGCCGCTTTTCGGGCTCCACGGGCGCCCCGTGACGCCGCGTACCCGGATGAACATCGCGCTGCTCGAAGGTCGATTTGGCTATCGCGACAGCGACGGTCGCTGGGACATCGAAACGTTGCTCGCAGCCATGTTCGGCAATGACTCGCTGATGGCGAGCCAACTGTGCGACGCGCTCGTAACCCGCGCGCTCAACAGCGACGACTCAGCCGCGCGTGACCTCGGTCGCGTTCTGGCCAACTGGGACCGCCGTTTCAACCTCGACTCGCGTGGCGCGTTGTTGTTTAGGGAATGGCTCGCCGAGTTCGGCGCGACTGCGCTGGCCGACGCGGGGCCGCTGTTCGTCGACGGGTTCGACCTCGACCGCCCCGCCGACACACCCGCTTCACCCACGCCGGCGCCCGACGCCGGGGCCGACCCGTGGGTGATTGCACTCACCCGCGCGGCCGAGGTGCTGGCCGACAACGGCATTGCGCCCGACGCGGCAGTTGGCGACGCGCAGTTCGTCGTGCGCGGCGGTGTCCGGGTGCCGATTCACGGCGCGAACGAAGTCGAGGGCATCGCCAACGTCTGTGCTCCGTACGGCGCGCTCACGCGTTCGGACTTGCAACCCGACGAGACCTCTGGCGAACCCGAGCCACGCCGGGTCGGCAGCACGGGCCTACGAACCACCGGTTACCCAATCACCTACGGCGCAAGTTTCGTGATGGCTGTGGAGTTCACCGACAGCGGGCCGCGCGCCCAGGGGCTACTCGCGTACGGCCAGAGTTCGGACCCGAGCTCGGCCGATTCGCTTGCGCAGATCCGCGCCTTTTCAGCCAAACGCTGGCGCCCGCTGCGTTTCTCGCCCGACGAGGTGGCCGCCGATCCCAATCTCCGCCAGGAAACCGTTACCGGATAACGGCTTCCTGCCGACACCCACGTCGCCAACTAGCCATCCAGGGCCTTGGCAAGGGTTAGTCGGCGCTCGCCGCGGTGGTCTCCGTGGCAGCGGGGGCTGCTGCGGCGGCGCGGGAGCGGCTGGTGGTTTTCTTGCGAGGTTTGCTGGTGCGCGCCGGTGCCTTCTTCACCTCGGGCGCCGCGGCGAGCACTCGCTCGAAACCCAGTTCGAGACACTCGGTCAACACGTCGGGATCTGGGACGGCCGCCGGATCGGAGTTCACGCCGATATTGAGCGCGTTTTCGTAACTCAACAACGTGATGTTGAGCGCCGCGCCAGCCAACGGGCCGAAGGGAAATTGCGTCAACATTTTCGCCCCGGCCATGTACACCGGAAACGGTGCGCCGGGAACGTTCGACGCCGTGAAGTCGATCGACTTCACCATCGACCCGAACACCGCTGTCACCATCGATGACGGCAGGCGGTTAAGCACACCCGACACCTCGTTGACCACCGAGTTGGCAGGCTCGCCGCGCGCGAAGTCGACACGATCGTGTACCTCACGCATCACTTCGACGGGATCGTCAGTCTCCACCGTCAACTCGATTCGCGCCGGCACGAACGCGTTGCCCCCCAGACCCTCGGCCGGGCCGGTGCGCACGTTGATCGGCATGGCCATCCGCAACGACACGGCCCCCTCAATGCCGTGCCGCCGGTGGTACTCGGCGAGGCCCAACAACAAACCAGCCACGAACGCGTCGTTGAGTTTGCCGCCAGCCACCTTCGCGGCGGCCTTGGCTCGATCGAGGGGCACTGTGACCGTGTCGAAACGAGCCGACAACGACGACCCACGAAACAGCGGGCTCAACCGGCCCGAGACCGGACGCACGGTGCGAGCAATCGAGGACGCCATGTCGCCCACGGCCTTGGCAGTATCGCTCGGCCGAGTGACGAGGGCCGTGCTCGCGCTGGCCAACTGGCCCATACGGCGAGCGATGTCGAGCTGCCGGCGGACTTCGTACAGCGACGCGTCGAGCCACCGCTCGGCCTGATTGAGAACTTTGACCTCCGGCGCGGGCGGCATCGAGCGCTCCGGCGCGTCGGGCTCGAAGTCGAGCAACTCCAATTGCACCTGCATGCCGCCGACCCCGTCGGTGACTGCATGGTGGATCTTCATGATCAGCGCCGACTTGCCGTGCTCGAGCCCTTCGACAACGACAGCACGCCACAGGGGTCGGGCCCGGTCGAAGCCCGACATGGCAATCGGCTCCGCGAGGCGCAACAGATCCTCCATGGTGCCCTTACCCGGCGCCTTCACCCACCACACGTGAAAGTGCAGGTCGAAGTGCGGGTCGACCTCCCACCGCGGCGGCGCAACCGACAATGGGTTGGAGCGCACTCGTTGACGGGCCTTGGGAAATACGTGCGTGAGCCGTTCGAACCGGCGCAGGATCACGTCGCGCTCGATCTCGCGATCGAACACAAACACGCTCGTGATGGTCGATCTCAGCGCCGGATCACGCTCGATGTTCCACATCAAGGCGTCGGCGTAACTCATCCGTTCGGTCATAACCCCACCTGTTCCACCACAAACGACACCACCGTTGTGGCGCTGCCACCGATATTCAACGTTGCCATCCGCTTTGCGCCCGGAACCTGAGTAGGTCCGGCCGACCCTGTGACGTGCTGCGCGGAGTTCCACACCATACGCACGCCCGTTGCCCCCACTGGATGGCCCACACCAATCAGGCCACCGCTCGGGTTGAGCGGCAACGACCCGCCGGCGGCCACGGTCCCGTCCTCAATTGCCTGAAAACTCTTGCCCGGCGGCGTGATCCCGAGATGGTCGATCGCCGCGTACGCCGAGATCGTGAAGCAATCGTGTACCTCGACCGCATCGAGATCGTGAACCGACGCGAGCCCCGCGCGCTCGCGCGCGTCGGCCGCGGCCGCCGCGACATGGGGCAACACATGCGCGTGATCACGCGACTGCGCCAGCTTGGCGCTCATCGACATCCGCGTCGTGCGAGCTCCCCATCCGCCGATGCGGGCGACAGTGGAGTCGGCGCGGCGGCGGCGTTGTTGCCACTGCTGCGCCCAGGCCTCGGTGGCAAGGACAACGGCCACTGCGCCGTCGGACACCTGCGAACAGTCGTATCGCCGCAATCGCCCCGCGACCACCGGATTGAGCTCGTCGTCAGGATCAAGGTGCGCGGCGCCCACTCCCCACGTCCGAGTCTGCGCGAGCGGGTTGCGGGCCGCATTGTCGAACGCACAGCGCCCGAGTTCGCGCAGGTGTACGTCGTCGAGGCCGTAGCGGGCGTCGTACTCGTCGGCCAGTTCGGAGAACAACGACGGCCACGGGTAGTCGACACCGTCGGTCTCGGTGGGCACGATCGCGGCCGCTCCCAACTCACGTTGGGCAGCGAAACCGCCGGCGCCACGCATGAGCTCGACCCCGACCACCAGCGCGACGTCGCCACGGCCCGCGGCCAGATCGGCCGTCGCGGCCAACACGGCGGCCGATCCCGAGGCACACGCGGCCTCGTGACGAGCGCCGAAAACCCCCCGCTCACCGCCAAGTTCGGGCACCGCCTCCAAGGCCAAGCCGCCCAATAGACCCTGCCCGGAATAGACCTCGCCCAAGAAGTTGCCGACATGGACGATCTCGACGTCGGCGGGGTCGATCTCGGCCGACTCAACAGCGCCGAGCGCAGCTTCACGCAACAACGTGGCGAGCGATCCGCCCTCTTTGGTGACGTTGCGGCCGAAGTCGGTTTGGTGCCCGCCGAGGATCCACGGCCGATCCGCACCACCCACTGCTCAGGCCAGCTCTCGTTGCGCGTCGAGCTCTGCGGCCGACACCCACCACGTGTGGTAGCCAGCGGGCACCCGCTGCGGCACATCGAGCACGCACACGGGCTCGGCGTCGAGGTGGGCGGCATCGACCACGTGCACGCTCGACGCGCCCGTCTCGGCATCGCTCACAAAGGTCACCAAATAACCATCGTCCTCAGCGCCCGTACCCCCCGCCCGCGGGCAAAACACGGTCTCGCCGCCGAACGAACCTGTCGGCCACCGGTGCTCGACCTCGCGGCCTGACGCGTAGTCGTGCCGCACCACCGCGTCGAATGCGAGCGTGTCGAGTGGCGCCATCTGCTGCACGTAGCTGTAGCGAAAGGGCGTGCCAAAGCTGCGATTGTCCATACGCGGGAACTCACCCATCGTGTCGCTGAGCTGCGTGGCCACGAGACTGCCGGCGTTGAGATCAAACACCCACTCGGTCAAATAGGTCTCAAGCCGCAACATGCCCAAGCTGGGCGCCCGCCGCTCGGAGGTGTTGAGCGGGTCATCGTCGAGCGGCTCGGTGGAGCGGCAACCGACAAGGTGCACAGTTCCATCCTCGGCTTGCCATGCGTTGACCACGTGGTACATAAAACACGGGTCAGTTTCGAACCAGCGCACCGGCGCGTCGTGGTCGTGGCGCGACAGCAGGCCGAACCGGGTCGGGACGTCACGCACGAACATCAGCCGCGCCCGCTCGCCACGGGCGGCTGCGGCCATGTCCCACTGGAACGAGAAATCGAACAACACGATCCAATCGGGCGTGAGCGCAAGATCGTGTTGCAGGCGCGGGCCGCTCAGCTCAATGGGCGTGCAACGGCTCACTCGGGCCTGGCCGTCGACCACGTCGGCGGTACCGACCGTCAGATATGGCGGAACAGGATCGTGGTCGATAAACACCAACTGGCCCGTCGCGGGGTCGACTTTGGGATGGGCCGACACCTTTGTGGTGAGCGTCGAGCCGAAGTCCTCTATGCCACACGTCTCCAAGTCGGGCAGCCTGACCCGATAGGGATCGCCGCCCAACCACCACAACGCGAGCAGTTCATTGTTGAACCACACCAAGTCGGTGTTGGCGGTGTCTTTGAAGACCCGGGGGAATCGGGAGAAGTCGGGCCGCTCCATGATGCCCGTCCACAGCGGCTCGCCAGCCGCCTCCTCTTCACAGAAGTCGACCGTACGCACATACCGATTTCGGTATGTGGCCGCGCCGTCGGCGAAGTGCACCGCGTGCAGCATCGCGTCGCCGTCGAACCAGTGATACCGCCCGCGCGGCGCAAACCGGGGATTGGAGCCATTACGCACGAACACGCCCGACAAGTCGTCAGGGACTCGCCCGAAGCGCGCTGTTAGGCGTTGCTCGACCTCGACCTCGCTGTCGACGGGCGCGTACAGCCCTTCCAGATAGCGGGAGTTGTTCGATCGACTCTGCTGTGTTGTCAACGCCGACATACGTCGAGCGTAGACAGCAAAACGCCGGGACGCAGTGAGGTCTAGTCGGTGGCTTCAGTGATGGTGACCGACTTGATGATCACTTCGTCGAGCGGTCGGTCGCTGCGGTCGGTCGGGACGCGCTGCATGTGATCGAGCACGTCGAGGCCTTTCACGACCTGGCCAAACAACGAGTAGGCCGGCGGCAAACGCACGCCTGAGGCGCCCGACACGATGAAAAACTGGCTGCCATTGGTGTCGGGGCCGGCATTGGCCATCGCCACCGAACCAATCTGGTACTTCCCTGGCGCCGGCAGTTCGTCGGCAAAACGGTAACCGGGGCCACCACGGCCCGTGCCGTCGGGGTCGCCGCCCTGGCACATAAACCCGTCGATAATCCGGTGGAAAATGACGCCGTCGTAGAAGTGGTAACGGGCGAGGAACACGAAGTTGTTCACCGTGCGCGGCGCGGCTGCGGCATCCAAGGCAACCACCAGCGTGCCCAGTGTTGTGTCGATCGTCGCGGTGTAACGGGCCTCGGGATCAATGCACATCTCGGGAGGCGCGTTAAATCGGGTGGTGCGTGGGCTCGATCCGTCCTTTTCGGGGCACGGGCTAGACATCTGATCCTCCTTGGGGGCGCCGAACCCTAGGCGCCACACGCAGGTGTGGCGTGAATCCCCAGTTCAGCGCCGCAAAACAAACGACCGACCCGACGGGTCGACGCAAAAAGCACCGGTAGACGTCTACAGGTACTGCCCGGTCGCGACACGTTCGATCGAACGCCCGCCCTCGGTGTGTCCGGCACGTTGCACGATCGTGCGGATATAGACGATGCGTTCGCCTTTTTTCCCCGAGATCCTCGCCCAATCGTCGGGATTGGTCGTGTTGGGCAAGTCCTCGTGTTCCTTAAATTCCTGGTGGACCGACTCGGCAAGGTCGTCGGCGGAAATCCCCCGCGACTCACCTGCAATCGCCCGTTTGATCGCGAGCTTCTTCGCGCGGCGGACGATGTTTTCGATCATCGCGCCCGAGGCAAAATCCTTGAAATACAACGTCTCTTTGTCGCCATTTTGGTACGTGACTTCGAGAAACTGAGTGGAGATGTCGCAGCGGTACATCTCGTCGACGGCGCTTTCGATCAACGACCGAACGGTACGTTCGCTGTCGCCACCCGCGCGGGCGAGGTCGGCAGCAGCAAGCGGCAGGTCGGGCTCGAGGTAACGCTCGAAGATCTGCCGCGCCGCGTGCTCGTCGGGCCGCTCGATCTTGATTTTCACGTCGAGGCGGCCGGGGCGCAGGATCGCCGGGTCGATCAGATCCTCACGGTTCGACGCGCCGATCACGATCACGTTCTTCAACGACTCGACGCCGTCGATCTCGGCGAGCAGCTGCGGCACCACCGTCGACTCCATGTCGGAGCTGATGCCGGTCCCGCGGGTACGAAACAGCGAATCCATCTCGTCGAAAAAGACGATGACGGGCCAACCTTCCTCCGACTTCTCCCGCGCTCGTTGAAAAACAAGGCGGATCTGCCGCTCCGTCTCGCCCACGTACTTGTTGAGCAGTTCGGGACCCTTGATGTTGAGGAAGTAGCTGCGGGCCTTTTCGCCAGTGGTGGCCGATACCTTCTGCGCCAGCGAGTTGGCCACGGCCTTCGCGATCAACGTCTTGCCACAACCGGGTGGGCCGTACAACAAAATCCCTTTTGGCGCGGGCAGGCGGTACTCGTCGAACAAGTCCCTGTGCAAGAACGGCAGCTCGACGGCATCGGTGATCTGCTCGATCTGGGAGTCGAGACCGCCAACGTCGGCGTAGGTGACGTCGGGCACCTCCTCCAGCACCAGCTCTTCGACCTCGGGGCGCGGCAGCCGCTCGAGGATCATCGTGGCGCGCGCGTCGAGCAACACCGCGTCGCCGGCACGTAAACGAGTTCCGACCAAACTCGCGGCGAGTTCGACCACCCGTTCATCGTCGGCCCGACCCACGACAACGGCACGGTGTCCGTCGTCGAGGACCTCCTTCAACGTGACCACCTCGCCGACCCGCTCGGGCCCGCGAAACTGCACCACGTTGAACGACTCGTTGAGCAGAACCTCGCAGCCCCGTTCAAGAGCTTCCACGTCGAGCTGGGGGTGGATCGCGACTCTCATCTTGCGTCCGTTGGCCAAAACGTCGACCGTGTCGTCGTCGTTCTGTGCGACGTAGACCCCATACGCGCCCGGCGGCTGCGTGAGTTTGTCGACCTCGTCACGCAAGGCCGCGATGTGCTCACGAGCCTCTCGCAAAGTGAACGACAGCCGTTCGTTGTGCGACACGGCCGCCGCCAGCTGACCCTTGGTTTCCAGCAGGCGTTCTTCTAACTGCGCAACTCGTTTGGGCGCGAGTTCGGCGCGATGGCGCAACCGCTCCAGCTCCGCGAGCAACTCCTCGACCGTGTGGTTCGACATGTCCTGGCCGTCATGCTCCACCGCACACCTCCCTACGCGTCGCACTGACCCAGTTCGGACCGTAGCGGGCGCGACACCCCAATCGCGCGACACCCCACTCGCGCGACCTCGAAGCCGTGACCACGACGCCAGCCAAGCCAGCGCCGTGAAGTCAGTCACCACACGACCATCGACTAACTTGTTCTGCCATGAAGGTGTGGATCGACCAAGACCTGTGCACCGGCGACGGCCTGTGCGAAGAAATCGCCCCCGACGTGTTCGCATTGCTCGACGACGGGCTCGCGTACGTCAAGGAAGGCGACAAGATCTTTTCGGACCCAGGCGGCCCCGAGGGTCTCGCCAACGTCCCGGCCGGTAAAGAAGACGGCGTAATCGAGTCGGCCGAAGAGTGTCCCGGCGAGTGCATTTTCATTGAGGTCGACTAACCATTAGTCGGCGTTTCGCGCCGTTAGTGGCGTCACTGCCCAAGCCAGCACCCACCCACACAGTCCCCGCTCACCCGGGGACTGTTTCGCGTCCCGACCTTCGCTGGTTCACGCCGATCGCCGGCGTCTACGTCGTTTTGTGGTCGTTCTGGCTCCATCGCGGCTGGGTTGGAGTGCTCCTGCCCGATAGCGCGGAGTACATGGAGGCGTCGCACTGGGCGCCGTGGGACAAACGGCTGTGGACCGAACTGCGCCCGCCCGTCTATCCCATGCTCATCAAGCTGGTGGGCAACGACGAAGCGCGTGTGGTGTGGCTACAGATCGTGCTCGTCGCGTTGTTGTGGCTGCTCGCTGCGTGGCTGTTGCGCGAGGCACTCGACTCGACGCCCGCGAGAGTGGCGGCGGTTGTTGTTGTACTCACGTTTAGCTTGACCGAGCCTCTGGTCGCGTTCACGCTCACCGTGTTAACCGAGTCGCTCTCGGCCGCTCTGGCAGCGGTCTTGACGGCCTTGGTGATGCGGGCGTGGCGGGCCCCGAATCGGCGCTCAGTCGGCATCGCTGTGGCCGTCGGCTGGCTCTGGGTTGCTTTACGTTATACGAACGCATATGAACTCGTTTACGCAGGTGGGCTGCTGTGTTTCGCGGCGCTGCTGATCCTTTGGCGCGGCGACGACGCAGCGCGGGTGAAGCGCGCGGCCGCCACCGCAGGGATGGGAGTTGTGACCGCGGCGGCGATCCTGCTCACGTACCCGTCGATGAGTTCGGGTTACTGGACGGGCCCGTTTCACGACATCACGATCTTTCGCGTGCTGCCCGACCCGGAGATGAAAGCCTTCTTCGTCGATCACGGGTTGCCACAAGTCGACCGGCTCGAGCAGTACCGCAACTTGCCGCTGTTTAGCTACAACCAGCAGGACATCAACCGCGATCCGACGATGAAGCCCTACGTCGACTGGGTCTACTCCGACGGCCGTGCGACCTATGCCCAGTGGATCGGCCGACACCCCGCGTGGGCGGTTACCAGTCCGTTCGACGACCTCGGCGAGACCGTTGGCGATCACCGCCTCGGCGCCTTCGCGTTGGGAAAACTCGACCATGTGCCCGACGGCATGCTCGGGCGCGTCTTGTTTCCCGGCTCAAAGTACGTGTTAGTGCCCGGGTTGGTGCTGGTGGGCGCAGCGTTGTGGGCGCTGCGCCGCCGACTCGACCGGCGCCATGGCGCTCTCGCCGCGTGCTGCGCGATCGGCATCGCACAGATTTGGTTCTCCTGGCTTGGCGACCCCAACGAGATCGCGCGCCACGCGCTGTCGGCCTCCACACACGCCCGCGTTGCCTGGCTCGTGCTGCTCGTCGTGTGTGTCGAACGTGTGCTTCAGTTGCGTGCTCAGGGGCACGGACCCGCGAGCCCGACCACCGACGTGTCGTCGTCGTCGTAACGCGCCATCGTCACCTTGATTCCCACCGAGGTGAGCGCGTAGGCCACGCCATCGGTGTCCGACGAGATGGCGAACGCCACGCCGACAACGTGGCCACGGGTGTCGACAACCGGTGACCCTGAGTCGCCGGGTTCGAGATCGGCCGCGAGCGTGAAGATGCGACGGGTGGTCTTGCGGGTGTCGTAGAGATCCTTGCCAACCGCGTCGAGTTCGTTGGCGATACGCGCTGGCGCCACTCGGACCGCGACACTGCCCTCAGGATGACCGAACACGGCGACGGAGTCGCCTGTCTCGCCATCTCCGACCTTGAGCGGCGGAACTGAACTATCGGCGATTCGCAGCAGCGCGACGTCGAGGTCGGGGTCGAAGAGCACCACGCGTGCCGCCACGCGGGTGAAGCCGCCGACGTCGTTACTCACCGCGACCCGAGGGTCGTCCATCCCGGCCACAACGTGCGCGTTCGTCATCACGAGCCCAGGGCGGATCACAAAGCCACTGCCTTGGCTCAAGTGACCGCACGCGCCGCCCTCGACCTTCACCGTCGACGCCTCGACCGCGGCACGCGTGGCGGCATCGAGAGAGTCGCTCTCGGGGACCTCGCCGACGTCGACGTCGGGCGCCACACCGGTGAATACCTCGGGAAACCGGCTTGAGACTGTCTCGCGGATCTCGCGGATCAAGTCAGGCGGTTCGGGCAGGGTCTCGTTGACCGACTTCGCGAGCACCGAACCGCGGGCCTGGTCGGCCGGCCAGCCACTCGTTTCCGCGAGCGGCGGGCTCGCCAACCACACGGCGATCACCACAGTGGCCAGACCCGCCAACAGTCCGCCGCTGCGGTCGGCGATCTTCCACGGACCCGCAGGTAGCGCGACTTGCAGTTTCGCGCCCAACATCTGGCCGACACCTTGGCCCAACATCGCCCCAGCGATCACCACGGCCGAGGCGACGGCGAACTGCAGCCCCGGCTCTTCAGGATCAAACCAGCCGGCAATCGTGGGCAACAGTCGCAGCGCCACCACCAGTCCGACCGCCACCCCCACCCAGCCGACCAAACGCGCCGCGATCCCGGCCTTCCAGCCGGCAAACGCCGCCGCGGCCGCGGCGAGGAGGATCAAGAAGTCGAACGTATTCACTGTCGCCCGCAAGGGTACGGCCGACACAGCGGCCGAGCGGTGCGCCCGCGTCGTTGCCGCGTCGTTGCCGGGTCGGCCCCGATGTCGCCTTACGCGGGTGGAGGCGGGGCCGACACCGGGCCCTCCTGCGGGCCGAGCCAGCGTGCCGCGGTGAGAAAACCGGTATGGGCGACCATACGATGGTCGGGTCGCACCGACTGTTCGGTGACGTGCCACGTGCGCAACATCACTTCTACCGTCTGCGCCGAGCAGAACCCATATTCGTCAAGCGCGCGGCGCAACGTGTGGGTCTGGTTCACGGTCGGAAGGTAAGCAAGGAAGATCCCACCCCGTCGCAACGCGTCCACGGCGTGGCCAACCACACGCCACGGCTCGGGCAAGTCGAGCACGACACGGTCGAAGGCCCGGTGGCCAACGGGCACACCCTCGTAGATGTCGTGGACGTGCACGTGATAACGCTGGGTCGCGACCTGCGTGCCACAAAACGCCGCCACGTTTGTTTGCGCCTTGCGTGCGAAGTCCTCACGGAGCTCGAAGCCCGTGACATCAGCACCGGCGCGCAACAGCGCCATCGACAACGCGCCCGACCCGACTCCAGACTCCAAAACCCGCTGACCGGCCGCGATGTCGGCCATCATCAAGATCTGACCCAAATCCTTTGGGTAGATCACTTGTGCACCCCGTGGCATCTCCACGATGAAGTCCGCCAGCGTCGGCCGCATCGCCACAAACG
>CAZWPY010000053.1:0-1087 GCA_964635475.1 uncultured Acidimicrobiia bacterium
TTGCGAGTAAAGGTGGAGTTCCAATTCGTGGATGAGATTGGTCGTCTGACCGATACCCTGGAGCGATGTCGGAGATTCGTGCCCTAGGCGAGCGCGCGAAAGCGGCTAGTCGATCAATTGGCCTGCTCGACGCGTCGGTCAAAGACGCTGCGTTGTTTGCGGCCGCCGATCGGCTCGAGGCCGGTTCCGACGCAGTGCTCGCGGCCAATGCCGCCGACGTGGCCGCAGCCGTCGACGCCGGTACGAGCGCCACAGTTGTCGACCGGCTTCGCCTCAATGCCAGTCGCATCGAGGCGATGGCGGCCGGGCTGCGGCAAGTGGCCACGCTGCCCGATCCCGTCGGCGAGGTCGTGTCGGGTTGGCGTCGGCCCAACGGGCTCGTAATCGAGCAGGTTCGGGTACCGCTCGGAGTGGTGGCGATCGTCTATGAAAACCGCCCGAATGTCACGAGCGACGCGTTTGGTTTGTGCCTGAAGTCGGGTAATGCCGCCTTCTTGCGTGGGTCGTCGGCTGCGCTGCGCTCCAACATCGCGATCGTTGCCCTTCTGCGCGAGGCGCTCGAACGGTCCGGCCTCGACCCCGACGCGCTGCTGCTCGTCGAGAACACGAGCCACGAGGCCGCGCGCGAGTTCATGCAACTTGACGGCTTGATCGACGTGTTGATTCCCCGCGGCGGTGCGTCGCTGATCGCGGCGATCCGAGAACACGCGACGGTTCCCTACGTGATCGACGGAGACGGCAACTGCCACGTGTATGTCGATGCCTCCGCCGACCTCGACATGGCCGAGTCGATTGTCGTGAACGCCAAGACGCATCGGACCTCGGTCTGTAACGCAGCTGAGTCGTTACTGGTGCACGCCGATGTGGCTCGGGAATTTCTCCCGCGTGTCGCCAAAGCGCTCGACGGCGTCGAGTTGGTCGGCGACGAGGCTTCGCGGTCGATCGTCGGCGGTCGTATGGGCGTTGCTACCGACGTCGACTTCGCTACCGAGTTCCTCGACCTCAAGATGTCGGTCGCAGTGGTCGACTCGCTCGCGGCTGCTGTCGAGCACATTCGCCGCTACGGATCCGGCCACACCGAGGCGAT
>CAZWPY010000053.1:1187-7947 GCA_964635475.1 uncultured Acidimicrobiia bacterium
AACGCTTGTGAATATTCGATGACAAGGATTGCTGAATGACGATGACCCAAGATCCGCCCCGTTTTGCTGGCGTCGCCGCCGTGCGAGAGGCGCTCGCGAGCGTCGACTACTTGGCCGACGAGGCCATCGCGTCGGTTGTGTACTTGGCGGATCGTTTGGGCAAGCCGGTGCTGGTGGAGGGCCCCGCGGGCACAGGCAAGACCGAACTCGCCAAGTCGGTGGCGCGAATGACTGGCGCCCGGCTGATTCGTTTGCAGTGTTACGAGGGTCTCGATGAGGCCAAAGCCCTCTACGAGTGGAACTACAAAAAGCAGCTGCTGCGGATTCAAGCCGAACGGCAAGGCGAACGCGCGTCGTGGGACGAACTGGAAGACGACCTCTTTTCCGAGGAGTTCTTGCTGGCCCGCCCGCTGCTGGAGGCGATTCGATCGCCTGACCCGGTCGTGTTGTTGATCGACGAAGTCGACCGAGTCGAAATCGAGACCGAGGCCTTGCTGCTGGAGATCCTCTCCGACTACCAAGTCTCGATCCCTGAGCTGGGAACGATCTCCGCCGCGCAGATTCCCTTAGTTTTCTTGACGTCGAACAACACTCGCGAGTTGTCAGAAGCACTCAAACGTCGTTGTTTGTATCTGCATGTCGACTATCCCGACGTCGAACGCGAACGGCAGATCGTGCTGACCCGAGTGCCCGGCATTTCCGAAGCGCTCGCCGACCAGATCACCCGCATCGTTCGGTCGATCCGCCAACTCGAGCTGAAGAAGGCTCCCTCGGTGTCAGAAACGATCGACTGGGCCCGCACGTTGCTGCTGATGGGCGCCGACTCTGTCGATGCCAAACAAGCGACCGAGACGCTCAACATCTTGCTCAAGTACCAATCTGATATCACCAAAGCCGCAAAAGAACTAAACGGCTGACAGGCAGCGGCGGGGGCTTTCGTGGACATGCTCGCGACACTCGGAGGGTTCGTCGGCGAGCTTCGGACCGCGGGCCTGCCCGTCTCGTTGGGTGAGAACCTCGACGCGCTGGAGGCTGTGCGCCACATTCCGCTCGACGATCGAGCCGCGTTTAAGGCCGCACTCGCGGCGACGATGGTGAAATCGCAAGCCCACTATCGGGTTTTCGACACCGTGTTTGAGGTCTACTTCTCGTTTCGTGGGCCGCAGTTCGGGATCGGCGCCGACCCAGAACTACTCGAGGCCGACGGTGCGGACCCGGCAGCTGCTCCCGGCGATGTGCAGCAGACGCCGCAAGCGGGCGGACCGGCCGACTCGATGACCCGCGAGCAGTTGGCGCAGATGTTGTATCAAGCGCTCGCGCAAGCCGACCAAGCACGTATGCGCGCGGTGGCTCGACAGGCCGTGGCGATGTTCGCTGGGATGGAACCCGGGCGACCCGTCGGTGGCACGTATTACCTCTACCGCACGCTGCGCAACCTCGACCTCGATGGGGTGCTCGAGCAGTTGATGCGTGCTGAACGCGAAGAACACAACGACGCCTTTACGCCGCTGGAGGAGCGCCTCGTTCGTGAGGAATACCAAGCGCGCATAGCGCAGCTGCGGCAGGAAGTTGAGGCCGAGATCCGCCGCCGGCTTGTGGCCGATCGGGGTGCCGACGCGGTGGCGAGGACACTGCGCAAACCGTTGCCGGAAGACGTCGATTTCATGCACGCGAGCCGCGACGAACTCACGGCATTGCGGCGGGCGATCCAGCCGTTGGCCCGCAAGCTCGCTGTGCGGCTCGCCCGCCGTCGACGCCATCAACACAAGGGTTTGTTGGACTTCCGGCGCACGATCAGGTCATCGCTCGCCTACGGCGGCGTGCCAGCCGAGCCACGGTTTCGCCATCCCCGTCCCGCCAAACCCGAGATCGTCGTGATCGCGGACGTGTCGGGCTCGGTCGCGGCATTTGCTCGATTTACCCTTCAGTTCGTTTACGCGATATCGAGCCAGTTCTCGCGTGTGCGGTCCTTCGTGTTCATCGACGGGATCGACGAAGTGACTCGGTTTTTCGAACAGGCCGACGATCCGGTCGAGGCCGTGCACCGCATCAATACCGAAGCCGACGTCGTGTGGCTCGACGGCCACTCCGACTACGGCCACGCGTTTGAGGCGTTTTGGAAGACGTGGGGCCAAGAACTCACACCGAAGACGTCCGTGCTGTTTTTGGGCGATGCGCGCAACAACTACCACGCGAGCCAAAGTTGGGTACTCGCGGAGGTCAAACGCCGAGTTCGCCACGTCTACTGGCTCGACCCCGAGCCGCGTTCGTACTGGAACACTGGTGACTCGATCGTTGCTGAATACGGGCGACACTGCGATGGGGTGTTCGAGTGTCGCAACTTGCGCCAGCTGCAACGTTTCGTCGAGGCCATCTCTGCTGTAGAGCCGGGGCGGTTGCCGGTTCACTCGTGAGCCTCGGACGGGCGCGAGTTGGCGAGGCCAGCCGCTTTGCCCGTGCGCCGGTGGTGGCTGCGGCCGTGGTTGCGTGCGCCGACGTCGCTCTTGTCGCGTGGCCCGCTCAAGCCACCTGGGCGCGGGTGTGGCTCTATGGCCTGGCGCTCGGCGCGCACGGTGTGCTGGCGTGGCTCTTGCGACCGCAGGTGCGCCACGGCCGGGTCGTTGCTGGCCTTCCGCGGGCGGTGGTGTGGGGTCTTGTTGCAACGGTCGGCCTCGCGGCATGGACAGCGCCGCCACGAACATCGAGAGACTCGTTCGCTTATGTCGCTTACGGCCACCAGGTCGTGGCACACCAGCAGAATCCCTATACGACGGCACCCTCGGCGCTCGATGACGATCCGTTTGCCGTTGCGGTCGACGCGAGGTGGCGCGACACCAAGGCCGTCTATGGGCCTGCGTGGATGATTGTCTCGGCGGGCGCGGCTGCTGTTGGCGGCAATAGCCCCGACGCCGCGGCGCGCTGGCTCCGCCTGTGCGTGCTGGGGTGTTGGTTCGTGCTGCTCGCGTTGGTGGATCGGGCTCGTGGCGCTGGCGCGTGTGTGCTCGTTGGCCTGTGGCCGCTCGCGGTGACCTACGGCGTCAACGACGGCCACGCCGACGTGGCGTTGGCGTTATGTCTGCTGGCGGCTGCTGGAGCGTTGGTCCGCAGCAGGTGGTTGTTGTCGGGCGTGTTGGCTGCGATCGCGGTGTCGATAAAGGCGGTAGCGGGTGTACCAGCCGTGGCCCTTGGGCTCGCGGCACTCGCCATCGGTCGGGCGCGTGGGGCCGCTCGTTGGTGTGGCGCGTTCGGCGCGCTCGGCGTCGCGATGACGGCGCCGTGGGGAATTGGCGCGTACGCCGATGCGCTTGGCTCCGCTACGGGGCGGGCGAGCCGCGCCGCGATATGGGAGTGGTTCCGGTTGCGCTGGACTCACTCGCGCGTGGCCACGGGCGAGTTGGGACGTATTGCCGGCCCCGCGGTGCGCGACCGCGTCGATGCCCTCGCGCTCGTCGCCCTCGGGGCTGTGGCAGTGAGTGCCGTGGCGTTGCTGTTGGCTCGGCGGCGCGCGGGCGACGCGGCCGCGTGGGGTGGCCTCGCGGGCGTCGTCGGGCTCGCCGTGTGTGTCGTGGCGCCGTACGTCTTGCCGTGGTACCTGGGGGCGGCGGCTGCGTTGTTGTTGGCGGGCGGGATCGGAGCGGGCGCGTGGCTGTGGGGTGGTTATCTCGGTCTGGCCTACTTGGCACCGTGGAGCCGGTCGAGCGGGGGAGCGGCTCAGTGGGTTCTGGACCTGACGAGCTCAGGGCGAACGTCGCTCGCCGTTGGACTGGCCGCGCTTGCGCTCGCTATGTGGCGTTTTGACCGAGCGCTGGTGAAGCCGGGGGACGGTGGCGCCCTCGATGCGCCTAACGTGGCGCGCCCATGAGTGTCGTAAAGATCAACGCCATTTCCGTGCCCGAGGGTATGGGGTCCGCTCTAGAAGCACGATTCGCTGCTCGGGCTCGTGCCGTAGAAGGCATGCCGGGGTTTGAGGGGTTCGAGTTGCTGCGACCCACAGCGGGCGAGAATCGTTACTTCGTCTATACCCGCTGGGCCTCAGAGGACGACTTTCGTAACTGGGTGAACAGCGAGGCCTTTGGCCACGGGCACCGCGGATCACAGGGCGCAGGCGACGGCGCGGGCAGCGCCGCGGCCCCTCCTGTTGCGCCGACTGCCGAGCTGCTCGAGTTCGAGGTGGTCGATCTCGACGCCGCCCGACCGTCCAACTGACCGTGTAGCGGAACCGCTTCTGCGAGCAGCTATCGGACCGCTATGTACTTCTCTGTACGTCAACGTACAGACAACTGTCGTTTCGCCGGGCCTGGCGATGTAGTGCTCACCGACCCGGTGCGGCTGTTGACAACGCCGGTACTGCGGTCGGCTCAGCCGTGTTGAGTCTGGGTTACGGCGCTCAGGGTCCGAGTAGGGCAGCGGGGATCACGGCGATGCCGTCGGGGCGCCGGTAGGCACTTGTCCCGGTCGTGACAATTGCGGCGTCGAGCAGAGCGGGGCCGATCTTGTCTCTGAGCCAGATGAGGTGACGTACGTCGCCGTCGTTCACGTGGGGTGAGAGCTTCACCTCCAGTGCCACACATCTTCCGTCGCGTCGCTCCACAATGAGGTCGACTTCATGCTCGCCACGATGCATTCGGAAGTGAGAAACGCGGCATTCGCTGCGCTGCGCGTACACCCGGACGCTGAGCGCTACTAGGGATTCGAACAGTGCGCCGAGGAACGGGCCGTCGCGGAATAGGGCTGCGCCTCGGTCATCTCCAGCCAAGAGAGCCTGTTCGTCAAGGCCCAGCAGCGTTGCAGCGAGCGCTGGATCAGCGAGATGGTGTTTGGGTGACGCCGCCAGCTCGCTCAGGTGTGCGTTGTTGGGCAGCCAACCGGGGAGCGAATCAAGGATGAAGAGGCCTTCGAGGGCATCGCGGTAGATACCGAGCGTCGTGCGAGAGGACTGCTCGCGGGTTCCGGGAGTGGCCGACGCGGCGATCTTCGTGTAGGTCGTTGTTGTGGCGGTCGCTGCCGCGTAAGCGCTCATCCATCGTTTCAAGGCGGCCGGATTGCGCAGCTTGGATCCGAGCTCTGCGACGTCGCGATCGACGATTCGATCGACGTAACTGTCGAGCTGTGCGCGGCGGATTCTGCCGGGAAGCTCACGGATGCCGGGGAAGCCTGAAGTCACGATTTCTGAGGCGTACGTCGCGAGATCGACTGAGGTCTCGCCAACCACCGCCGGCCGGTCTCCGGTGAGGAGGTCAGCGAGGCTGACCGAGGGGGCGTACCCTCGCTCGGCGATCGCCAGAGGTCGCATACGCAGTATGAGAATTCGACCGGCACCGGAGTGGCGGCCCATGTCGGCAACCGACGCAGGGCCGGTGAGAATGAATCGGCCAGCGCTCGCCCCCCATGCCGGCACCCGACGCAGTACCGGTGAGCATGAATCGCACAGCGCACGCCCCGGCTTCGCCCGCGCGGCGAACAAGGTCCCATGTGGCCGGTAGGTGCTGCCATTCGTCGAGCAGGACGCGTTGACCGTTGAGGATCCGCGCTGGATCGGCCTCGAGCAGCGCTCGGACCGTCGCTGACTCCAAGCGGAACTCGGCGTCGACCCGTTCTGCTGCGGTGGCGCTCTTTCCAACGCCTTTCGCTCCTTCGATCGAGATCGCGGCGGCTCCGGTGAGGAGTTCGTCGAGCTCACTATCGATGACCCGCGTGCGGTAGTGGGTTGCTCGCAGGGACTCGCTCACGGGGCAATCTTATCGTGAGTGTACATTCTCGGGCTGGACTTCTGTACATTCGCGGGCACTCTAGATGAACATTCTCGGGCCCTTTGCCTGAACTGCGTACGGGTCACGGACCAAGGTCTGGTCGAAACAGGGCCGTTGACCTGGGTGAGCCACCTTCAAACTCTTGCGTTAGTGGTAGTTACACAGTGACAGAAACAGGTCTGTGTAGCCTCGTGTGTAAGGAGGTACACATCGTGGCTACCAACCTGGCGATCGATCCCGAACTGTTGGAGCGAGCGCTCGCCATCGGTGGCGAGAAGACCAAGAAGGCGACGGTCACTGTCGCGCTCGAGGAGTACATCGCCCGGCGTGCCCACGAGCGGATCCTTGAGTCTCGTGGCAAGTTCGACGACTGGGATCCGGACTACGACATCAAAGAAGAACGTCGTGCTCGCGACCGTAAGCTCGGTTGGATCGATTGAGTCGCGTTCTTGTCGATTCGAGCGTCTGGTCCCGCTTTTACCGCAGCGACGTTCCTTCGACCGATCCGTTCGTCGCCGAGCTGAGCCTCAGGGCTCGCGCCCGCGAGGTCGTGACCACCGGTGTCGTCTATCTCGAACTCTTGCGCGGGTTCACACTCCCGGGTACTCAGGGTCAGATCCGTGAACACATCGACTCCCTACGTTTCATCGAGCCGACTCGCTCCGACTACGGCGGCGCAGCGGATCTCAGTCTCAGGTGCCGACGTTCCGGGGTCCAGCTGGCGGCGATCGACGCGCTCATCGCGCAGATCTGCATCACCAACGGCCTCACGCTGCTAACAGCGGATAGTGACTTCCTGCACGTGGCGCGCGACGTTCCACTCGATGTGTGGTCCCCGGCGTGACAGCGGGGGCGGCGCCTGGGTACGAGCCGACCGCTTCCTCGGGTTGAGCTGACCGTTGCGGCGCTCGGCAAGTTGGGTCCGTCGGGGCGGACGCGGGCGCGGGCGGGCGCCCGACTACAGCAGCCGGGCGAGGGCCTCGTCGAAGAAGTGAAACAACGCCGGGCGT